>JALOOH010000008.1 GCA_025454515.1 Chloroflexota bacterium
TGCAGAGAAGGACTAGAAGTCCATGTCGCCGCCGCCGTGGCCATGGCCGCCGGCAGCGCCGTTGTCCTTCTTCTCGGGGAGGTCGGTGACGAGCGTCTCGGTCGTCAGCACCATCGCCGCGATCGAGGCCGCGTTCTGCAGCGCGGAGCGGGTCACCTTGGCGGCGTCCACGATCCCGCGCTCGAACATGTCGCCGTACTCGCCCTTGAGGGCATCGAAGCCCTCGCCCTTCTTCATGTCGCGGACCTGGTCGATGACGACCTCGCCGCGGGCGCCGGCGTTGTCGGCGATCTGCCGGGCCGGAGCCTCGAGGGCCCGCCGGACGATGTCGACACCGACCGCCTCGTCACCCTCGAGGGTGAGGCTGTCGAGAGCCGGGATCGCCTGGAGGAGCGTGGTGCCGCCGCCGGCGACGATCCCCTCCTCGACCGCCGCACGGGTCGTCGAGAGGGCATCCTCGATGCGGTGCTTCTTCTCCTTGAGCTCGACCTCGGTCGCCGCGCCCACCTTGATGACGGCCACGCCGCCGGCGAGCTTCGCGAGGCGCTCCTGGAGCTTCTCGCGGTCGTAGTCCGAGGTGGTCTCCTCGATCTGCGCCTTGATCTGCGTCATGCGCGCCTTGATGTCGGCGTCCTTGCCGGCGCCGTCCACGAGCGTGGTGTCGTCCTTGGTCGCGACGATGCGGCGGGCGGCGCCGAGGTCCTCGATCGTGACGGAGTCGAGCTTGCGCCCGATCTCCTCGCTGATGACCGTGCCGCCGGTGAGGATCGCGATGTCGCGGAGCATCTCCTTGCGGCGGTCGCCGAAGCCCGGAGCCTTGACGGCCAGGACCTGGACGGTGCCGCGGAGCTTGTTGACGACCAGCGTGGCGAGGGCCTCGCCGTCCACGTCCTCGGCGATGATGAGGAGCGGCTTGCCGATCTGGACGGTCTTCTCGAGCGCCGGGAGGAGGTCCTGGACGCTGGAGATCTTCTTGTCGGTGACGAGGATGCGGGCGTCGTCGAGGACGGCCTCCATCCGGTCGGGGTTGGTCACGAAGTACGCCGAGATGTAGCCCCGGTCGAACTGCATGCCCTCGGTGTACTCCTTGTCGAGGCCGAGCGACTGCCCTTCCTCGACGGTGATGACACCGTCCTTGCCGACCTTGTCCATGACCTCGGCGATGAGCTCGCCGACCTCCGGGTCAGCGGCGCTGATCGCGGCGACGGCGGCGATCTGCTCGCGATCCTTCACCGGCCGCGCCTGCTTCTCGATCTCGGCGACGACCGCGGCCACCGCCTTCTCGATGCCCAGCTTGATGACCATCGGGTTCGCCCCGGCGGTCACGTTGCGCAGGCCCTCGGCGACCATCGCCTGGCCGAGCACGACCGCGGTGGTCGTGCCGTCGCCGGCGACGTCGTCGGTCTTGGTCGCGACCTCCTTGAGGAGCTGCGCGCCCATGTTCTCGAGCGGGTCCTCGAGCTCGATGTCGCGCGCGATCGTCACGCCGTCGTTCGTGATGGTGGGGGCGCCGAACTTCTTGTCGAGGACGACGTTGCGGCCCTTGGGGCCGAGGGTGACGCGGACGGCGTCCGCGAGGCGGTCGATGCCCTTCTTGAGCGACCGACGCGCCGCGTCGTCGAAGACGACCTGCTTGGCCAAGAGTGTGTCCCTCCGTGTGCGGGCCCCCGCGCGCTGGCGCGGGGCATCCCAGGCTCGCGCGCGGGCGTCAGCCCTCGACGATCGCGAGGATGTCCTTCTGGCTGAGGATCAGGAGCTCGTCGGAATCGACCTTGAACTCCGTGCCGGCGTACTTCGCGTAGAGGACCTTGTCCTTCACCGCGACGTCCATCTTCTCCCGCTTCCCGTCGTCGAGGATCCGGCCGGGACCGACGGCGAGGATCACGCCCTCCTGGGGCTTCTCCTTGGCGGTGTCCGGGAGCACGATCCCACTCTTCGTCATCTCCTCGCGGGGCGTGGGCTTGATGACGACGCGGTCGCCGAGCGGGCGGAGCTTCGTGGAGCTCGCAGAGGCGGTGGCCAACGCGTTTCCCTCCTGCATGGCGGTGCCCGGGCGCATGCGCGACCGGCCCGCCTGACCTTGGACGCCGACGGTCGGACGCCGTGCGTCCGGTCCAGTCGACCGATTCGACTCGGTGAGCGCCTTCCCCGGGCGGGGCACGGGCCGCGTGAGTCGGCGACGGCTTGGCGCTGCCTGCCCGGTGCTTAGCACTCTCACATCGAGAGTGCTAACAGACTAGCGGGGTGGTGGCCCCGATGTCAAGCGCCTCCCGGCGCACGCACCGGGAGGCGTCCGGTCGCCACGGCGCGCGCCGTCAGGGCCGACGGAAGGTCCGGTCGTACGCGCGCACGAGCGCCTCGCCGAGGGCGGCAGGATCGTCGCCGCGCTGCTCCGCGACCCAGCGGGCCGTCACCGCCACCCACTCCGGTGCGTTGCGGCGACGCGGCGCGCCCGGCGGCGCAAGGTACGGGCTGTCCGTCTCGACGAGGAGCGCGTCGGGGGGCACGAGGCGCACCGACCCGGCCGTCGGCTCCTCTCCCTTCCGGAACGCGAGGCCGGAGATCGAGACGGCGAGGCCCATCGTCACGGCGTCGCGGACGTAGTCCACGGGGCCGGAGACCGAGTGGAGGACGGCCGGCGGCCGGTCCCCGAACGCGGTGCGTGCCGCGCCATCGTCGAGCCCGGCGGCCCGGACCTCTCGCAGCAGGTCGTCCTGCGCGTCCCGCGCCCCGGGCTTGGAGCGGCAGTGGAGGATCGCCGGCTTGCCGGTCTCGGCCGCGAGGAGGAGGTGCCAGCGCAGGTTGTCGAGCTGGACGTCGCGGGGCGAGAACCCGCGGTCGTAGTCGAGGCCCGTCTCGCCGACGGCCACCACGCGCGGATCCGCCGCGAGCGTGGCGATGCGGGCCCGCTCCGCCCTCCCGGCGTCAGCTGCGACGTGCGGGTGGATCCCCGCGGCGGCCTCCATCCACCCGAAGCGTCCGACGACCTCGAGCGCCCCCTCCGACGTCGCGACGTCCACCCCGGGGACAAGGATCCGCTCGACGCCGGCGGCACGCGCCGACGCGACGACCGCATCGAGGTCGTCCGCGAACGGGCGTGTCTGGAGGTGGCAGTGGGAGTCGACGAGGCGCATGGATGCCGGTCAGCCGGCCGGTGCCTCCTCCGCTTCGAGGCGCGGGAACAGGGGCACGGGGGTGCCGAGCGCCCCGGGCTCGTCGGCGTGCGCGCCCCACGCCAGCTCGGCGACGATGGGGGGACCGCCGTTGCCATCCGGACCGTACGGGTAGCCGTACCCGAGCTGGTCCGCCACGCGCGGCGCGATCCCCGGCATGTACGGCGCGGCGGCGAGGCCGACGAGCCGGCACGCCTCCACGAGGTCGCCGAGCACGCCGGCCAGCCGGGCGGCCGCGTCGGCGTCGCCGCCCTTCGCCGCCTTCGCGAGGGCCCAGGGCGCCTCGGCGTCCACGAAGCGGTTGGCGTCGCCGACGAACCCCCACAGCGCGGCGAGGGCGTCGTGGAGGAGGCACGACTCGAGCGCACCGGCGTGGTCGCCGAGGATCCCGCGCCAGCGCGACCCGAGCGGCGAGTCCTCCTCGGGGCGCGGGGCGGGTCGGCGACCCTCCAGGTACCGGGAGGCCATCGTGACCGTGCGGTTCACGAGGTTGCCGAAGTCGTTCGCGAGGTCCGCGTTGTACCGGCGGATGAACGAATCCCAGCTCACGTCGGTGTCGCGGTCGAACGCCACCTCGCGCAGCGTCACGAACCGCGCGCCGTCCGCTCCGAGCGCCTCGACGACCGCGGTCGGGTCGAGGAAGTTCCCCCGGCTCTTGCTCATGCGCTCGCCGGCGACGAGCAGCCAGCCGTGGACCCAGACGCGCCGGGGCGCGTCGAGGCCGGCGCTCCAGAGCATCGCGGGCCAGAAGATCGTGTGGAATCGGGCGATGTCCTTGCCGATGACATGGAGGTCGGCCGGCCACCAGCGGGCGACCGACTCCGGGTCGTCGGGGAAGCCGGCCCCGGTGATGTAGTTGATGAGGGCGTCGTACCAGACGTAGATCGTGCCCGCCTCGGGGTCCCACGAGCCGTCCGCGCGCTGCGCCGACGAGCCGTCCGGGAGGATCGGGAACGGGATGCCCCACCCCGCCCCGGCGCGGCTGATGGAGAAGTCCTCCAGGCCGCCCCGGATGAAGCCGAGCATCTCGTTGCGCCGATACTCCGGCTCCACGAAGCCCGGGTTCTCGGCATACCAGCGCTCGAGCCGCTCCTGGTACGCGGACAGGCGGAAGAACCAGTTGCGCTCCGTGAGCCACTGGAGGGGGACGTCCGGATGGTTCGGGCAGATCGTGCCGCGCGCGGTCTCGACCACGTCGGTCGCGTTGCGGAACCCCTCGTTGGGGCAGTACCAGCCCTCGTACGTCCCGAGGTAGATGTCGCCGTTCGCGTGCGCCCGGCGGACCATCTCCTGCGCGGACCGGACGTGATCCGGGTCCGTGGTCCGGATGAAGCGGTCCGGGCTGATGAGGAGGGCGTCCTCCGCGGCGCGGAACAGGCCGACCTTCTCGTCGACGAACGCGCGCGGCGTCATCCCCTCCTCCGCCGCACGCATGGCGATGTTCACGGAGTGCTCGTCGGTCCCCGTGAGGAACCGGGTGGGCGTCCCGCACATCCGGTGCCAGCGCGCGATCACGTCGGCGCCGATCACCTCGTAGAGCGTGTGGAGGCCGGGCTGGTTGTTCGCGTACGCGATCGCGGTCGTGAGATAGAAGCGTCGGTCGGTCATGGGGGCTCGATGCTAGCAGGCGCGGGTGCGGCGGCACGACCCGGATGAGCCGTGCCGCCGCGGAAGCACGCGCGTCAGGACGCAGCGGAGGCGGAGCCGCCCGACGGGTCCGCTGCAGGGGCCGTCTCTTCCGAGGCGGCCGACTCCGTCTCGGGCGCCGCGGCGGCGGCGCCGGCTGTCGGGGTCGCGGCGGCGCTGCCGGCGTCGCTCTCCGCAGCGCCGGCGGTCGGGACGGCCTCCCCGGGGGCCTCGGCGCCCGCCTTCTCCTCGCTCAGGTTCGCCGCGATATCGCGGCTCACGTCGGCGAGCCGCCGTCCGGCGTCATCCGCCACCTCCGCGACCCGCTGGGCCAGCGGGCCCAGGTGGTCCCCGGCCTCGGCGGCGAGCAGCGCGGCGCGCGCGGCGAGCTGGCGCAGCACGGGCATCGCCTGCTCGACGGCGCTTCCGAGCGCAGTCCCGGCCTGCGACGCCGCCTGGCGCGCCTGCTCGAAGGCGTCAGCTCCGGCCTCCGGGGCCGCACCTGCCGGCCCGGACCCTTCGGGCGCTGCCCCCGCGGGCGCGTTCGTGTCGGGCGCGGCGCCCGTCGTCGGCTGTTCGTCGGCCATGTCGTCACCTCATGCGGCGGATGCGCGCCGACCGACCGGTCGCCGCCCGGCCCGTGCGCACCGGACGAGTGTACGCGGCCGGCCCGGCCGGCCCGTCGGGACCCCGGGCCCCGGCGGTCAGCCGTTCGGCTGAGAGAGCTGGACCAGGTTCCCGGCTGGATCGCGGATGGTCGCGTCCCCCTCAGTGGCGGAAGTGGCGGATCCCGGTCATGACCATCGCGGCGCCCGCGGCGTCGGCGACGGCGACCGCGTCCGCGTCCCGGACCGAGCCGCCCGGCTGGACGAACGCCGTCACACCCGCGTCGAGGCACGCCGCTACGGCGTCCGGGAACGGGAAGAACGCGTCGGACGCGCAGGCCGCGCCCTCGAGCGCCTCGGGACCGAGGATCGCTCGAGCCTTCTGGGCCGCCTGCCGGGCGGCGTCCACCCGGCTCGTCTGGCCCGACCCGAGGCCCACGAGCATGCCCCCCTTCACGAGGACGATCGCGTTGGACGTCACGCCGCGACACAGACGCCACGCGAGGTCGAGGTCACGCAGCTCATCGGGGCGCGGCGACCGCGCCGTCGCGACCCGCCAGGCGGACGGATCGTCCGGCGTGACGTCGGGCGCCGTCACCAGCACGGCGCCGCCTGCCGTCCGGAAGGCTCCGGCCGGGTCGACGCGCGGCGGGTCGGCCGACCTGCGCGCCTCGTCGAGCGCCTCGTCCACGACGAGCCGCAGACCGGGCCTGGCCGCCAGGACGTCGCGCGCCGCCCGCGAGAACGACGGCGCGACGACGATCTCGAGGAAGATCGAGGCGAGCCCCTCCGCGACGTCCTCGGTCACCTCCCGCGTGAGGGCGACGACGCCGCCGAACGCCGAGACCGGGTCGCCGGCGAGCGCGTCGCGCCACGCGGCGAGCAGGGCGCCTCGCTCGGCGGCTCCACACGGGTTCGTGTGCTTCACGATCACGCAGGCCGGCCCGCGGAGCGACCGGCCGAGCACCGACGCCGCCGCCGCGTCGAGGACGTTGTTGTGGCTCAGCGGCTTCCCCTGCAGCGGCGGCTCGCCCGAGGCGAACGGACCGGCCTCCCGCCCCTGCCCCGGCCGGCAGTAGCGCGCGGCCGGCTGGTGCGGGTTCTCGCCGTATCGGAGCGTCTCCACCTTCTCGAGGCCGATGACGAGCGTCGGCGGGTACGGGTCGGCGGCGCCGGGGAACCCCGGCTCGGCAGGGAAGCGGACGCCGTCGGCGGCCATCCGCTCGGGCAGGACCTCGGCGATGCGCGCGTCGTACGCCGCCGTGTGCCGGAAGGCCTCGACCGCCAGCGTCGCGCGGAGCGCCGGCGGCACGGACCCGTGCGTGCGCAGCGCGTGCAGGACGCCGTCGTACCGGGCCGGGGACGAGACGATCGCGACGCTCGCGTGGTTCTTCGCGGCGGCGCGGATCAGCGAGGGCCCACCGATGTCGATCTCCTCGACGAGCGCGTCGAGCGACAGGCCGGGCCGCTCGGCCGCGGCCGCGAACGGATAGAGGTTCACCACCACCAGGTCGAACGGAGCGATCGCTGCCGCCGCGAGCTGCTCGCGGTGCGCGGCGAGGCGACGGTCCGCGAGGACGCCGGCGTGGACCCGCGGGTGGAGCGTCTTCACGCGGCCGTCGAGCATCTCCGGGAAGCCGGTCACCGCGCTGACGTCCGTCACGGGCAGGCCCGCCTCGCGCAGTGCCCGCGCCGTGCCGCCGGTGGAGACGAGCTCCCACCCGAGGGAGGCGAGCCCCGCGGCGAACGCCACGAGCCCGCCCTTGTCGGAGACCGACAGCAGCGCGCGGCGCGGGACCGGGAGATCCGCCGCGGCGCGCGTCGCGTCGATCCGGACGCGACGCCCCTGGACCGCGAGGGCGCCGGCGCACAGGAGCGAAACCGCCCGCGGGACGAGGCGGTGCTCGACCGCGTGGAGCCGCTCGAGGAGCGTCGCCTCGTCGTCGTCCGCGAGGATCGCGACCGCGTCCTGCGTGACGACGGGGCCTCCGTCGAGCGTCGCGTCCACGAGGTGGACGGTCACGCCGGTGACGGCCACGCCCGCGGAGAGCGCGTCGCGGACGGCGTGCGCCCCAGGGAAGGCCGGGAGCAGCGACGGGTGGACGTTGAGGATCCGCCCCGGGTACGCCCCAAGGACGGCGGGGCCGACGATCCGCATGTACCCGGCGAGCACGACCGCCTCGATGCCCGCGGCCGCGAGCGTGTCGGCGAGCGTCGCGTCCTCGCGTGCGCGGCCCGCCCTGTCGCCCCGCCGCGCGGGCGGCACGATCGCGGCCTCCATCCCGCGCTCGACGGCCCACGCGAGCGCGGGGCACTCGCGGTCCGCGAAGACGAGGTCGATCCGCGCCGGGACCTCGCCGCGGTCGATCGCGGCGGCGAGCGCGCGGAGGTTGGATCCGGCGCCGGAGACGCCGACCGCGATCGGGGCCGGACGCGACAGCGGACCCAGGACCACGGGCTCGACCGCGGGCTCGGCGGCCGCGCCCGTCGCGATGGCAGCGGCCGCGCCCGCCGCTCCCCGTGCAGCCGCTCGCCGCCCGCTCACCCGAGCCATCCGACCGCCTCCTCCGCGTACCGCCGGCCACCGACGGCGGCCGCGTCCACCACGTCGCCGATCGCCCAGGCGGCGAACCCGTCGCCCGCGAGCGCCCCGATCGTCGCCTCGAGCCCCTCGCGCGGCACCGCGAGCGCCATCCCGATGCCGGCGTTCAGCGTGGCGCGCATCTCCGCGCCGTCGAGCCCGCCGAGGGCCGCGACGAGCCGGAAGACCGACGGCGTGCGCCAGCGCGCCGGATCCACCCGGATCGCGAGGCCGTCCCCGGCCATCCGGGGCAGGTTGCCGTGGAGACCGCCGCCGGTGACGTGCGCCGCCCCGTGGAGGTCGAGGCCGCGCGCCTCGAGCATCCTACGGACGGCGAGCACCGCCCGGGCATAGACGCGAGTCGGCGTCAGGAGGACCTCGCCCACGGTCGCGAGGGCGTGCTCCGGCTCCGCGTCGATCGCGACGCCGGTCTCGGGCTCGCCGAGGCTGCGCAGGAGCCGCGCCTGGTACGGCTCGGCGAGATCGACGTCGTGCTCCGCGAGGAGCGAGCGGACGAGCGAGAACCCGTTCGCGTGCAGCCCCGAGCTCGCGAGGCCGACGACGGCGTCGCCGGCCCTGACGGCCGAGCCGTCGAGGAGGCGCGCGCGGTCGACGACGCCGACGCAGAACCCCGCGAGGTCGAACGCGTCCTCCGGCATGAGGCCGGGGTGCTCGGCCGTCTCGCCGCCCACGAGCGCGCAGCCGGCCTCCCGACAGCCCGCGGCCACCGAGCCCACGAGCTCGGCGACCTGCTCGGGGACGAGGCGCCCGACGGCGACGTAGTCGAGGAAGAAGAGGGGCTCCGCGCCCGTGCACACGACGTCGTCGGCGCACATGGCGACCAGGTCGATCCCGATCGTGTCGAAGCGGCCGACCGCGGAGGCGATCGCCGTCTTCGTGCCCACGCCGTCGGTCGCGCTGACGAGGACCGGGTCCGCCAGCCCGGGCGGGAGGCGCGTGGCCGCCGCGAACCCGCCGATCCCGCCCAGCACCTCGGCGCGGCCCGTCGAGGCGACCGCGCCCCGCATGAGCTCCACGGCCCGCTCGCCGGCGGCCACGTCCACGCCGGCCGCGGCATAGGCGCGCCGCAGCGCGAGGCCGGCCTGCAGGTCGCCCTCACCCACGGGAGTGCACCCCGGCTTCCTCGAGGACGAACTTGCGGCTCGCGGCGTCGTACGGGACGGGCTCCGGGTAGCGCCCGTCGAAGCAGGCGAAGCAGAAGCCGCCGTAGGGCAGGTCGAGCGCGGAGAGGATCCCCCCGATGGAGACGTACCCGAGCGAGTCCGCCCCGACGAACTCGCGGATGCCGTCCACGTCCAGGCGGGACGCGACGAGCTCGGTCTCGATCTGCGTGTCGATCCCGTAGAAGCACGGATGGAAGATCGGCGGCGCGCTGATCCGAAGGTGGACCTCGGCGGCGCCGGCACGGCGCAGCAGCGACACGATCGAGCGCGTCGTGGTCCCCCGCACGATCGAGTCGTCCACGACCACGAGGCGGCGGTCCCGGACCACCTCGCGCAGCGGGTTCAGCTTCACCGCCACCCCCCGCTGGCGCAGCAGCGGCGACGGCTGGATGAATGTGCGGCCCGCGTACCGGTTCTTCACGAGGCCCTCCCGGTACGGGATCCCCGACGCCTCCGCGTAGCCCGCCGCCGCGGGCGAGCCCGTGTCCGGCACGGGCATGACGAGGTCGGCGTCGGCCGGGTGCTCACGAGCGAGGCTCATCCCCATCCGCCGGCGCACCTCGTACAGGTTCCGTCCGAGCATGTACGAGTCCGGCCGGGCGAAGTAGATGAGCTCGAAGACGCACAAGTGCGGGTGCGGCTCGGCGAAGCGGACCGAGCGCGGTTCGCGGCCCGGCTCGAGGACCACGATCTCGCCGGGCTCCACGTCGCGGACGAATTCGGCGCCGACGATGTCCAGGCCCGCGGTCTCCGACGAGAGGACCCAGCCGGTCCGGTCGGCGTCGTCCACGAGACCGAGCGCCTCCTGCCCCGACGGGTCGAGCACCTCCGGCGCGATCCGGCCGACGACGAGCGGCCGGAAGCCGTGAGGGTCGCGGGCGCCGATGACGCGGCGCTCGTCGAGCACGACGAGGCTGTACGCGCCGCGCACGGTGGGGAGCACCTCGCCGAGCGCAGCCACCACGTCATCCGCCGGGTGGTCCGCCACGAGTGCCGTGAGCAGCTCCGTGTCGGTCGTCGCTGCGAGCCTCGACCGCCCCCCGGGGAGGCGCGCGAGCAGGTCGCGAGTGTTCACGAGGTTCCCGTTGTGGCCGATCGCGATCGCCCGGCGGGGACCGATCCGCAGCGTCGGCTGGGCGTTCTCCCAGCGCGTGGAGCCGGTCGTGCTGTACCGGCAGTGAGCCACGGCGAGGTGGCCCCGCAGGCTCGGGAGCCGGCGGTCGTCGAGCACCTGCGCGATGAGCCCCAGGTCCTTGTACACCATGAGCTGGTCGCCGTCGCTCACCGCGAGCCCGGCCGACTCCTGACCCCGGTGCTGCAGCGCGAAGAGCCCGAACACGGCGAGGTGCGCCGCGTCCTGCCCCGGGGTCACCGCGCCGAACACGCCGCACATCGCTCAGGCGTCCTCGCCGAGGGCGCGCGGGAGCCCGTGCTCCCATGCGTGCGCGAGGTCCGAGACCGCGATGTCCACCTCGTCCGCGACGCGCGCGCCGCGCTCCTCGGCCGCCCCTGTCGCGCCGCGGCCCACGAGCGCGATGACGAGGCGGTCGCCGCCCACGGTCCCCAGGCGCTCGGCCGGGACGCCGTGCGCCGCGGCGAGGACGCGGAGCGCGTCGAGGTCCGCGGGGTCGCAGGCCGCGACGATCCGGCTGGGGCTCTCGCCGAAGAGCTCGACGGCGGGCGCGCCCTCGACGGCGACCTCGACCCTCGCTCCGATCCCTCCGAGGATCGCGCACTCGGCCAGCGCCGTCGCCAGCCCGCCGGCGGCCACGTCCTGCGCGGAGCGCACGATGCCCGTCGCGACGGCCTCGCGGATGCACGCCTGGACCGCGGCCTCGCGCGCGAGGTCGAGCGTCGGCGGCCCGTCCTCGGGGTCGGCGCCCGCGAGCGCCGCGTATCGGCTGCCGCCGAGGCCGGGGCCGGCCCGGCCGAGCAGCACGACCGCGTCGCCGTCACGCCGGAACGCCGGCGCCGCGCGCCGCTCGACGTCCTCGAGAAGCCCCACCACGCCGATCTCCGGCGTGGGCAGGATCGCGCCGCGCGGGGACTCGTTGTACAGCGATACGTTCCCGCCGGTGACCGGCAGCCCGAGCGCGCGGCACGCGTCGCCGAGGCCGCGGACGCCCTCCCGCAGCTGCCAGAAGGCCTCGGGGCGGGTCGGGTCGCCGTAGTTCAGGCAGTTCGTCACCCCGAGCGGCCGCGCGCCCGTCACGGAGACGTTGCGCGTGGCCTCGGCGACGCTCATGGCCGCGCCCAGGTACGGGTCCAGGCCGGACACGCCCTCGGCGCAGTCCGTCGTGGCGACGAGGCCGCGACGCGTGCCCCGGATCCGCAGGACCGCCGCGCCGCCCGTCGCGTCCGCGACGGTGCTCGTCTGGACGTGGCGGTCGTACTGCTCCCACACCCACCGGCGGCTCGCGCCGTTCGGCCCGCCGACCAGGGCGAGCAGCACCGCGCCGGGATCCATCCCGCGCTCCGGCAGGTCGCCGTCCGGCTCGGCGGCGGGTCCCGGCGCCGGGGCGGCGCGGCGGCGGGCGGGGGGCTCCGCGCGCCGCGCGTGGACGATCGCGTCGCTCGTGAGGGCCGATGCGGGGATGCGCGCGAGGACGGCCGCGCCATCCGCCGGCGAGCCGTCCGCGGCGATCCCGCCCGTCACGACGGTGACGTGCCCGTCGGCGGTCACGCGGCCGATCACGGCAGCGGGCGCACCCCACCGCTCGCAGACCTCGACGACGTCCCCGAGCAGCCGCGGCTCCACGATCGCGAGCATCCGCTCCTGGCTCTCGCTGATCATCACCTCGAACGGGAGCATCCCCCACTCCCGGCGCGGGATCGCGTCAAGGTCCACGGCGATGCCGGTCCCGGCGCGGTCGGCGGTCTCGGAGACCGCGCACGTGATCCCCGCCGCGCCGAGGTCCTGCAGGCCGGCCACGAGGCGCCGCTCGACGAGCTCGAGCGATGCCTCGATGAGGAGCTTCTCCGCGAAGGGGTCGCCCACCTGGACCGACGGCCGCTTCGACGGGTCGTCGTCCGTGAACGTCGCAGACGCGAGCACGCTCGCGCCGCCGATCCCGTCGCGGCCGGTGGTGGACCCGAAGAGCACCGCGAGGTTCCCCGGGCCGGGCGCGGCGGCGAGCGTGAGGCGGTCCTCCGGCATGATCCCGATCGCCATGACGTTCACGAGCGGGTTCCCGGCGTACGAAGGGTCGAAGACGAGCTCGCCGCCGATCGTGGGCACGCCGACGCAGTTGCCATAGCCGCCGACCCCGCCGACGACGCCGCGGACGAGGTGGCGCGTGCGCTCGTCCGACGGGTCACCGAACCGCAGCGCGTCGAGGACCGCGATCGGCCGCGCCCCCATCGTGAAGATGTCCCGCAGGATCCCCCCGACCCCGGTGGCGGCGCCCTGGTACGGCTCGACCGCGCTCGGGTGGTTGTGGCTCTCGATCTTGAACGCTACCGCGAGCCCGTCGCCGATGCGGACGATGCCCGCGTTCTCCCCCGGTCCGGCGAGGACGTCCCCGCCCCCGACCGGCAGCGTCCGCAGGAGCGGCCGGCTGCTCTTGTACGAGCAGTGCTCGCTCCACATGACGCTGAACATCGCGAGCTCGAGGTCGTTCGGCGCGCGGCCCAGCCGATCGACGATCGCGTCGAGCTCGTCGTCCGACACGCCGAGGCGGCGGTGGAGCGGCTCGGGATCGCGCGCCGCGGTCACGCCGTCGCCCCCGTCGCCCGCTGCGTCGGGCCCGCGCCCGTCGAGCCCACCACGCGCGCCGCGCCGCCCGCCCGCGCCGCCGCGCTCCGCACGAGCGAGGCGACGATCGCGCGGCCATCGTCCGAGCCGAGGATCCCCTCCGTCGCGCGCTCCGGATGCGGCATGAGGCCAGCCACGTTGCCCCCCGCGTTCGCGACGCCGGCGATGCCGCGCAGCGAGCCGTTCGGGTTCGCGGCGTCGTCGGGACCGATCGCCGGCGTCCCGTCCGGGCGGGAATAGCGGAACAGGACCCGCCCGTCTCGCTCGATCGCGTCGAGCGTCGCGTCGTCGGCGACGTAGCATCCCTCGCCGTGCGCGACCGGCATCCGGAGAGGGCGCCGCTCCCCCACCGCGATCGTGAACGGCGAGTCGAGCCGCTCGGGGACGAGCGTCACCTCGCGACAGACGAAGCGCAGCGACCGGTTGCGGACGAGCGCGCCGGGGACGAGGCCGGCCTCGGCGAGCACCTGGAAGCCGTTGCAGATGCCCAGGACCAGGCCGCCGGCCGCCGCGAAGTCGGCGACGGACCGCATGACGGGCGAGAACCGGGCGAGCGCCCCGGCCCGGAGGTAGTCGCCGTACGAGAAGCCGCCCGGAAGGATCACGCCCGCGACGCCCAGGAGCTCGGGCGACTCGTGCCAGAGGGCCACGGGCTCGGCCCCCTCCAGGGCGAGCGCGTGCATCGCATCGGCGTCGCAGTTGCTCCCGGGGAACACGACGACGCCCACGCGCACGGTCACGTGCCGGACCCCCGGTCCGCGGCGGCCCCTCCGACGGCGCCTCCGACGGCCCCGATGAGCGCGATCGCGTACGCCTCGATGAGCGGGTTCGCGAGCAGCTCGGCTGCGAGCCGCTCGACGACCGCCCGGGCCGCCGCCTCGTCGGTCGCCTCGACGGTCAGCTCCACGCGCCGGCCGACGCGCACGTCGCGCACGCCGGTCGCGCCGAGGTGCGGCATCGACCGCTCCACGGCGCGTCCCTGCGGATCGAGGATCCCGGCCTTGGGCATCACGTGCACGGCGTACCGGAAGGCGAGCGCGGCGGCGAGGGGCTGGTCGCTCATGGCGCGATGACGTCCTCCTCGAGGTAGCGGGCGAAGCTCCCGCCGGTGATCCGCTCGAACGCCGTCACGTAACGCTCCCGCGTGCCGGCGACGATGTCCGCCGGGAGCCCCGGGCCGGGCGCGCGCTTGTCCCATTGCTGGCGCTCCAGCCAGTCCCGGACGAACTGCTTGTCGTAGGACGGCTGCGGGCCACCGGGCGACCAGGCGTCCGCGTCCCAGAAGCGCGAGGAGTCGGGCGTCAGCGCCTCGTCGACGAGGAGCAGCTCGCCGGATGGCAGCACCCCGAACTCGAACTTCGTGTCGGCGAGGACGATCGCGGCGCGCTCGCAGACCGCGGCGCCCCGTCGGTACAGGGCGAGCGACGCCTCGCGCACGCGACGCGCGAGGTCGGGCGAGATGAGCGACTCGACGCGGGCGAACGCGATGTTCTCGTCGTGCTGGCCCGCGGGCGCCTTCCACGCCGGCGTGAAGATCGGTTCCGGCAGCCGGTCGCCCTCGCGCAGGCCCGGCGGGAGCGGGATCCCGCAGACCGTTCCGTCGGCGCGATACTCCTTCCATCCCGACCCCGACAGGTACCCGCGGACCACGCACTCGACCGGGAGGACCTCGGCGAGCCGGCCGATCATCATCCGGCCGCGCAGCTCGGCGACGACCCCCGGCTCCGCGACGAGATGCGCCGGCAGATCGGCCGGGTCGGTCCCGAGCAGGTGGTTCGCGGCGATGTCCGACGTCTCGGCGAACCAGAAGCGCGAGAGCCCGGTGAGGACCCTGCCCTTGTCCGGGATCGGCGTCGGCAGGACGACGTCGAACGCGGACAGGCGGTCCGAGGCGACGAGGAGCAGCCGCGCGTCGTCGAGCCGGTAGAGGTCGCGGACCTTGCCGGAGCGCAGGAAGAGGGCCTCAGCGCGGAGCATCGGGGGTCTCCAGGCGGTCGAGGCGAGCGATGATCGCCGGGACGTGGGCGAGGTGGCGCGCATCGTCGAAGAGGGCGTCGAGGCCGGCGAGGGTGAGCTTCGCGGCGACGGCCGAGTCGACCGCGAGGACGTCGCGCAGCAGGCGGCGCTCGTCCGACGCTCGCAGGGCGCAGCGCTGGACGATCGCGTACGCCTCCTCGCGCGAGAGGCCTGCCTCGACGAGGGCGACGAGGACGCGGCTGCTCGCGTGGAGCCCGAGGCCGGCGGCGATGTTCTCCGCCATCCGGTCGGCGCGCACGACGAGCTCGTCGACCAGCGCCCGGGTCTTCTGCAGGGCGTAGTCGCACACGATCGTCGCGTCCGGCAGCACCACGCGCTCCGCGCTCGAGTGGCTGATGTCCCGCTCGTGCCAGAGCGGCTGGTCCTCCAGGCCGACGCCCGCGTACGCGCGCAGCAGGCGCGCGAGCCCGGCGATCCGCTCGCTGACGATGGGGTTCCGCTTGTGCGGCATCGCGGAGGAGCCCTTCTGCCCCTGCCGGAACGGCTCCATCACCTCGCCGATCTCGGTGTGCTGGAGGTTGCGGACCTCCGTCGCGATGCGCTCCAGGGTCCCGCCCAGGACCGCGATCGCTCCGAGCAGCGCCGCGTGGCGGTCGCGCTGGACGATCTGCGTGGAGACCGGGTCCGCAGCGATCCCCAGCGCAGCGAGCGCCTCGGCTTCGACGTCCGGCGACAGCAGGCTGTACGTCCCGACCGGCCCGGAGATCTTCCCGGTCGCGACCTCGGCGACCGCGGCTGCGAGCCGCGTCCGTCCTCGGGCAACCTCGAACGCCCAGCCGGCGAGCTTCAGCCCGAACGTCGTCGGCTCGGCGTGGACCGAGTGGGTGCGGCCCATCATGAGGGTCCCGGCATGCTCGCGCGCCCGACGGACCAGGACGCCGACGAGCGCGTCGCAGTCCGCGAGGAGGAGCCGGCCGGCGTCGGCGAGCTGGAGCGCGAGGGCCGTGTCGAGGACGTCGCTGCTCGTGAGCCCCAGGTGGAGGAAGCGCCCCTCCGGACCGACCGACTCGGCGACCTGGCTGACGAACGCGATGACGTCGTGGTCGGTGGTCTTCTCGATCTCGGCGATCCGGTCCACGTCCACCGAGGCGCGCGCCTCGATGGCAGCGAGGGCTTCCGGGGGCACGAGGCCGCGCGCCGCCTGCGCACGCGCGACGGCGATCTCCACCTGGAGCATCCGCTCGAAGCGGGCCTGCTCGGTCCAGATCGCGCCCATCGCGGGGAGCGTGTAGCGGCGGATCACGCGCGCGCCTCCTCCGCGAGGGCGGCGATGGGCCGCGCCTCGGCGCCGAGCGCGATGTCGTGCCGGCGCCGCATCCCGCGGAAGGAGATCCGCGCCGCCGCCCGTTCCGCGACCTCGCGGGCCCGCGCGAGCTCCGGTCCGACGCCCACGATCGTCACCGCGCGGCCGCCGCGGGTGCGCCACGCACCGTCGGCTCCGCGCTCCGTGCCGGCGTGGAACACGAGCGCACCGTCCGCGACGGCCGCATCGAGCCCCCGGATCACGTCCCCGCCGACGGGAGCCTCCGGGTAGCCGTCCGAGGCCAGGACGATCCCGACCGCGGCCGCATCGTCCGCCACGATCCCGGCCGGGTCGCCGGCCGCCGGGTCGTCGCCGAGCCGCCCGCGCGCCGCCGCGAGAAGGACCGGCGCGAGGGGCGTGGCGACCAGCGGGAGGAGCACCTGGGCCTCCGGGTCACCGAAGCGCGCGTTGAACTCCAGGAGGACCGGCCCGTCGTCGGTGAGCATGAGGCCCGCGTAGAGGGCGCCGACGAACGGCGTCCCGCGCCGGGCCAGCTCGGCGAGGGCGGGCTCGTGGAACGCGCGGACCGCGATCGCCACGTCGCGGTCGTGCATCTCCGGGATCGGGGCGTACGCGCCCATCCCCCCGGTGTTGGGGCCCGTGTCGCCGTCGCCGATGCGCTTGTGGTCGCGGGCGGCCGGGAGCGGGAGGGCGATGGCGCCGTCGCACACGGCGATGACGCTCGCCTCGCGACCGGTCAGCCTCTCCTCCACGACGATCACGGGCCGCGACGGGGGCGTCGCCTCCGCCGCCGTGGGCACCGCCGCTGCCGTGACCGCCACGGAGGCCGCATCGGCGGCGGCAATCTCGCCCAGCAGGGCGCCGATCGCCGCGTGCGCGGCCGCGAGGTCGTCGCACACGAAGACTCCCTTGCCGGCCATGAGGCCGTCCGCCTTCACGACGACGCCGCGCCCGCCGCGCGCCAGCTCGGCGGCGAACGCCCGCGCCTCCCCCGCGTCCGTGAACGCGGCGCCGCGCGCCATGCGGATCCCGGCGGCGGCGGCCACCTCCCGGCAGAACGCCTTGCTCGTCTCGATGCGGGCCGCCGCCGCCGACGGCCCGAACGTCGGGACGCCGGCCGCGCGGAGCGCGTCCCCGACGCCCGCGGCGAGCGGCGCCTCGGGTCCGATGACCGCGAGATCCACGTCCTCGCGAGACGCGAGCGCGGCGACCTCGGGACCGTGCGACGACCGGACCGCCAGGCAGGAGACGCGCGGCAGTGTCGAGATCGCGTCGTTGCCGGGCGCGCAGAGGATCGCCTCCACGCCGTGCTCGCCGGCCAGCCGCCACGCGAGCGCGTGCTCACGCGCGCCGCCGCCCACGACGAGGATCCGCCGCGGCACCCCGGCGCCGGGGTGGCTGCGCCCGGAGGACCCGTCGCCATGGTGGGTCATGGCCGGTGACGGGCGACGGGGTGCGGACGGACGGACCGCACGATCGTCTGCGACCGCTCCGGCCCGACCGACACGAGGTGGATGGGGACGCGGGCGAGCTCCTCGAGGCGGCCGACGTACCGTCGCGCGGCGTCGGGCAGGTCGCCGAGGGCGCGGGCGTCGTGGATCGATTCCGGCCACCCCGCGAGGGTCTCGTACACGGGCACCGCGCGCTCGAGGGCGTCCGCCGACGCGGGCCACCGGTCCACTCGTCGACCGCCGATCTCGTACGCGACGCAGATCCGGACGTCCGGGAGCCCCGAGAGGATGTCGAGCTTGTTGAGCATGATCGAGGTGACGCTGTTCACCTCGACCGCGAACCGGACCGGGAGGGCGTCGAACCAGCCCACCCGTCGCCGGCGCCCGGTGGTCGTGCCGAACTCGTGACCACGGGTCGCGATCCCCTCCCCGACCTCGTCGAAGAGCTCGGTCGGATAGGGGCCGGCGCCGACACGCGTCGAGTACGCCTTCATCACCCCGATGACCTCGTCCACCTGGAGAGGTCCGATCCCGCCGCCGGTGCACGCGCCACCGGCGATCGGGTTCGACGAGGTCACGTACGGGTAGCTGCCGTGGTCCAGGTCGAGGAGGGTCCCCTGGGCACCCTCGAACAGGAGGACGTCGCCCCGGGCGAGCGCCTGCTGGACCAGGTCGGTCGTGTCCACGATCCGGTCCGCCAGCCGCTCGCCCCAGCCGGCCGCGAGGTCCACCAATGCGTCAAGCTCGAACGTCTCCGCACCGTACGCCTCGCGCAGCACGAGGTTGCGGTCCGGAAGGATCCGGCCGAGCTTCTCGCGCAGGACCGAGGCGTCGAGGAGGTCCTCCATCCGGAGCCCCGTCCGCCAGGCGCGGTCGGCGTACGCCGGGCCGATCCCTCGATGCGTGGTGCCCACCGCGGCCTTCGCCAGGCGCGCCTCCATCGCCCCGTCCATCGCCACGTGGTACGGCATGATCACGTGCGCGTTCCGGCTGACGCGGACCCGGGACGCGTCGATCCCCCGTTCCTCGAGCATCGCGAGCTCGGCGAGCAGGGTCGCCGGGTTCACCACGACGCCGTTGGCGATCACCGGGACGATGTGCGGGTACAGGACGCCCGAGGGCACGAGGTGGAGCTTGAAGACCTCGTCGCCGATGACGACGGTGTGGCCCGCGTTGTCCCCACCCTGGTAGCGGACGACGAAGTCCACCTGCTCGGCGAGGAAGTCGGTGGTCTTGCCCTTCCCCTCGTCGCCCCACTGGAGCCCGACGATGACGGTCGCCGGCACGTCAGCCTCCCGTCCCCACGCCCCGCGCGCCCACCGGCCGCCGCGCGCGGTCGTCGGGGCCCCGGGAAAGCGAAAGGCCCTCGGCGCACGCGCCGGGGACCAGGATGGACTGCCCCTCTCGTCGGCCACCGCGGGGGCGACGGCCCGGCCGGTCGGACCGGCGATGTCGGCTCATGCGTCGCACGTGCCGGCTGCCTGGAGCAACGGCTCGACTCCTTCCCGGCGGGCCTCGTGCCCGCGCTCCGGATGGCGCGACCATACCACGCGCCGACCAGGGCGGGAGCCGCGATCGATCGCCCGGTGAGCCGCGGGCGAGCGCCCCTCGCTACGGTCTCCTCCTCCGGCGTCGAGCCGCCGTCCGACGGACCGGGGATGTCCCGCCGAGGTCCCGGGCGCGCCGCGCCCGCCGTACGGAAGGAGCAGCGGAGGATGAACAGGGTCCTCCTCACCGGGCGCCTCACACGAGACCCGGAGACGCGCCAGCTCGCGAACGGGAAGACCGTCACGACCTTCGGCGTCGCGACGAACGAGTACCGCGGCAATGGCGAGGAGCACACCGAGTACCACGCGATCGTCACGTGGGACCGTCTCGCCGAGGTCTGCGGCGAGTACCTCGGGAAGGGCAGTCAGGTCGCCATCGACGGCCGGATCCAGACCCGGCAGTGGGAGGACGACCGGGGCGCCCGGCACTGGAAGACCGAGGTCGTCGCCGGCCACGTGGAGATGCTCTCCGGCCGCCGGAAGAAGGACTACGAGGCCCAGGCGTCCATCACCGATGCGGAGGCGGCGGTCGACCCGGCCGACCCGATCCCGGACACGGCGGCCGCCTGACGAGAGGCCTCGGCCCAGTCCACGACCCTCGTCAACGTCCCCGCCTCCCGGTCCACCTCGCCGGTCCGCGCACCGGAGACTCTCCCCGCGTGCCGCGCCCTCCCCCTCGGCGCGGACACGTCTCCGGGGCCGCCGGCCGCCCGCGGCACGGGCGGCCGGCGGCCCCGCGCACCCGCGGCGCTAGGACCTTGGGATGGCCGGGCCGGTACTCGTGCGCGCTGGCGCGCGCGAGGGGCGCCCCGTACGGTCTGCCTGTCGACGGCCGGCTTCGGCCCGATGACTGACACGGCAAACCCGGGGTGACCCGGGGACGCAAAGCCACGGGGCTCCCCGCGGGAGAGCCAGCCGGGCCGCCAAAGCATCAGGCGGGATCCTGACAGTGCCCACGGATCGCCGACGCGCCGCCGTCCGGACGGCGTGCCACCAGGCATCCCCGCGGTCCCGCCCGGCCGGGAGACGAACATGACCTCTCACTCCACCCGCGGAAAGGCGTCGGCCGCGCTCGCCATCTCCCTCGTCACGCTGCTCGTGGTCGCGAGCGGCGTCGCAGCGAAGGGCGCGTACCCCGCCGGACGCTCGGCCCCGCCGCCGGACGACCTGGGCCCGCCATCGTCCACCGGCCACGTCTCCGGGCGCATCCTCGTCGCCTTCACGCCGGGCGCCGCGGCGGCCGACGTCGCGGCGGTCCAGTCCCGGGTCTCCGGGCGCGACGTCGGCGAGGTCCGCGGCCTCGGCGTGCGCGTCCTTGCGGTCCCGCCCGGCGCCGAGGAATCGGTCGTCGCGGCGCTCGCCCACGATCCCAACGTCCGCTACGCCGAGCTCGACGGCCGGGCCGTCCTGAGCGACACGACCCCCAACGACCCGTACTGGCTCTCTCAGGCGTCCACCAGCCTCACGCAGCTGCGCGTCGCCCGCGGCTGGGACATGACCACCGGGACCGGGGGGCCGATCGTCGCGGTCGTGGACTCCGGGGTCCACGCGACGCACGAGGACCTCCTCGGGCGGATCCGGCCGGACGGATGGAACTTCGTCGGGAACAACGCGAACGTCGAGGATGACAACGGCCACGGCACCATGGTCGCCGGCGTCATCGCGGCGAACGCGAACAACGCGGTCGGCATGGCCGGCCTCTGCTGGGGCTGCCAGGTCCTCCCGGTGAAGGTCCTCGACGCGAGCGGGTCCGGTTCCTACTCGGCGATCGCCAGCGGCATCACCTACGCGGCGGACCACGGGGCGCGGGTCATCAACCTGAGCCTCGGCGGCTCGTCCGGCTCCACCACGCTGAAGAACGCCGTGGACTACGCCACGAGCAAGGGCGCCCTCGTCGTCGCCGCCTCGGGCAACAGCGGCTGCGCCTGCGTCATGTACCCGGCGCAGTACGCGGTCGCGGTCGGGTCGGTGGACAAGGCCGACGTCAAGTACGGCTACTCCGACTGGGGCCCCACGCTCGACCTGGTAGCGACGGGCACCAACTGGGCCACCTACTACAAGGCGGGCTCCACGATGGCCTACGCGGCCTTCTCCGGGACGTCGTCGGCCACGCCGATCGTCAGCGGCCTCGCCGCCCTCCTGCTCGCGCAGGATCCAGGCGCGACCCCGGCGTCCCTCGCCTCGCGGATGCAGGCGACCGCGGTGGACCTCGGCGCGGCCGGCCGCGACGACCTGTACGGGTATGGCAGGGTGGACGTGGCGGCGGCGCTCGGCGCCCCCGTGCCGGCACCCACGCCCACTCCCACGCCCGCACCCAGCGCCTCGGCCTCCCCGAGCGCCTCGCCGTCGGCGAGCCCATCCGCGTCGCCGTCCGCGACGCCGGCGCCGTCCGCCACGGCCACGCCGGCTCCCTCGCCGAGCGCGACCCCCACCCCGGCGCCCAGCGCGAGCGCCACCCCCAGCCCCGCACCCACCGCGTCGCCCACGCCCGCTCCGACCCCCACGTCGACACCGGTACCCACGTCGACGCCCACCATGGCGCCCACGCCGAGCCCCACGAGCGGCTCCACCTCCGTGACGTACAGCGGCGCGCTGAACAACGCCCAGCGGTCGCGCTCGTATCCGGTGACCACGGGCGCCGGGGTCGCGACCGCGCGGCTGGTGGTGACCAAGGGCTCGGGCGTCTCGCTCAGCGTCCTCGCCGCCGACGGGACGGTCGTCGCGACCGCGCAGGGCCTCGACGCGACCGTCCAGGTCAACGTCGCGCCCGGTACCTACACGTTCGTGGTGTCGGGGAACGGCTCCAAGGCGAACTTCTCGCTCACGATCACGTACCCGCTCTGACGGCTTCGCCCGGTCCCTCGGGCACGGGGACCGGAGCGCCGCGGGAATCCGAAGGGGCCCCGGCCGGACGGCCGGGGCCCCTTCGATCGCGGAGCGGATGCCTGTCCGCCCCGGCTCATGCGCCTCTCAGTGGCAGTAGCCCCCGTTGTTGTAGCCGTCGAGCGCGGACTTGAGGCTGATCGCCGTCGCGCGCTGCGCCGCGGACAGCACATACTTCCCGGCCGGCCCGACGTACGGGATCCCGACCAGGAAGGCATCCGCCGACGTGATCGTCGCTCCGATGCAGGGGTTCGCGCCGTTCGCCACGTTGAGCTTCGCCGCGAGCAGGTGGCCGGCCAGGCAGCCGACCGAGTTCTGGTCGCCGGACTTGCTGCAGTTCATCCCATTGAAGACCGCCGTCGCCTTGGCGGTCGAGTCGACCGCGTAGGAACCAAGGGTGATCGTCAGGTACTTGGCGACCCACGGGTTGTTCGGGGTCTTCGGATCGTAGGCCAGGTGGTTCTTCCAGTAGCCCGGGGTGAGCCGGTACTGGTAGCTGCAGACCGTCACGGTCTGGCTGGCCGAACCGGTGGCCCCGGTGTCGTTCGTCGTGAAGGTCGCCGTGTTGTCGTAGCTCATGCAGGTGCTCGCCGCCGGAACGGGGACCGTCCGGCTATAGGTGAAGACGGCCGGGTTCGCGGCGCCGACGCAGACGGTCCCGAGGGTGCCCGCGTACGAGTCGGTGACGAACACGCACTCGTCGATGACGTTCGTCGGGTCACCGAAGGTGAAGCCCGCGGTCCCGCTCGCCGAGCCGTTCGGGGTCCAGTACGTCGCGGCATCCCAGGTCGCGGTCGCCGTGTTCGTCCCGGTGCCCGGGTCGGACGCGAAGACGCACTCGTAGGAAACGACCGCGGATCCGCCCATGGGGACGGTGACGTCCGTGCCGCCGGTCACTGTGCAGGTGCCGCCGGGCAGCTCGTCGCTGATGTCGACGACGACGTCCTGCCAGTCGTTCGGGTTCGTGACGGTGATCTCGCCGGCGACCTTCCAGTTGCCGTCGGTCCCGGCGTCGTGGCCCACGGTGACGGTGTAGTTGAACGTCGCTGTCCCGTCGGGCTTCTCCACGTACGTCTTGTCGACGGCCTTGTCGATCGTCCACGTGTACGTGCGGTCGTAGGACGGGGTCGCCGTCTTCGTGACGGTCAGGTCCGCGCCCTGGCAGTCGGTGACGGTCGCGCTCGCGGACTGCCCCGTCTGCGTGATCGTCGCGGTGTTCTGGTGCTCCGTGCACGTCCCGGCCGGGTCGGTGTAGGTCATCGAGTAGGTCGCCGACCCGGAATCCGCGAAGTGCCAGGACTGGCCGTTCGTGTCGGTGACGTCGATCTCGCTGTTCACGATGGTCTGCGTCATGGAGAACGCGATGACGAAGTTGGCCGATCCTGCAAGGAGGTCCGGGCTGCCCGGCCACGTCACGACCGCGGTGTTGTTGCCGGTGAGATCCGGGGCCGAGGCGTACGTGCAGGAGTAGCCGAGGACGACGGAACCGTTCGCCGGCACCGTGACGCCGCTGCCGCCGGTGACCGTGCAGGTCCCGCCGTTGTCCACGGAGTCGGTGACCTCCACCCCCATGACGTCGAAGTCGTTGGGGTTGGTGACCTCGATCTGCCCGGCCACCAGCCAGTCGCTGTCAGCGCCCGCGTCCTTCGTGACGCTGACGGTGAACGTCGCCTCCTGGCTCTCGCCGCCGCCGGACGAGTAGACCGTGTCGGTGTCGACGGTCTTGTCGATCGTCCAGTCGTAGGTCGTCGTGTACGAGCCGTCCGCGGTCTTGGTGATCCCGAGCGGGTCGCCCTGGCCCCCGCCACCGCCGCCGCAGCCGTGGCTGATGACGAGGTTCCAGCTGCCATTCCCGGTCGTGATGACGGTGAAGGACGCCACCGCCGTCAGCATGCTCGGGTCCGGCTCGACGTAGGGCGTGTAGAAGTGGAAGGCACCCCCGGAGTCCTTCGTCGTGGAGTACGACCCGGTGCCGCTGCCGCCGAGCGTCAGTGTCGCGTCGGTGTCGGCGCTGCCGCCATCGGTCGTGAAGATCCAGTGGAGGTAGCTGTTCGGATCGACGCCCGCGGGCACGGTGCCAGGGCAGATCTCGGACGACGGCTTCCAGTCGGTGCCATCGAAGGTGACCCCCTGGCCGGTCCAGGTGATCGTGTCGGGTCCCGGCTCCACCGGGGTCCCGCCCGACGGGAACGCGTAGGCCGCGCCCGCGAGCAGTCCGCTCAGCAGCGCGGCCGCCGCGAGCGAGGTGAAGAGCTTACTTCGCATGATCGATGCATCCCCCTCTCTGGGTGCGCCGCCACAGGCACTCGGCGGCGATCGTCCGCGGCTTCCCTGCCGCGCGATGGATCTCTGGTCCCGTCATCGCGGATGGCGCCGCGCCGCATCCGTCCATGTCCGCCCGAGGTCGCGAGCCGGTGGTGAGGACGGGGTGCCGCCGCGCATCCCCGCGGTCTCCGGCGGCCGGCACTGGCACGCCGTCGGTGGTGCGATCCCCGGCCGCCCGTCCCGGCGACCCGACCTCCCTGGCCCCCTGCCGAGGCGCCCGCGGGGTCGCGGGTGGTACCTTCGGCCGATCTTGATAGTACTTCCGTAAGGGAAGTGGTCAATGGAGCGAGGTCGCGCGCCCGGTGCGCCGATGCACCGGCGAGAGACGGAGGACCGGGCGGCGTCGAGCGGCTCCCCGGGTCGCGGCCCGGGCCCCGCCGCCGCGGACCTCTCAGACCATCTCGAAGAACGTCACCGCGAGGATCGCGTAGATCGCCGCCAGGAGGAGGCCCTCGAGCCAGTTCGATTCGCCGTCGAGGGCGACGAGCGCGCTGATCGCCACCGCGACGCCCACCGCCGCGACCTCGAGCGGCGCGAAGGCGAGATCCATCGGCTGGCCGACCACGAGCCCCAGGAGGACGAGCACCGGCCCGACGAACAGCGCGACCTGGAGGCTCGAGCCGTACGAGACCGCGAGGGAGAACTCGATGCGGTTCCGCCACGCGAGCTGGACGGCGACGAGGTGCTCCGCGAGGTTGCCGATCGTCGGGATGAGGATGACCCCGACGAAGAACGGGGACAGCCCGAACTGCTCGATGAACGGCTCGATCGACGCGACGAGCGCCTCTGACAGGACGGTGAGCAGGATGGCGGCGACCACGAGGACACCGATCGCCACCTTCCCGCTCCACGCCGGCCCGCCGTGGCCCTCGGCAGCCCCGTGCCCGCCGAGCGTCTCCGCCGGGTGGCGGAACTGGTACACGAGCGCGAGCACGTAGCAGCCCATGAGGATGACCGCGACGAACGCCGACTCGGCGATCACGCGGTCCTGCGAGCCGGCGCCGCCGTTCGACGCCGAGAAGACGGCCGGGATGAACAGGCCCACCGCGGCGAGGACGAGCAGGGCCGCGTTCGCCCCGGCCACGCGCCGGTCGAAGATCTGGGTCCCGTTGCGGAGCCCCCCGAGGAGCAGGCTCAGGCCGAGGACGAACAGCAGGTTCCCGATGATCGAGCCGGTGATGGACGCCTTCACGACGTCGATGAGGCCGGCGCGCAGCGCGAAGAACGCGATGATCAGCTCGGCGATGTTGCCGAAGGTGGCGTTCAGCACGCCGCCCACCTGCGGCCCGGCGACGGCGCCGAGGCGCTCGGTGGAGAGGCCCACGATCCACGCCAGGCCGAGGATCCCGACCGCCGCCACGAGGAACATGACGGTCGGGTCCACGTGGACGACGAGGTCGAGCAGGACGCCGACGACGGAGACGGCGAGGGCCGCGACGAACAGGACGCGCGCGACCGGCCCCAGCTCGCGCAGCACCGGGATCCCCCGCCGTCCCGTCGTGGTCGTCATCGTGGCTCCTTCCCCTCACCCGGCGCGGGGCCCGCGCCGTACAGCGCACGGCGCGGGATGCCCGTCCTGGCGGCCACCGAGCGGGCCGCGTCGCCGCGCGCGGCCCCGCCCGCGACGAGGCGCTCCACCTCGGCGCGCGCGGCCGCGAGCTCCGCGCCGGCGGCGCCGGCGGCGCCGGCGGCGCCGGCGGCCGATTGAGCGAGCGGACCGCCCCCGGTCATCTTGAGATCGGTCATGACGTTGAAGCGGGTCGCCTTGGCCTCCTGCAGCGCGTGCATCATATCGGCCATGATGCCGTAGGGGGCATCCTGGTCCATCTTCACGATGACGCGTGCAGCCGGATTCGCGGCGCGCGCATTCGAGAGCGCGGTCCCGAGGTCCGACTTGACCGCATCGGCGGGCACCACGACG
>JALOOH010000096.1 GCA_025454515.1 Chloroflexota bacterium
GGCGGGCGGCCTGCCGATGCCGGCGCTGTGCGACCGGATCGTCCGGCTCGCGGTGGAGCGCGCGGCGGCTCGGACACGGCCGCGCCTCGCCCCGAGCGACCTGCCGCGATGATCGCGCGCCACCCCGGCTCCTCCCCTCGTCGCGGCCGCGCCCGCACCCGCCCGACGCCGACCGTCAGGCGCGCGTCCGCCAGGCGCCGCTTCTCCCCCCGGCGCGCGCTCGCCGCGCTCGCGCTCGTCGCCTCGGGGCTCGCGATCTACGGCCTCGCTGCCTCTCCGGCGTTCGCGGTCCGGAGCGTCACGACGACCGGCGCCGGCCTGACCGGCGAGGCGGAGATCCTCGCCGCGCTCGCGCTGCCGACCCCCGTCGCGGGACCGGACGGCGAGCAGGGAGGCGTCAGCGTCGTCACGCTCGCGACGGCCCCGCTGGCGGCGCGCGTCGCCGCGCTCCCGACCGTCGCGTCCGTCGTCGTCACGGCCGCCCTCCCGGACGCGGTCCAGGTCGCGGTCACGGAGCGCGAGCCGGCCGCCTCCGGTGACCTCCCGTCGATCGTGGACGAGAGGAAGGGGTCGGCGGCGCTCGTGCCGGGGGCGATGATCGACCGCGTCGACCTCGACGTCGCGACGCGCCTCGCCTCGCTCACCGCGGCCGACATCGGCAGCTCCGCCGAGACGATCGCGGTGTCCGTGACCGACCCGACGGGCTGGTCGCTCTCCGTGCCGGACGGGTGGGAGGCCGTCTTCGGCTTCTACCCCGGCAGCATCCGGCCGCCCGACATCATCCCGGAGCAGGTCCGCCTCCTGCGCAGCCTCCTCGCGGTCCGCGAGGACCGGCTCAAGCGCGCGATCCTGGCCTCCGGGGAGACCGGGACGTACTCCCTCCGATGACCAGGTCGGGTAGGCTTGCGCCGATGCGCACCGCCGGGGGCTGAGGCCGATGCTCGTCCCGATCGTCGGGCTCCTCGCCGGCGTCCTCCTGGGGCTCGTCCTCCAGGTGAACGTCGGGATCGAGTTCGCGCGCTACACCGCCGTCGCGATCCTCGCCGCGTTCGATTCCGTGCTCGGCGCCATCCGCGCCGAGCTCGACGGCGTGTACGACGAGCGCATCTTCATCAGCGGCTTCGTCGTGAACGCGCTCGTGGCCGTTCTCCTGACCTTCGTCGGCGATCGGCTCGGCCTTGACCTGTATCTCGTGGCTCTCCTCGCGTTCGGGCTCCGGATCTTCCAGAACGTCGCCCTCATCCGGCGTCATTTCCTCTAGGCTGATAGGCGCCGACCCGGTCGGGTCGGTCGCGGCTGCGTACCCGCCCGGGTCGCACCCGGGAGGGAGGCGGAGAGAGAAGCGTGGAAAGAGAAGCGGTCCTCGTCGGGATCGACGTCGGCACCACGAAGATCGTCGCGCTCATCGGCGAGGTGAGCCGGGACGGCGCGCTCACGATCATCGGCAAGGGGCCCGTCGCGGCCACCGGCCTGAAGAAGGGCGTCGTCGTCAACATCGACCAGACCGTCCACTCGATCGCCACCGCGGTCGAGCATGCCGAGCGCCTCTCGGGCTGGAAGATCGACCGCGCGTTCGTCGGGGTCGGCGGCCAGCACATCGAGGGGATGAACTCCAAGGGCCAGATCGCCGTGTCCGGCGCGAACCGCGAGATCACGCGCGAGGACATCAGCCGCGCCATCGAGGTGGCCCGGGCGGTGACGATCCCGTCCAACCGCGACGTGCTCCACGTCCTTCCCCGCGGCTTCGTCGTGGACGGCCAGGAGGGCGTGAAGGACCCGCTCGGGATGAGCGCCATCCGCCTGGAGGTCGAGACGCACATCGTCACTGCCGCCGCGACCGCCGTCCAGAACCTCTCGAAGTGCGTGCAGGCGGCGGGCGTCCGGATCGACGAGCTCGTGGCGGACCCGCTCGCCTCGGCCGAGGCGGTGCTGTCCGACACCGAGAAGGAGCTCGGCGTGGCCGTCGCCGACATCGGCGCCGGGACGACGGACATCGCGCTCTACACGGAAGGGTCGCCGTTCCACACCGCCGTCATCCCGGTCGGCGGCAACAACGTGACGAACGACGTCGCGATCGGGATGAAGGTCGACATCCAGGCCGCCGAGGACCTCAAGGTGCGGTTCGGCACGTGCGACCTGCTCGCGGTGGACACCGAGGAGCTCGTGTCGATCACGCGGATCGGCGAGGACTCCGGCCACGAGGTCAGCCGCCTGGAGATGTGCGAGATCATCGAGGCGCGGATGCGCGAGACGTTCGAGATGATCCGCGGCGAGCTGGAGGCGGCGGGGCACGGGCTCTCGCCGGCGGGCCTCGTGCTCACGGGCGGCGCGGCGCAGCTGTCGGGGATCACCGAGCTCGGGCGCGACGTCCTGCAGATGCCGGTGCGCGTCGCCGCCCCGACGAACGTCGGTGGTCTCGTGGACCACCTGCTCACGCCGGCGTTCGCCACGTCCATCGGCCTCCTCCAGTGGGGCGCCCGGTCGCTCGCGGTCACCGACTCCGGCCGGTACGAGTCGGCTCCGTCGGGCGGCATCTTCGGGCGCGTCCGCGAGGGCCTGCGGAGCATCTTCCCGTAGCGGTCGACCGCCGGCCCTTGCGGCGGCGGCCACGCACGGGGGTATACTCGCGCGACGCTCGGTGGAGTCCGGGCGAACCGCAGCACGCACCGCGATCCCGCCCTGCGCCGGCGCCCGCGCTCTCCGGGATCGGTCGAACGACGGCAGGCCGCCCGCCCGGGCACCGGAGGACCACGATGCCGATCCGCTCTGACTCGGAGAACTTCGCACTCATCCGCGTCGTCGGCGTCGGCGGCGGCGGGAACAACGCCGTCAACCGGATGATCCGGTCCGAGATGATGGGCGTCGAGTTCATCGGCGTGAACACGGATGCCCAGGCGCTCCTCCAGTCGGATGCCCCGCACAAGATCCGCATCGGCGACAAGATCACGCGCGGCCTCGGCGCGGGCGGCGACGCCTCGATCGGCCAGCGCGCGGCCGAGGAGGACGCCGAGAAGCTGGAAGAGGCCCTGCGCGATTCGGACATGGTCTTCATCACCGCCGGCCTCGGCGGCGGCACCGGCTCCGGCGCGGCGCCCGTGATCGCGGAGATCAGCAAGGGGCTCGGCGCGCTGACGATCGGCGTCGTGACCAAGCCGTTCGGCTTCGAGGGCGCGAAGCGGAAGATGATCGCCGAGAAGTCGGCCGACCTGCTCCGCCAGAAGGTCGACACGCTCATCGTCATCCCGAACGACCGCCTGAAGGACGTCGTGACGAAGAACACGACGATCCTCGACGCGTTCAAGGTCGTGGACGACATCCTCCGCCAGGGCGTCCAGGGGATCAGCGACATCATCACGATGCCCGGGCTCATCAACCTGGACTTCGCCGACGTCCGCACGATCATGAAGGACGCCGGGACCGCGCTCATGGGGATCGGCCGCGCGTCCGGCGAGAGCCGGGCGGTCGATGCGGCCCGCCAGGCGATCTCCAGCCCGCTCCTCGAGGTGAGCATCACGGGCGCGCAGGGGATCCTCTTCAACGTCTGCGGCTCGGCCAACCTCGGGCTCTTCGAGGTGACGGAGGCCGCCGAGGAGATCCGCTCCGCCGCCGACCCGGAGGCGAACATCATCTTCGGGACGAGCTTCGACGAGCGCCTCGGCGACGAGGTCACGATCACGGTCATCGCGACGGGCTTCGACCAGGTGCGCCGGCGCGAGGCCGTGCGGCAGGCGCCGGCAGGGGCGGCGGAGACGTCGGCCGCCGGGTCCTCCGCGCGGGGCGATCGCGACCGCACCTTCCTCGACGAGCTCGAGCGGCAGCGCACGATCGGCGAGGCGGAGGAGGCGGCCGCGGCCGCGACGACCGCCGAGGTGGTCCACACGCCCGCCCCGTCGCCCAAGTCCACCTCCGTGCGCAGCTCGGACGGCCCGTCCGTGCGCCGCTCGTACGACGCCGAGGACCTGGAGATCCCCGCCTTCCTCCGCCGCAAGAGCTGACGGAGGCCCGCCCGTGGGCGGCCCTCCCGGGCGCGACGGCAGCCTCGCCGGCGTTCCGGACCCCGCGCTGGTCGCGGCGTACCGCGCTGCCCGCGCCGGGGTGCTCGACGCGATCGCGGCTGCGGCGGCACGCGCCGGACGGGATCCCTCGGGGGTGACGCTCGTGGCGGTCAGCAAGACCGTCGAGCCCGATCGCGTCCGGGCGGCCGTCGCGGCAGGATGCACGGTCCTCGGGGAGAACCGCGTCCAGGAGGGCGAGACGAAGCGCCCCGCGGTGCCGGGCGCGACGTGGCACCTCATCGGGCCGCTCCAGGCCAACAAGGCCCGCAGGGCGATCGAGACCTTCGACGTCATCGAGACGGTCGACTCGCTCGCGCTCGCGTCGCGGCTGGACCGGATCGTCCGCGAGGTCCGCGGGCTTCCCGTCGCCGGTGGCGTGGATCCGGCGCTGCGCCTGCGCGTGCTGCTGCAGGCCAACGTGGACGACGACCCGGCGAAGGCCGGCTTCGACCCGAGCGACCTCGCGCGCGACCTCCCGGAGATCGAGACGCTGGGCGCCCTCGACATCCTCGGGCTCATGACGGTCGGTCGGCTGGTGTCGAGCGCGGAGGCTGCCCGTCCGACGTTCGGCGCGCTTCGGGAGCTCTCGCTGCGGCTCCGCGAGCGGCCTGGATCGCGGCTGGGGCCCGCGCTCTCGATGGGCATGAGCCACGACTTCTCCTTCGCGGTGGAGGAGGGGGCGACGTCCGTGCGCGTGGGGACGGCGATCTTCGGGGCACGGCCCCCGGCGGCGCCGGCCGACGGGTGAGCGCCCTCCTCCGCGTGCGCCTCACGCCGCGGGGCGGCTCGGACCGCGTGGACGGGGTCGTCGACGGGATCCTCCGGGCTCGCGTGGCCGCGGCCCCTGCCGACGGCGCCGCGAACGAGGCGCTGTGCCGGCTGATCGCGCGCGAGGTCGGGGTGCCGCGCTCGGCGGTGCGGGTCGCGGCGGGCGCGACGGCACGCCTGAAGATCCTCGAGATCGCGGGGGTGGGGGAGGCGGAGCTGCGCGCCCGGTGGCCGGGACTCGCCTGACCCCGAAGGGGACTCGCCACGGCCGTCCGGATGCGCCACGGCCGTCCTGACATGCCGCGGTCGCTCCCGCCTCGCCCTCGCGCGGACTCGCGCTAGAATGTCGTCCCCGGCGGGGCCGGGACCAGACCGGGCGATTAGCTCAGCCGGTCAGAGCGCACGGTTCACATCCGTGAGGTCACTGGTTCGAACCCAGTATCGCCCACCATCCGACACCATCCCGAGGCGGTTGCACTCGCACCCGCCTCGCGCGTTCTCCGGGCCGGTCGGGCGTGCCGCCCGCACGGCCGTCCGCTCGGTCCGCGCCGACGCGCCATCGTGCCGCCGCGTCGGTCCGTCAGGTCCCCGTCAGCCTCCCCATCACCGCGCCGAGCGCGTCCCGGACCTCGGTGAACCCCTGGATCGACAGGTCGGTGGGGTCGGCGGCGCGCAGCTGGACACAGACGTGGTCGGCGCCCGCCTGCAGGTGCTCGCGGACCCTCCCGGCGATCGCCGCCGCGTCTCCCTGGACGACGATCGCGTCCATGAGCCGCTCGCTCGCCGACGCGATGTCCTCGTCCGTGAAGCCGAGCCGGCGCAGGTTGTTCGCGTAGTTGGCGGAGTCAAGGTAGCGCCGCGCGAACGCCCGCGCGACCTCCAGGCCGGCCGCCCTGTCGGTCTCGAGGACGGCGGTGACCTCCACTGCGAGGACCGGCTCGGGCCCCAGGCGCTCGCGCGCGATCCGCGTGTGCTCCACCGGGACGAAGTACGGGTGCGCCCCCTCGGCGCGCTCGGCGGCGAGGTCGAGCATGCGCGGTCCGAGCGCGGCCAGCACCAGCGGCGGGCGCTCGGCAGAGGCAGGACCGACCCAGTCGGCCGCATCCATGGCGTCGAGGTACGCGGTCATCGACTCGATCGGCCTGCCGTACGTGCCGCCGCGCTTCGCGACGGATGGCGCATGGCTCACGCCGATCCCGAGCACGAACCGGCCCGGGTACGCCTCGGCGAGCGTCCGGGCACCGGACACCATCGCCGCGGCGTCGCGGGCGTGGATGTTCGCGATCCCCGTGGCGACCACGATCCGAGGGCTTCCGGCGAGCAGGATCGCGGCGTGGCTGAACGCCTCCTTGCTGCCGATGCTCTCGGGGAACCAGGCGGCGCGGTAGCCGAGGTCCTCGTACGTCGTCGCGGCCGCCTGTTCGATGGCGGCCGGATGGGTCTGCAGGGCGAAGCTCCAGACCCCGACGGGCCCGAGCATCGAGCGGAGGGTCGCCTGACGGTCGTTCATGAGAGGAATCTACGTCGTGGCCAGCGCGAGAGGTGCCGCGAGGAAGACGTACGGCTTCAGTGCAGATCCCGTTGACAGTGCGCGTCGAGGCGCTCAGAGTGCGACCACGTGGCCGCCGGCCGGCCCACGGCACGGGGCACGGGCTCAGGGAGGGCCATCGATGCCCGCGTCTCGTCCCCGGCTCCGCGCCGCCGCGGTCGGGGTTTCCGTCTTCGCGCTGGTCGCCGTCGGCGCCGGGGGCACGTTCGCAGCATCCAACCCGGCGACCCTGTACGCCTGCTACGACGCCTACGGCAACGTCCGGATGGGCGACACCGCCCAGTGCAAGCTCCCCGGCGGAGGCCGTCTCGTCAGCTGGGGCAGCGTCGGCGCCACAGGGCCCACTGGTCCTGCAGGCCCGATAGGACCCATCGGCGCCACGGGCCCGACCGGGCCTACCGGCCCGGCGGGCGCCTCGGGCTACGAGGTCGTCAGCGCCAACGGAGTCGACGGACCGCCCCTCGGTCCGGGAGTCTACGGGTACGCCCACACCGTCGCGTGCCCGGCGGGCAAGCTGCCCGTGGGAGGAGGGGGCGACGTCGTCCTCTGGGTCGGAGGCATGTCGACCATCGTGGGGAACCTCGCGACCAGCGAGCCCGCGGGGGCCGGCTGGTACGTCGCCTTCACCAAGCTCGACGGCTCGCAGCTCGCGGCCGGCTCCGAATCGCTCCACTGGTGGGCCTACGCCGTCTGCATCACGCCGAACTGACGACGGCAGGCGATCGGCCCGGGCCCGCGCGGCGCGCGCCGCGCGGGCCCGACCGATCTCCGGCATCATCGGTCGCCCGGCACGGCGGCGTGTCCGCGCCGCGGCAGCCGGGCCGCCCATCGCCGCGCGCGAGCCCGACACCGCTCGAGGTGCGCCGTAAGGGCCGCCGGGAGGTCTCCGTGCCGGATCCCATCCTCGACCTCCGCGGCGTCTGCGTCGTCCGGTCGGGCGCGTGGATCGCCTCCGACGTCAGCTTCCGCGTCGAGGCTGGCGAGCGCTGGGTCGTCGTCGGCCCGAACGGGGCCGGCAAGTCGACCATCCTCGCGATCGCGAGCACCCGCCTCTGGCCGTCCCGGGGGAGCGTGGGGGTGCTGGGCGACGAGCTCGGGAGGGTCGACTCCCGGGTCCTGAGACGGCGCATCGGCGACCTGAGCGCCGCGCTCTCGGAGGCGGTCCATGGCGAGCTGACGGCCGTCGACGTGGTGATCAGCGCCGCGTCGGGCGCCCTGGCGCCATGGTGGGACGCGTACTCGGGTGCGGACCGCGCGCGAGCACGTGAGCTGCTCGACCTGATGGGGGTCGCCGAGCTGGCGGACCGGACGTTCGGGACGCTCTCCACCGGCGAGCGCCAGAGGGTGCTGCTCGCCAGGACGCTCATGCCCGATCCCGACCTGCTGCTCCTCGATGAACCGGCCGCGGGCCTCGACCTGGGCGCGCGCGAGGACCTCGTGGAACGCCTCGGCGTTCTCGCCGCGCGGGAGCGGCCCCGAGCGATCGTCCTCGTGACGCATCACCTCGAGGAGGTGCCGTCGGGCTTCGACCGGGCGCTGCTGCTGTCGGGCGGCCGCGTCGTGGCGTCGGGGCCGGTGGGGGACGTGCTCGCGGATGGGCCGATGTCGGAGGCCTACGGGACCCCGCTCCGGGTCGTCCGCGACGAAGTGCGCTTCACGGCCCGGCGCGGGTAGAGCGTCGCCTCAGACACTCGCACCCGACTCCCGCGCGATCCGCCGCAGGACGGCCGGCAGGATGCCGCCCTGTCCCCAGTAGTCGACCTCGATGGGGCCGTCAAGGCGGACGAGGACCTCGAAGGCCCGCTCCCCGCCGCCGTCCGCCGGATCGGCCGTGGCGACGATCGTCAGCCGCTCGCGCGGCCCGATCCCGGCGTGGAGCCCCGGCATCGAGTACGACTCGCGTCCCGTGAGGCCGAGCGAGGCGGCCGACTCGCCGGGCAGGAACTCCATCGGCAGGACGCCCATGCCCACGAGGTTGGAGCGGTGGATCCGCTCGAAGCTCTCGGCGACGACCGCACGGACCCCCAGGAGCCGCGTGCCCTTCGCCGCCCAGTCGCGCGAGGAGCCCGACCCGTACTCGCGGCCCGCGATCACGAGGAGCGGGACGCCCTCGGCCGCGTAGCGCATCGCGGCGTCGTAGATGAACGTCTCCTCGCCGTCGGGGAGGTGCACCGTGTACGGGCCCTCCCGGCCGCCGGCGAGCGCGTTGCGCAGCCGGATGTTGGCGAAGGTGCCGCGCATCATCACCTCGTGGTGGCCGCGACGGGCGCCGTAGCTGTT
>JALOOH010000097.1 GCA_025454515.1 Chloroflexota bacterium
CACCAGGCGCTCGGCTACCTCACCCCGGCGGAGTATGTCGCCCGCTGGGAGGCGGACCGGACCGACGCGCATGTGTAACGGAGGTGGCGGACGAGTACAGCGTGCCGGAGGCGGCAGGGGCTGCGCTACACTGCCCCCCATGTCCGACCTCCCCGCCCGCTGGTCCAGGGCCGCGGTCGCGGCTCCGCCCGCTGCGCGACGCCCGGCGCTCGCCGCCCTCCCCGGCGCCGGGACGCTCGACGCCGCTGCGCTCTTCACGTTCATGCGCGATGCCGAGCTGCGGTTCCGCACGCTGCGGATGCGCATCGAGGAGCGGACGTGGGGCGCCGTGGGCGAGCAGCTCCGGATCCACGAGATCCTCGTCCGGCACCCGGGCTTCGCACGGGTCACCGTGCGCCATGGGGACCGAGAGATCCCGCGGGACCACGAAGTGTGGGTCTCCGACGGCGAACGGATCCGCACGTACTCGGCGATCCACGACGTCGCGACCGAGCGTCCCGCACGGCGGCACCTCGGCGGCCTGGATTCGTCCACGCTCCCGGCCACGTCGAAGGTATACGTGCCGCTCACCCGCCTGCCGATCGACTCGATCGCGGAGGTCGCGATCCACCCCGGCACGTACCTCCAGAACGTCATCGGCACGGGTCCGGTGCGCATCACGGGCGGCAGGCGGGTCGCAGGCCGGGAGGCCATCGAGGTGGAGTGCCTCCATCCGCGGTCGACGAGGATCGCGGCGGACGCGCCCGATCACGCCGTCCTCATCGCGGCCGACGCCCAGCTCGGCGTGATCTCGCTCCTGGAGCAGCGCATCGGCGACGCGGTCGTGCGCCGCGCCGAGGCGACCTCGATCGAGCCGGACGCGTCGATCCCCGACGCGGCCTTCGACCTGGCGATCCCCGCGGCCGCGCGTCGCGTCTACTAGGCGAGCCGCCGGCCTCGCGGCCGGTCGGCGCCACCCGCCGGCCTGGCGCCCGGACACGGAGAAGGGCCCGGCGGCCGAGCCGCCGGGCCCTTCCGCTCGTCGCGGACGCCGCGTCTCAGATGATCTCGAGGTCGGCCTCGATCGCGGCGAGCTCCTCGGGCGTCCCCTGGACCTTGGGGCCCTTGAACCACTTTCGCGCCGACGCGAAATACCAGATCGCCGCGCCGCCCAGCACGATGAGGAAGACGACCGGCGTGTAGTTGAACGTCTGGATGTCGATCGGCTGGAACTGCGGGAGCATGAACAGGAAGAAGATGAAGATGACCCACAGGGTCGCGAGGATGCCCACCGGCTTGCTCCACCGGCCGAGCGTCCAGGGCCCGGCTTCGAACCGCTTGCCCGCGCGGAGGCGGAGGAAGACCGGCGCCACGTACGCGACGTACAGGCCGATGACCGCGATGGACGTGACCGCGGCGTAGGCGACGGGGCTGTACAGGTACGGCAGGCCCAGGATGAACGCGCCGATCGCTGCCAGCCAGATGGAGTTCGTGGGCGTCCGGGTGCGGTGGTTGATCCGGTGCCAGAAGTCGCTGCCGGGGATCGCGCCATCGCGCGCGAACGCGTAGATCATCCGGGAGTTCGCGGTGACGGACGCCATCCCGCAGTAGAACTGGGCGCCGATGACGAGGAACAGGATGAGCAGGCCGCCGGTCTGGCCGACGGCGTCGATCCAGATCTGCACGGGCGGCCCGGCATTGGACAGCGTCGCTGCCGCATCGAGCGCGTGCTGGTAGCCGTTCACCATCGTCCCGGAGCCGTCGGCCGCCGGGAAGATCGCCTCGGGCGTGATCCCGACGTTCATCGACACGAGGAGGATGAACCCGAAGATCACCGAGATGATCACCGACCAGATGATGCCCTTGGGCGCCGAGGTCGCGGCGTCGTGCGTCTCCTCGGACATGTGCGCCGACGCGTCGTACCCGGTGAGCGTGTACTGGGCGTTCAGCAGGCCGATGAGCATGACGTACAGCGGGATGCCGAAGAAGATCGGCCCCGGCCACTCCGGGTTGTCCCCGCCGCTCCCGGTGTTGTTCACGAACGTGGAGAAGACGGTCCCGAGGTCCGTCCGATCGTTCTGGTTCAGCACGACCGTGACGAGCACGATCGCCGCCACGCCCACGATGTGCCACCAGACCGAGACGTCGTTGAGGATCGTGACGATGCGGATGCCGAACGTGTTCAGCAGTGCGTGCGTGACCAGGACGATCCCGTAGATCGCGATCGTGTACGGCGGGTCCGTCGGAAGGCCCACCGTGAGGTTCAGGAACGCGTTGATGAAGAACGCCAGGCCGAAGTCGATGCCGGCGGTGACGGCCACCTGCCCGACCAGGTTGAACCAGCCGACGAACCAGCTCCAGGCCGCCGGGTTCCCGCCCGACTCGGGGGCGAGCTTGGCCGCCCAGTAGTACAGGCCGCCCGCTGTCGGGTAGCTCGACGCGACCTCGGCCATCCCGAGCGCGACCATGAGGACGAAGAAGCCGACGACGAGCCAGCCGAGCGTCATCACGGCCGGCCCGCCCACGTTCATCGCGAAGTAGAAGAGCGTGAGGCAGCCGGACAGGATCGAGATGATCGTGAACGAGACGGCGAAGTTGGAGAACGTCCGCATCCCTCGCCGCAGCTCCTGGGCATAGCCCAGCTCGTGCAGCCTCTGGACGTCCTTCGACGGCTGGCCTCCGCCAGGCGGTCCTGAGCTCATCCTTCGGGTCCCTCCCTCCTCCGGAACGAGTCGATGTGCGGATTAGGGGGGTCGCGGGATGTCATGTCAATACGCTTATCATCGGCAGCCTCCGGGGCGGCGCGGGGTGAGGCGGCGGAGGGCGGCCCGGGCACGGTGAGGACGGCCCCCGGACGGGAGCGAGGTGCGCGATGGGCGATCGGCTCGCGGGCAAGGTCTGCATCGTCACGGGAGCGGGGTCCGGGATCGGCCGGGCGTCCGTCGTCCGGTTCGCGGAGGAGGGCGCACGCGTCACCGCGGTGGACATCTCCCGCGATGGCGTCGAGGAGACGGCGCGCCTCGTGGGCGACCCGTCCGTCGTCGTCGCCGTGGCGGCCGACGTCGCCGACCCGGCGCAGGTCAGGGCCTACACGGACGAGACCGTCGAGCGCTGGGGCGGGCTGCACGTGGCCTTCAACAACGCCGGCGTGAACATCCCCGGCGTCTTCCACGAGGTGCCCGACGCGATCGTGGACCGGACGATCGACGTGAACCTCAAGGGATGCATCTACGGATCGCGCTACGCGATCCCCCACATGCTCGCGGGCGGCGGCGGCTCGATCATCAACACGAGCTCGGTCAACGGGGTGGTCGCGGAGCCGTTCCTCGCGATCTACGCCGCCTCGAAGGGCGGGATCGTGATGCTGTCGCGTGGGATCGCGCTCGACTACGCGAAGCAGGGGATACGGTGCAACGCCCTGTGCCCCGGCTGGGTGGACACCCCGATCAACTACGCGCATGCCGAGATGCTCGGCGGACTCCAGGAGGTCTACGACACGATCGACTCGTTCCAGCCGGTCGGGCGCCCCGGGGAGCCGCGCGAGATCGCGAACGTCGCGCTGTTCCTCGCATCGGACGAGTCGTCGTTCGTCACCGGTGCGGTCATCCTCGCGGACGGCGGGATGACGGCGAAGTAGGGCTCCGCGGCCGGGCGGCCGTTCGCTACACTCGCACGACCTCCGCGGGCGACCCGGCGGGAGGACACCGGGCCGGGCCGCGGAGCACACCGACGGGAGAGGCCACGTCATGACGCACGAACGGCCGACGGCGGCGCACGACATCCACGGGACGTCGGGCCGCCCTCCGAAGGACCCTCAGCTCGTCGAGCTGGACCGCTGGGTCCGCGAGGGCTCGGTGGAGACGCTCATCGTCGCCTTCGCGGACATGCAGGGCCGCCTCATGGGCAAGCGCGTGACCGCGGGTGCGTTCCTGGGCGGCGTCATCGACCACGGCGTCCACTTCTGCACGTACCTGCTCGGCACGGACATGGAGATGAGTACGCCGGACGGCTTTCGGCTCATGAACTGGGAGACGGGGTACGGCGACTGGATGGCCGACCCGGTCTGGTCCACCCTCCGGACGATCCCGTGGCTCGAGAGGACGGCCCTGGTGCTCGGCGACGTGGTCGAGGAGGAGACGCGGCAGGCGATCCCGATCGCCCCGCGCACGATCCTCAAGCGGCAGGTCGCAGCAGCGAGGGATCTCGGGTTCGTCGTGAAGGCCGGGTCGGAGTTCGAGTACTACCTGCTCACCGACCAGTGGGACGACCTCCATCGGCGCGGCTGGCCGGTGCCCGAGACGTTCGGCTACTACAACGAGGATTACCACCTCCTCCAGGCGACCAAGGCCGAGCCCTACCACGGCAGGCTGCGCAGCCTCATGTCGCAGGCGCGGATCCCGATCGAGTTCAGCAAGGGCGAGGCCGCGCCGGGCCAGCACGAGGTGAACATCCGGTACGACGAGGTGCTCGAGTCGGCCGACCGGAGCGTGATCTTCAAGCACGGCGCGAAGGAGATCGCGTACCTCAACGGGTACGGCCTCACGTTCATGGCGAAGCCGGACCACCGGTGGACGGGCTCGTCCGGGCACCTGCACATGAGCCTCTGGTCCGCGGACGGACGGACCCCCCTCTTCCACGACCCGGCCGGCGAGCCGTACGGGATGTCGCAGCTCATGCGGTGGTTCGTCGGCGGGATGATGCAGCTCTCGCGGGAGCTGGCGATCTTCCTCGCCCCGAACGTCAACAGCTACAAGCGGTTCGCGGCGCTCTCATGGGCGCCGGTGAACGTGGTGTGGGGCCGCGACAACCGCACGACCGGGTTCCGCGTCGTCGGGCACGGGCCGGGCCTCCACGTGGAGGACCGCTTCCCCGGCGCGGACATGAACGCGTACCTCACGTACGCGGCCGCGGTCGGGGCCGGGCTGTGGGGGATCCGCCACCAGGTCGAGCTGCCGCCGGAATACAAGGGCAACGGGTACGTCGCGACCGGTTGCGACCGGATGCCGCGGTCGCTGTGGGAGGCGATCCAGGCGCTCGAGCGGTCCGAGGCCGCGGTGGAGATCTTCGGGCAGGACGTGGTGGACCACTACCTGAACATGGCGCGCGTCGAGCAGAGCGCGTACGACCAGGTGGTCACCGCCTGGGAGCGCGAGCGCTACCTCGAGCGATCCTGATCCAGGGGCCGGGGGCGGCGGCGAGGCGCGCAAGGCGCCGACGGGCGAGCGGGGCCGGGGCGACCTTCCGCCGCTCCCACCGATCGCCCGGGGCGATCGCAGATGACCGGCTGGCCCGGGCGGACCGCCGAGTCAGCCCGGCCGTGGTGCTCCGCGAGCGTGGCCGTGCCTGGTCACGGCGCCGGCGACGCCGCCCAGGCGGCCCGGGAGTGACGATCTGGCGCTTGCCATCGTCCCGGGCGATGGATGACGGCCCGGGCCCGGCGCAGGGTTCGGGCCCGGGCGCAGGGCGGGCACGGGCGTGGACCGGCGGCGGATCGATGCGCCGCACGCAACGTCTCCTGCCGAGCGGGGCCAGCCTGCCGCAGAAGGGCCGCCCTGGGCCGCCCCTTGTCAGGGATCGATGCGCCGCACGCAACGCGGACGGCGGAAGCGCCGTCCCGGCCGCTGGGCGGCGGCCGCCGTCCTCGATGTGTGAGGGAGCCAGGCTCCCCGCCGACACCGGCCGCGTCAGGCCGGCCGCGTCCAGCCCGTCGGCTTCGTCCCCGCGTGGAGCGTCACGATCCCGCCGGAGAGCGGGGTCCAGCGCACGTCCTCGAGGCCCACCTCGCGCATGATCGCCGCGATCCGCTCGGGCCCCGGATAGCCGCGTGTGCTCGCCACGAGGTACGCGTACGCGTCCCCCTGTCCGGCCGCTCGCCCGATCACCGGGACGATCCAGTCGAACCAGCGCTGGATCGCCCGCCCGAGCGCGGACCGGGGCCGCGAGATCTCCAGGCAGACGACGCGGCCGCCCGGCCGCACGACACGCGACATCTCCGCGAAGCCGCGCGCGTAGTCGGGCAGGTTGCGCATCCCGAAGGCGATCGTCGACGCGTCGAACGCCCCGTCCTCGAACGGCAGCGACAGGGCGTCGCCGACGACGAACGAGAGCCCCGGCGCGGCCGTCCGCTCGCGCTGAGCCCGGTCGATCATCCCCGGCGCGAAGTCGAGCCCCACGACCCGACCGGACGGGCCGACCGCGCGGGCGAGGGCGGCCGCGACCTTGCCGGTGCCGCACGCCACGTCGAGTGCCGCCATCCCCGGTCCCAGCCGCGCCTCGCGGACGGCGCGGCGGCGCCATCGCGGCTCCTGGAAGCCGCTGATGAGCTGGTTCATCAAGTCGTAGACCGGGCTGATCCGGTCGAACATCGCGCGGACCTCGGCGGGGGGCGCGGCATTCCCTTCGGGCATCGCGGGGGCTCCTCGGGCGGGCGGGGGCGGCGGGGGCGTCACGGGGCGAAGGCGGCGCCTAACGCACCGTCGATGATGGGCAGGATCGATTCGGGCCGCGTCACGGGCGCCATGTGGTCCGCGCCCGGCACGGTGACGACGCGCGCCCCGGGGACGGCGCCGACGATCGCGTCGGCCACGGAACGGTAGAGCGCGCTGCTCCCGGACCCGACCGCCACGATCACCGGGACGCGGATCCGCTGGAGCCCGCCCGGTTCGAGGCCGGCGAGGCGCGCGTCGGACGCGGCGGCGTCCCCCTCCTGCAGGACGGCCGCGCGGACGCCGGACGGGAGCGCCGCGTAGCCCGAGTCGCCGAGCACGGCGCGGAGGAAGATCTCCGCCGCGAGCGGCGCGTCCCCGGCGGCATGGGCAGCGGCCGTCGCCGCGCCGACGCGCGCAAGCGCGTCGCGGACCTCCGGCCCGGCCAGCGCGAGGTACGGCGGCTCGTACGCGACGACCCCCGCGACGAGCTCCGGGCGGCGGGCGGCGAGCTCGAGCGCGACGCACCCGCCGAAGCTGTGCCCCACGACCAGCGCGGGCGCGACCGCCTCGGCCTCGATGACGGCCGCCACATCGGCCACGTGGTCGGCGATCGTCAGGCGCATCGGGCCGGCGTCCGGGCTCGCGCGGTGGCCCCGGCGGTCGATCGAGACGACGGTCGCGCGCGTCGCGAGGCGACGCTCAACCGGCAGCCAGGCGCGGCCGCGCGAGAGCGTCGCGTGGAGCAGGACGATGCCCGGGCCCGACCCGGTCACGCCGTACGCGATCCGGGCGCGGTCGCGGACGAGCGACCGCGCCAGCCGGGCGGGGGGAGCGGCGGACATAGCGCGGCCATCCGAGCCCCCGCCGCGCCGGGTGGCGGCGCCGGCCGCCGGCGCGCCGGCGGCGGGCGCGTCGACGAGCGCGCGCAGGTCGCGCCGGACGACCTTTCCCGCGGCCGTCCGCGGGATCTCCGCGACGAACGCGACGCGCGCAGGCACCTTGTGGCGCGCGAGCCGCCCACGCGCGAACGCCAGGACGCCGTCCGACGTCGGGCTGGAGCCGGGACGGGCCACGACCACTGCGGCCGGGACCGCGCCCCACGCCGCGTCGGGCACGCCGACGACCCCGGCATCGACGACGTCCGGGTGCGCCCGGAGCACCGCCTCGACCTCGGCCGGGTAGACGTTCTCACCGCCGGAGACGATCAGGTCATCGCGACGGTCGGCGACCGTGAGGATGCCGTCCGCGTCGAGGGAGCCCAGGTCGCCTGTGTGGAGCCGCCCATCGCGGAGCGCGCGTGACGTCGCATCCGAGTCGTCGAGGTAGCCGGCGAAGAGCATCGGGCCGGCGACGACGATCTCGCCGATCTCCCCGGGGCCCGCCGGCCTGCCGTCCGCCTCCACCGTGATCCGGGCGCCGGCGAGCGCGCGCCCGGACGCGGCAGGATGGGTCGCGACGAGGTCGGCGGGGAGCGCGGCCACACCCGAGGCCGTCTCCGTCATCCCGTACGTGGTCACGATCGGCAGGCCCGCGGCGACGGCCCGGAGCGCGAGGTCGCGGGGCCACGGTCCGCCGCCGAGCAGGACCGCCCGGAGCGAGCCGCCCGGGCCGGCCGGCGGAAGAGCGGCGAGCAGCCGGTCGAGCGTGGTCGCCACGACCGAGACGTGGGTGATCGATTCGTCCCGGACCAGCGCGGCGACGTGGTCGGCG
>JALOOH010000098.1 GCA_025454515.1 Chloroflexota bacterium
GGGTGGGTCGCCGGCCGCCCGTGGAACGGCCGCGGCTGCAGGCCGCGCTCGACGACGCGCGGGACGCGCGACTGCTGCTGGTCGCCGCCCCGGCCGGCTTCGGCAAGAGCACGCTGCTCGCCGCCTGGCTCGGGACCGCGGACGTCCGATGGGCGTGGGTGACGCTCGAGCCGCGCGACAACGATCCGGTCCGCTTCGCCCGGCGGGTCGCGTCGGCGGCGGACGCGGTGGCGGACCGCGACGACGCCCCGACGGCTCGCGGCTCGGTCGAGCGGTTCGACCACGCGCTCGCAGTCGATCGCATCCTCGGCGCTCTCGCGTCTGCGGTGCGGCAGGGCGCTGTCGGGGACGTCGTGGCCGCCGGCGGCGACGTGGTGGTGGTGCTCGACGACTACCACGTCGTCACCGAGCCGGCGATCCACGGGCTCGTCGCCGATCTCATCGGGCACCTGCCGACGGGCGCCCGCCTCGCGATCGCGACCCGGGCCGACCCGCCGCTCCCGCTCGCCCGCCTCCGGGCCCGTGGCGAGCTTCTCGAGCTCCGCGCCGAGGACCTGCGCTTCACCACCTCCGAGGCAGGCGAGCTCCTCCGTTCGGCCGCCGTGGTGCTGCCCGACGGCGACGTCGACGCCCTCATCGCCCGGACCGAGGGCTGGGCGGCGGCCCTGCGCCTTGCGGCCGTCTCGCTCCGCGACCGGCCCGACCAGGCAGACGCCGTCCGCCGGTTCGGCGCGAGTCATCGCTTCGTCCTCGACTACATCGTGGAGGAAGTGCTCGTCGGGCTCCCCGCCGAGACGCAGGGATTCCTTCTCCGGACGGCGATCCTGGACCGCCTGTCCGGCCCGCTGTGCGAGGCCGTGACCGGCCTGCCGGACGGCCAGCGGCGCCTGGAGGAGCTGGAGCACGCCAACCTCCTCATCCTCCCGCTCGACGACGAGCGCCGCTGGTACCGGTATCACTCCCTGTTCGCGGAGGTCCTGCGGGCGCGCCTTCGCATGGAGCAGCCGGGCGAGATCGCCGGCCTGCACGCGCGCGCGGCAGCCTGGCTGGGTGCGCACGGCGACGATGACGCGGCGATCGCGCATGCGATCCGCTCCGGGGACCTCGCGACCGCGAGCCGACTGGTCGCCGCGGCCTCGCTCCGAGGGCTGAACGCGGGGGAGATCGGCATCGTCCGCAGATGGCTCGACGCCCTCCCGGACGAGGTCGTCCGGCACGACCCGCAGCTGAGCGTGTCGTACGCGTGGTGCCTCGCCCTCGCCGATGAGCCCGGCGGCGTGACGGACCGGCTGGCCGACGCGGAGCGCGCGCTCGAGACCGCCCATCCGGACGTCCCGTTCGGGGACGACTCCATCCGCCCGCAGGTCGCGATGATCCGGTCGCGCCTCGCGGACCTCGACGGCGATCCCGCCACGGCGGTGGAACAGGCGCGCCTGGCATGCGCGAGCGTGCCCTCCGGGCTGCCGCCGCGGGCCGCCGCCACGTTCCGCGGCGATGCCATGGTGCTGCTCGCACGGGCGCTCGTCGTCGCGGGCGACATCGACGCGGCGGTCTCCGCCTACGAGGCTTCGCTGCCCGACCTGCGCGAGGGGGGCAACGTGCTCGCGGTCGGCAGGGCGATCGGCGACCTGGCGATGATCGCGCTCTCCCGGGGAGATCGCCCGGCCGCCATCCGGCTGTGCGAGGCGGAGATCGAGCGGCAGCCGGGCGAGACGTCCGCGTCGGCCAGTCCGGCTGTCTGGCTCGCGCTCGCGCGGGCGCGGGAGGACCAGGGGGAGGTCGAGATGGCGGCGTCGGCCGCGCATCGGGCCGTCGAGCTGGCCGTCCGGGCGGGCGACGCGCAGGTGGCGCGGTCGGCCCGGGCCACGCTGGCACGCCTCGAGCCCGTGCTCGCTCGTCGGCCGCCTGACGGCCCGTCGGGCGACGCGGCAGGCGTCGTCGCACGCGCCGCCGGCCTCGTGGAGCCGCTCACGCCTCGGGAGATCGAGGTCCTCCGCCTCGTCGCGCTCGGCCGATCGAATGCGGCGATCGCGGCCGAGCTCTTCGTCACCGTCGGCACCGTCAAGTCCCACGTCCACGCCGCCTCGGGCAAGCTCGGGGCCGCCAATCGCGTCGAGGCCGTCGCGCGCGCCCGCGAGCTCGGCATCCTCCCGTGACCCCGGCGCGGCGGCCCGCGCCGCCCGCGGCGCGCCACCGGCACGCCGGGAATCAACCCTCGGGTCCCACCTCCGATGGATGCGCTCGGACCCGGTTGACCGCGATGGTGAGAGGCGTCGGCGCCGATCCTCCCTCCGGGCGCCGACCGACAGAGGACCGGTGACCGCGATGACGACCACGATGGCGATCCACCCCCGTGTCGAGGGCAGCGTCGCCCACGGCTGGGAGCCGGTGCGCGACGCCTTCGTCGAGAACTTCCGCAGCCGGGACGAGCTGGGCGGCGCGTGCGCCGTCTACCACCACGGCGCGAAGGTCGTCGACCTCTGGGGCGGCGTCCGGGACGCCGAGTCCGGTGCGCCGTGGGAGGAGGACACGATGGTCCTCGTCTACTCGGCCACCAAGGGCATGGCCGCGTTGACGATGGCACTCGCCCACTCGCGGGGCTGGCTGGACTACGACGAGCGCGTGGCGGCCTACTGGCCCGAGTTCGCGCAGGCCGGCAAGGAGCGGATCACGATCCGCCAGCTGCTCGCCCACCAGGCCGGCCTCTTCGGCTTCGACGAGAAGGTCGACCGGTCGGTCATCGCCGACCCGGATCGGCTGGCCGCGATCATGGCCCGCCAGCGCCCGGCCTGGCCGCCCGGCGAGCGCCAGGCCTACCACGCGATCAGCCTCGGGTTCTACGAGGGCGAGATCATCCGGCGCGTGGACCCCCGCCACCGCACCCTGGGGCAGGTGTTCGCCGACGAGATCGCGGCGCCCCTTGGCGAGGAGTTCTACATCCGGCTCCCCGCGGCCATCCCCGACGCGCGCCTCGCGCCGCTCGTCCAGGAGGGGCCGGTGCGCGCGATCCTGGGCCTGCCGCCGCGGATGCTCCTCGACGCGCTGAACCCGCGCTCGGTCCTCTTCCGGTCGCTCATCGCGAACCCCGGCACGCAGGTGGCGGTCGACCGCGAGCGCATCTTCGCCCGGGACCTCGAGATCCCCTCGGGCGGCGGCGTCGGGACGGCGCGGGGGCTCGCCAAGCCATACGGCGTCTTCGCCGGCGACGGCCACGAGCTCGGGATCGCGCCGGAGACCCTGGCGGCGCTGCGTGCGCCGGCGACCCCGGCGCGCCGAGGCTTCCAGGACGCGTGCTTCGGTGGCGGGGAGGTGGCCTTCTCGCTCGGGTTCATGAAGCCGACCCCGGTCTGGTCGTTCGGCCACGATGGCGCGTTCGGGGCGCCCGGGGCCGGCGGCGCGCTCGCCTACGCGGACCCCGCGACGGGCGTCGGCTACGCCTACGTCACGAATCGCATGGGCGGCTTCGCGGGCGACCCGCGAGACGTCTCGCTGAGGGAGGCGATGGAGCGGGTCCTTGCGGAGGGTCGGACCGGGGCGTGACGGGGTCCTCGGGGCCACGACATCGGCGGTCATCGCGTGCGACGTGTTCCTCACGTCCAGGAGACTCTCGAGCCCGTCCCGGGCGGTTGACAGACTTACAGCGTACGTATAGGCTGCCCCGTGACACTTACGTTGTAAGCCCAAGGAGATCCCGGTGAAGGCGATCGTGCACCGGCGGTACGGGCCGCCGGAGGTCCTGACCCTCGAGGAGCTGCCCAGCCCGGAGCCCGGTCCGGGTGAGGTGCGGGTCCGCGTCCGGGCCGCGTCGATCTTCGCGGGCGACTGGCACATCGTGCGGGGCGCGCCGTTCTTCGTCCGCTTCTCGACCGGCCTGCGCCGACCCCGCAACCCCATCCCCGGGATCGACCTCGCGGGCGCCGTCGATCAGGTCGGCCCGGGCGTGTCGGGCCTTCACGTGGGCGACGAGGTCTTCGGCTTCGCGTCCGGATCGCTCGCGGAGTCCGTGTGCGTCCCCGCGGATCACCTCGTGCGCCGGCCGTCGGTCCTGACCGTGGAGGAGGCGGCCTCGATCCCGGAGGCCGGCATGACAGCCCTCCAGGGGCTGCGCGACCACGGCCGCGTGCGCGCGGGGCAGCGGGTGCTCGTGATCGGCGCCTCCGGCGGGGTCGGGACGTTCGCGGTCCAGATCGCGAAGGCACTCGGCGCCGAAGTGACCGGCGTGTGCGGCCCGACCAACCTGGACCTGGTCCGGTCGATCGGCGCAGATCACGTCATCGATCGCACCCGGACGGACGTCACGGCGGGGGCCGACCGGTACGACGTCATCCTCCAGCTGGCAGGGACCGTCTCGCCGCGGCGGCTCCGTCGGGCGCTCGTCCCCGGCGGCACGCTGGTGCTGAGCGACGGCGACGGCAGGCTCGCCGGGGTGGACCGGATCCTCGCGGCGACCCTGCTCCGCCCCTTCGTCCGCGAGCGCCTCGCCGTGTTCGTCACGAACGAGAACCGGAAGGACCTCGAGACCCTGGCGCAGATGGCGGCCGCGGGGCAGCTGCACCCCGTCATCGACCGGACGTACCCACTGGCGCGGGCGGCCGACGCCCTCCGCTACCTGGAGGCCGGGCACGCGCGCGGGAAGGTCGTCATCGCCGCGTGAGCGGCGGGCGGAAGGAGTCGGGACCGATGGCGGCGGACGTGAGGGTCATCCTCGCCGGGCTCTGGGCGGCGGTGATGCTGACCTACCTCCTGGGCGACGTCCTGCGGCTCATGGCCGGCGATGCCACTCCCGGCTTGCTCGGGGGCAGAGAGGCGACCCAGGCGATGTGGCTGCTGATCGCGGCGATCATGCTCGTCCCGATCGTCATGCTCGTCGCGAGCCTCACGCTGCCGTACCCGCTCGTCGGCTGGATCAACATCGGCGTCGCCGCGCTGGTCGTCGTCTTCAACCTCGTCGCCCTGCCATATCCCGGCCTGTACGACAACGTCCTCATCGTCGTGAGCTTCGTCTTCAACGGGCTGACCGCCTGGTACGCGTGGACGTGGCTCTCGGCGGCCGCGTAGGGGTGCCCTCGCGCGGTCCCGCGGGAGTATCGTAGTCACGCGACTACATTCCCCCGGGCCGACACGCTGCGGCACGGATCCGCAGCCCGGCGCGTGGCGGGAGACAGCCGGATCGGCGTTGCCGCACCGTCCCCACCGGCCCCGGCGCACGCCATCGTCGGCTCCAGGAGCAAGGAGCGACGACATGGCTGCTCGTGACGATGCACTGCGGGTGGTCCTCCCGATCCCGGACGTCCCGAAGGTGGGGCTCATCACGTACGACGCCAGGGATCCGGACAGCGCCCACCCGCCGATCAGCCCTCTGCGTCCGCCCGACGGCGCCCCGAACGTGCTCATCGTCCTCCTCGACGACGTCGGCTTCGGCGCCTCGTCCGCCTTCGGCGGCCCGGTCCACATGCCCACCGCCGAGCGGCTCGCCGCAGACGGCCTCCGGTACACCCGCTTCCACACGACCGCGATGTGCGCGCCGACGCGCCAGGCGCTGCTCACGGGGCGCAACCACCACACGGTCGGGATGGGCGACATCGCCGAGCTGGCGACCGGTGCGCCCGGGTACACGTCGATCCGCCCCAACACCTGCGCCACGCTCCCCGAGACGCTGCGGCTGAACGGCTACTCGACCGCGCAGTTCGGCAAGTGCCACGAGGTGCCGGTGTGGGAGTACAGCGCCATGGGCCCGTTCGACCGGTGGCCCACGGGCAGCGGCTTCGAGCACTTCTACGGCTTCCTCGGCGCCGAGACCAACCAGTACTCCCCCGGGCTCGTGCGCGGGACGACGCACGTCGATCCCGACCGGACGCCCGAGGAGGGCTACCACCTCAGCGAGGACCTCGCCGATCGGGCGATCGACTGGTGCCGGCAGCAGAAGGCGCTCATGCCGGACAAGCCCTTCTTCGTCTACTTCGCCCCGGGCGCCACGCACGCGCCGCACCACGTGCCGACGGAGTGGTCGGACAGGTACAGGGGGAAGTTCGACCAGGGCTGGGACAGGCTCCGCGAGGAGACGTTCGCGCGCCAGAAGGAGCTCGGGATCGTGCCGCCGGACGCGGAGCTCACGCGGCGCCCCGCGGAGATCCCCGCGTGGGACGAGATGCCCGAGGCGCTGCGGCCCGTGCTCGCGCGGGAGATGGAGGTCTACGCGGGGTACCTCGAGCACGTCGACGCGCAGGTCGGACGGCTCATCGACGTCCTCGAGCGCGGCGGGATCCTCGACGACACGCTCATCTACTACATCGTCGGGGACAACGGCGCGAGCGGCGAGGGAGGACCCTCGGGCACGTTCAGCGAGTACGTGACGCTCAACGCGATCTCCGAGCGGATCAGGGCGCTCATGACGCCCGAGTTCCTCATCGACCACATCGACGGGTTCGGGACGCCGGCCGCATACAACCACTACGCCGTCGGCTGGGCGCACGCGATGGACACGCCGTACCAGTGGACGAAGCAGGTCGCATCGCACTGGGGCGGGACGCGGAACGGGACGATCGTCCGCTGGCCGCGGGGCTTCGAGGCCAGCGGCGAGATCCGTCCGCAGTTCCACCACGTGATCGACATCGCGCCGACGGTGCTCGAAGCCGCCGGCCTGCCCGAGCCCGTCGTCGTCCACGGGGTCCAGCAGACGCCGTACGAAGGCGTGAGCATGGCCTACTCGTTCGACGACGCCGCCGCACCCGACCGGCACGAGACGCAGTACTTCGAGATGATGGCGAACCGGGGCATCTACCACCGGGGCTGGTCGGCCGTCACGCGGCACAGCATCCCGTGGGGGCCCGCGGCCATGCCCGCCTTCGACGACGACGTCTGGGAGCTGTACGGACCGGACGACTGGACGCAGGCCCACGACCTGGCCGCCGAGATGCCCGACAGGCTCCGCGAGCTCCAGCGGCTGTTCCTCATCGAGGCGACGAGACACAACGTGCTCCCCCTCGAGGATCGCCGGGCCGAGCTCCTCGACAGCGACGTCGCCGGTCGGCCGACGCTGGTCAAGGGCGCCTCGCAGATCCTGTTCAACGGGATGGGGCACCTCGGCGAGAACACCGTGCTGAACCTGAAGAACAAGTCGTACACGGCGACCGCGGAGGTCGTCGTGTACGACGGCCCGGCCGAGGGCGTCATCGTCGCGCAGGGCGGCACGTTCGGCGGATGGGCGCTCTACGTGAAGGACGGGCACCTCACGAGCTGCCACAACTCGCTCGGCATCGACCGCTGGTACGCGTCATCCGAGGCGGCGCTGCCGCCCGGGAGGCACCAGCTGCGCATGGAGTTCGCCTACGAGGGCGGGGGGCTCGGCAAGGGCGGGGACGTGACGCTCTACGTGGACGGCGCCGCGGTCGGCGGGGTCCACGTCGAGTACACGGAGCCGCTCTCGTTCTCGGTGGACGAGACCCTCGACATCGGGTTCGACAGCGCGACCCCCGTCGCGGAGGACTACACCGCCCGGACGAGCAGGTTCACCGGGACGATCGACTGGGTGCAGCTCGACCAGGGAGCGGACGACCACGACCACCTAGTCAGCCCGGAGGAGCGCCTCCACCTGGCAGTGCACCGCCACTAGGAGGTCCCCGCGGGACAACGGGAGCGGGCCGCCCGTCCGGCGTGCCGGGCGGGCGGCCCGCCGTCACTCCTCGACGGCGAGCCGCGCGACGTCGCGAAGGACCGCGACGAGCATGGCTTCGGCCTCGTCGTCGGGGAGCGCGTCCAGGCCGGTGCCGTGGCGGATGTGATCGCCGAGCAGCGCGTATCCCACGGTGGCGGCGGAGAGGCAGGTCACCACGGCGCGTGGGTCGTGCCGGCTGCGAACCCCGCGGGTGGCGGCCTCCCGCGTGAACCTCTCCATCAGCACGGCGATCGCCGGGTCGCCGGCGGGGACGTCCGCATACACGCCGTCGAGCGCTGCCCGGGTGAGGGTCGCGATGAGCTCGCGCTCCTGCAGCGTGGCGCGGACGATCGCGGCGGCCCCCTCCACGATGTCCGGGGTCTCCTCGATCCGCGACGCCAGGCGCTCCTGGGCATGCTGCATCGCAGCCCGCATCAGGT
>JALOOH010000099.1 GCA_025454515.1 Chloroflexota bacterium
CGGTGCTGGCAGGACCGAGTCCCGTACGATCCCGCCCGCCACCGTGCCCTACAGGAGATCGTCCTCGCGAAGGCGGCTTGACATAGGGCTACTCAGCCCGCGAGTGTCCCGCAGACGGTGCAGAACCGGGCGCCCTCGGGGAGCGGCGCAGCGCAGCCGGAGCAGGCACGCGCGGGGGCCCGGGGCGCGGCCGGCGGCGGGGCCGCGATCGGCGTCGTCGTGGCGGCCGGGGGGGCCGGGGGCGCGGCCGGCGACGACCCGGCAGCAGGGGTGGGCGGGGCGGCCACGGCGGCGGGTCGCCCCGTCGCGGTCCCGCACCGCGGACAGGCGATCCACGACGGGTCGTCGAGCGGCGTCCGGCACGACGCGCACCGACGCGGCGTGAACGGGTCCGGCGCGCCGCAGTACGGACAGGCCGCGACGTCGCGCTGGATGAACCTGTCGCAGGCCGGGCACGGGTGCTTGTACGTGGGCACGGTTCGCTCTCCCGCTGTCAGCCGCTCGAGCGCGCGGGGCCGCCACCGGGTCCCGCCTCTTGCCCGCCATCGGGCCCGGCGACGGAACCCGGATCGTCCGCGGCGGCCCGCTGGGCTCCGTCGACCATCGCCTCCTGAGCCGCCCGACCGGGCCAGGCGGCGCGCTCGTCTCGCGCGGCATCGTGCCACGCGATGAGGTCGTCCAGCGCGGCCGACCACGACGTCGGGTCCCGGTGGACGAGCCGCGCGACGAACGCGGCGCGGGCGGCGGCCAGCGACGGCAGCGCGGCGAGCGCGAGGCGGTACCGGCGTCCTTCGGGTCGCGCGAGCCGCTCGTCTGGCAGCGCCATCGGCTCCCGGAGGAACCGCGCGTCGATGAGCGCCTCCGAGACGGCGCGCGCGCGCTCGGACGCTGCGGCCGGGTCCGTCGGGCCACCGGGGTGCTCCGCGCGCGGCCCCGCCCGGAAGCAGTACGTCGCGTGCGCGCCCTCCGACACGAGCTCCAGCGCCACGAGGTTCCCCGGGAGCGTCACGAGGAACCACGACTTCGGCGTCGGAGACCCGGGCTCCTCCGGCGCGATCGCGATCCAGCGCTGCGCGTCCCCGCCCCCGCTCCGTGCGAGGAGCGCGGCGTACGACTCCGCGAACGTCGGCTCGGTCAGCACGGCAGCCTCCAGCGGCGTCCACGCCTCGTCCAGCGCCACCCGATGGGCCGGCCGCCCGTCGGCCATCGCCCGCGCCGCCCGATCCCGGGCGGCGAACGGGAGGTCGGGGGCGAGCGCCGTGAGGAGCGCGCCGGCATCGACGACCGCGGCGTCGCGCGCCGCCTCGAGCGCGGCACGGACGCGCGCGACGGCATCCCCGAGGCGCGGGAGGTCCACGATCGCCGTCCCGTCCGAGGCGTGCACGCGCAGGCCGCCGAACGCGGGCACGGCGTCCACGGAGCCGATCCCCGACCGCCGGAGCCGGATCCACGGCCGGCGCTCGTCGAGCGGCGCGACGACAGCGCCCCACGGGTGAAGGACGAGGTGCGCCACCCCGGCCTCCGAGCCGTCCGGGAGCGCGTACTCCACGAGAGGGATCGGATCGTCCGGCACGCGGACGAGGCCGTCCGACAACCGCTGGCGCAGCCGGCGCTCCCGGAGCGCGGCGATGGTCGGCCCGAGGGAGGTGCCCCATCGCTCCAGGAGCCATCGCGGCGCCGTCTCACCGTCGCCGGCCACGAGCAGGCCCACCCCGCCGTCGATCGCGATCGTGGCCAGGTCCCGGTACGCGATCGTGGCGGGAGCCGTTCCCTCGATCCGCAGGAGGAAGGTCTCCCGACCCAGCGCGATCGACGCGCCGCGGGCGGGGCCGCCCGGGACGCGCACCTCGCCGGCGACCGGCGGCGCGTATGTGTCGTCGGCCGGCAGGGCATCGCGGCGTGGTTCCACGCCCGCCATGCTACCGCGGGGTCCGCGGCGTCGGTACGATGCGCACGCCATGTCGAAGCGCCAGCGCGGCAGCCGCACGCACCGGGTCCGCCGCTCGGATCGGGCAGGGTCGAGCCGCCCCCGCGACTGGTTCGAGACGATCGTGGACCGCGCGCTCAGGACGGTGGACCCCGAGCTCGCCCCGGCCCTCGACGAGGTCGCGGTGGTCATCGAGGACTGGCCCTCGCCCGAGGACCTGCGCGAGCAGGGCCTCGACGAGGACGACTGGATCTACGGCCTGTACGACGGTGCGGTCCGCGGGCAGACGACCGACTGGCCGCGGAAGGTCATCATCTTCCGCGAGGCGCTCGAGGAGGACTTCCCCGATCCGGTCGACCTCGAGCGCGAGATCCGGCTGACCGTCGAGCACGAGCTCGCCCACTACTTCGGCGCCGAGGATCGGTACGAGGACGCGTGGGACGGGGACGAGGAGGCGCGTCCGCGCGGGCTGCGCGCGCGGATCTGGGACTGGATCATCCATCCCTGACGTCCTGGCGGCGGAGCGGCACGCGTCCCGCGAGCAGCGCGGCGAGCGCCGCGGCACCGGCCGGCTCGAGCACCTGGTCCATCCGTTCGTGCGCGAAGCGCATCGCGGACGCGAGCTCCGCGTCGGAGACGAGCACGACGCCGTCGAGATAGCGGCGCGCCATCGCGAGCGTCCGCTCCCCGGCGAACGGCGCGCCCAGCCCGTCGGCGATCGAGCGTGGCTCGACCCGCACGACCCTGCCCGCGTCGAGCGCGCTCGCGAGCGCCGTCGATCCCTCCGGCTCGACGCCGTAGACGCGGGTCCCCGGCATCGACTCCTTCACCGCGGCGGCGATGCCGCAGATCAGGCCACCACCGCCGACCGGCACGACCACGACCCCGAGGTCCGGCAGGGCCCGGACGATCTCCAGTCCCACCGTCCCCTGCCCCGCGATGACGTCGGCGTCGTCGAACGGGTGAAGGAACGTCAGCCCCCGCGCGTCGCGGATCTCCTCCATCCGCGCCCACGTCTCGCCGATCGTGTCCCCCGCGAGGACGACCTCCGCGCCGTACCCGCGCGTGGCCTCGACCTTCGCGCGGACGGCATGGAGCGGCATGACCGCGGTCGCGTGCACCCCGGCGGCGCGGGCGGCCCACGCGACCGCCTGCGCGTGGTTCCCCGCCGAGATCGCGATCACGCCGGCCTCGCGTGCCGCGGGGTCCAGATGATGGATGCGGTTCGTCGCACCCCGCGGCTTGAAGCTCCCGGTGACCTGCAGGTTCTCCGCCTTCAGGTGGAGCGTCGCGCCCGCCAGGTTCACGCCCGTCGCGCGGCGCACGACATGGGCGGCGGCACGCGACTCGAGCAGTGGCGTGGGCTCGAGGACCGGGGCGAGCACGGTACGCGCGTCGAGGATCGCGGAGATCGGGACGACGAGCGGATCGTCGGGGCTGGCGGTCACGGGCGGAGCATATCCGCCGGGCGCCCCCGCGGGGTGACTTGCGCGTTTGCGCAACTTGTGAGAGAATGCCGTCGTGTCCACCGTCACCGCATCCACCGACACGGATCGGCAGCGCTTCGCGGCCATCGGCCGTGCGCTCGCCGACCCCAAGCGGCTGTGCGTCCTCGAATGCCTCTCCGCGGGCGAGCTGTCCGTCGGGGATCTCTCGACGCGCGCCGGATGCCACGTGCCCAACATGAGCCAGCACCTCTCCGTCCTCCGGAGCGCAGGGCTCGTGACGAGCAGGCGCGTGGGCAGCACCGTGTACTACAGCCTCTCCGACCCGCGGGTCCTCGAGGCGTACCAGCTCATCCAGCACATCGCCCGCTGACCCGCAGAGGGCGAACGACCCGGATCGCCGGGGGAAAGGACCCATCAGTCGGATGGCAGAGATCAAGCACGCGACGGACGACACGTTCGAGCAGATGGTGCTCCACAGCGAGCGCCCGGTGATCGTGGACTTCTGGGCGGCCTGGTGCGGGCCGTGCAAGATGGTCGCGCCCGAGCTCGAGAAGATCGCCGAGAAGTACGACGGCTCTGTGGACGTCGTGAAGGTGGACGTGGACGCGAACCCGCGCCTGTCGCAGGCGTTCGGGATCATGAGCATCCCCACGATCGCGTTCTTCGCCCCGGGCGAGCAGCCCAAGGGCGTCATGGGCTTCCGCCCCGCGGAGGACCTCGAGCGGTCGTTCGGGCTCCAGCAGTTCGCCCCGAAGCCGGTCGCCTGACGCGGCCCTGCCGCGGCGCCGTGACCTGGCGCCCCGGCGCGCCGCGGCGCCACCGGGCGGACGCGGCACCCCCTGCGACGACGACCGGCCCCCGGCGGGCCGGTCGTCTGATTCACCGCCCCGCGGCGGCGAGGATCGCGGCCAGGTCGGCCTGGTGCTCCACGTAGTGGTCGAGCGTCTCGCCCAGGAAGAACTCGCGGTAGGTGGCGTTCTTCACCCAGCGGGACTCCGGGACCACGGTCAGGTAGCCGCGGAGCTCGCCGGGGAGATCGGTGAGCCGCGCGCGGACCTCGTCGTCGGAGAGCCCGCTCGCCGCGGCGAGCGCCTCGGCGTTGACCGCATCGCCGCCCTTCTCCTCCCACTCCCGCTCGAAGCGCTCCCACGCAGCGCTGTGGTCGGAGACCGCGAGCTCCCGCGCCACGTCGAGCGCGAGGGCCTGGCAGTCGGTCAGGTGGATCGCGAGGTCCCTGCCGGACCAGCCGTGCGCGCCCTCGGCCGGCCGGACGAAGTCCTCGTCGGCAAGCGCCGCGAGGGCCTCGAACGGCAGCCAGGCTTCGCGTTCGTCCTCGAGGAACGAGAGACCGTCGGTGTACATGCGCCTTCCTCCTTCGCGCCAGCGCCCCGATGGTAGCCGCCCGGCCCGACGGGCGGTGGTACATTCCCCGGCGATGGATAGCGATCGTTCGATCCCGCCGCTCCCCCCGGTCGATCCGGCCGCGGCTGCCTCTGGATCCGGGACGGCCATGACCCCGGAGCTGCTCGCCGGGCTCCTCGCGGACGGCGACGACGAGCTCGCTGCGTGGGCGCTCGCCAACGCGCTCGAGCAGCTCCCCCGCGAGCAGGTGTACGACGGCCTGCTGCGCGACGCGATGGTCCTCATCGGCGCGCGCTGGCGCGACGGCTCCTGGGGGATCGCCGAGGAGCACGCGGCGACCCAGGCGCTCACGCGGGCGCTCGACCGCCTCGCGCCCCCGCGCGGCCCGATGCTGCGTGTCGGTCCCGTCGCGCTCGTGGCTGGCGTGCGCGACGAGCGGCACACGCTGGGGCTCGTCTGCCTCGCGCACATCCTCGAGGAGACGGGCTGGTCCGTCGTGAATCTCGGCGGCGACGAACCCGCGGACGACCTCGCGCGCTTCGCCGCGCAGATGCAGCCGGCGCTCGTGGGACTGACGGCGTCGCACCCCGAGCGCGCCGGGTCCGTGGCGGAGGCGGTGACGGCGCTGCGTGCGCTGTCGCTCCCGCGACCGCTGGCGATCATGGTCGGCGGGCGGTTCGCCGCGGACCCCGACGCGACCGCGGGCCTCGCGGTCGACTGGGCGGGCACCTCTCTCGCCGCGGCGGCCGACTACGCGGAGGCGCTCGCGGAGCGTCTCGTGGCCGAGGGTGACGTGGCGCCGCCGGGAGAGACCTTCTAGCCGGGAACGAACGTCTCGAGTGCCTCGACGGCGGCATCGATCGCGGCGTTGCTCACGTCCACCCCGATCACGATGTCCACGGTGTCGGATGACCGCGCGGGCCAGACGACGACGACCTGCCGCGCGTCACCGTTGATCAGCTCGATCCGCCTGCCCGTGCGCCCCGCGACGTCGCGCGGCTCGTCAGAGACGAGCTGGACGCGGCGCCCCGCGCCCGACCCCACCCGGAAGGCAGCGGCGACCTCGTCGGCGGCGAGGCCCGGGGCGCGGTACACGATGAGGCTGGTCCCCGACTGCCGCGTCTCCTCGAAGGTCGCGCCGGCGAAGCGCACCTCGTCGTGGCCCGCGTCCACCAGCGGCCCGAGCATCTTGGGGGAGCAGTAGCGTCCCGAGTCCCGGATCGTCGGCGTCACCCCGGCCAGCGTCTCCGGCACGAGGCGCTCGAGGTCCGGGTAGAACCCCGCGGCGCGCTGGACGTCCGCTCCCGCGCACGGAGCAGCCGGATCCGGGGGCGGGGTCGCGCTGGCCGCACATCCGCCCAGCACGAGGGCGGCGACGATCGACGCCGCGATGACGGCGCGCGCTCGCACGGGGCGTTGGGGGCGGCGCGGGTGGCGCCGGACGGGCGTGGGCATGTGCGCGAAGCGTACCGGGAGCCGCCCCGGTCCGCCGGTGGACGGTGGGTCGCGGCGCGGATGCGGGGCGAACACCGGGCGCTGGGCGCGTCGCGGGAGCTCACGGAGGTCCGGCGAGAAACCGGTGCGCGGACGCAGCCGACCTTCGTCCCACGACCACGGGGACCACCTGCCCATCGAATCGGCGCCGCGCGCGGGGGTACGGTGCAGGCGACCGTCGGGGTCGAACGTCGGGGAGGACCCGCAGGCGTCGGCCACGAGGCGCGACCGGCCGGCCCCCACCGTGGAGGGCGTCTCCAGGGACGCTGCCGGGAGCCGGACGACCGCGTGCCACGAGCCGAGTAACGGTCCGCGGCCTGCGGGCCCCGTCACCTCGGCGGTCGGCCTCATCGCCGCCGCCATCCCGACGGCCTCGCTCGCTCCCCCACCGGAGGCGCCTCCCTCGTGGAGGCGCGCCCCGCGCGGTCACTCGACGTCGTCCACCGACGTCCGTTCCGTCCGCGCGGCGGGGCGGACCGTCCGCGGGACGCCCGCATCGTCGAGCGCGCGCTGGATGACCCGGGCGGACGCGACGAGATCAGGGTCCCGGCGGATCGTGCGGACGATCCAGTCGATGTAGGTCGGCTCCAGGGTCTCGACCTCGCCGAGGGTCCGGTCGTGGAACTTCCCGAACACGAGGACGTGCTCGCGCGCGGACGCGAGGTCCGGAAGGCGGAGCCGCGGGGCCCGTCGCGGCAGGTGCCGTTCGAGAGGGCCGCTCGGCGCTCCGCGCGGAGCCTCGGCGCCCGGCCGGTCCGCGGGAGGCGGGGGCTGCCCGGAGAGGCCGGACCCGGCGCCGCTCGCCGTGGCCCCGTGCGGGCGGTAGACGGCGCTCGTGTCCACGTGCCGCGTCACGGGCCGCGCCCCGCGGCTGCCGCCGGAGCCGCGGCTGCCGGCGTCACTCCCCGGCTCCGGCCCGGCCGCGCGTCCGGCGCCGTCAGCCGTTCCGTCGCGGCCCCCGCCCCTCCCGGCCGGGCCGCGCGGGCCGCCGCCGGCACGCCCGGGTCGGCCGCGGCTTCTCTCCTCGGCGATGCGGAGGGCGGCCTCGTACGCCGCGTTGATGCGCGCCATGCGGCGCGTGGCGACGCGCTCCTCCGCGCGGTCGGACGCGAGGTCGGGGTGATGGGTGCGCGCGAGTCGCCGCCAGGCCGCCTTGACGGCGGCGGGCGGCGCATCGGCTGGGAGGCCCAGCTCGGCGAATGGGTCGCGCCGCGTCACCGTCGCAGTCTAGCGACGCGGGCGGCGGCCGGCGGGGCGGCGGCCGGGGGGCGGCGGCCGGCCGGTCCGACCCTGCTCGCTTGACAGGGCGGGACGTCGCGTCGTCCCCTTGCCACATGCGCAGGCGCCTTGTCGCCGTCACCGCGCTCCTCGCCGTCCCGGTCGCGGCCGCGGCGTCGGCCGCGCGCTTCGGCGTGCTCTACCGCGAGCGCGCCGGCTTCCCGACACGGGCACCCGTGACCATGGATCCCGGCGACGCGGGGCTCCCATGGATGCCGGTCACGATCCCGTCTGGCGGGCGCGAGATGCCCGGCTGGTTCATCCCCGCCGGGCCGTCCGGCGCCGCCGACGTGCCGCGCCCCGGCGTCGTCCTCGTCCACGGCTGGGGATCGAACCGCGGGCGGATGCTCCCGATCGCCGCCTTCCTGCGGGCGGCCGGCTTCCACACGCTCGCCTTCGACGTCCGGGGGCACGGCGACGGCCCGCCCGAGTCCCTGCCCGTGACGGCGGTGGAGTTCGGCGACGACGCAGCGGCGGCCGTCGGCGTGCTCCGGGCGCTCCCCGGGGTGGGCAGTGTCGCGATCCTGGGCCACTCGATGGGCGGCGTGGGTGCGAGCCTGGCAGCGGCGGCGCGCGATGACATGGCGGCGCTCGTCATGGTCTCCGCCCCCGCGGATCCGCGCCTGCTGGTGCGCGAGACGTTCCGGATGGCGGACCTGCCGCTGCCCGGCCCGGTCGCGCACCCCCTCGCCTGGGTCGCCCTGCGGTCGACGCTGCGCCCGCGCGGCCACCGGCCGCCGGCGGCCAGCGCCCGCCGCGCCGTCGCGCGGTACCCGGGTCCCGTGCTGCTGGTCCAGGGCGACGCGGACGAGCTCGTGCCGCTGCGCGACCTTCGCATGCTCGAGCGGGCCGCGGCGTCGCGTCCGCCGGGTGCCCGGACGGAGGTCCTCGTCGTGCCCGGCGGGCGACACCGGTGGCTCTACGAGGACGCGACGTTCCGACGGACTGTGGCCGCGTTCCTCGCGGAGAGCTCCGACGGGATGGACCCGGAGGCGGCGGCCGCGGCGGCCGGGTCCACGCCGGCCGTGCGCCCGCCGGACACGGAGGGGCCGCTCGTCCCGGCGGGCCTGACGAGCCGCCCGCCGCGCGGGCGCGGCGGGCGGCGGGGGCCGGTGCGGCGGCCCGGGGACGTCCCGCCCCCGTCGGCCGCGCGGAACCGGGCGGAGCCCTAGACTTCGGCGCACATGTCCAGCGTGCCGCCGGTCTTCTGGGTCGGCTTCTTCATCTTCATCGGGGCGATGCTCGCCCTCGACCTCTTCGTCTTCCACCGGAAGCCTGGCGATGTCAGCCTCCGGTCTGCCGCGCTGACGTCGGCGTTCTGGATCAGCCTCGGTCTGGGCTTCGGGGTCGTGGTCTTCCTGTGGCTCGGGGCCGAGAAGGCCATCGAGTACTACAGCGGCTACCTCATCGAGGAGTCGCTGTCGGTCGACAACGTCTTCGTCTTCTCCCTGGTGTTCGCGGCGTTCGCCATCCCGAGCCACCTCCAGTACCGCGTGCTCTTCTGGGGCGTCATCGGGGCCCTGGCGATGCGCTTCGTCATGATCCTCGTCGGGGCCGCCCTCATCGAGCGGTTCGAGTGGATCCTCCTCGTCTTCGGCGCCTTCCTCGTCTTCACCGGGTTCCGGATGTGGAGGTCGACCCAGCGCGAGGGGGAGCCCGATCCGGCCAGCAACCCGATCGTGCGCTTCGCGCGCAGCCGCCTGCCCTTCACCGACCGGCTCGACGGCCAGAGGTTCTGGACGCAGGTCGACGGCAAGCGGGTGGCCACGCCGCTCCTGCTCGCCCTCATCGTGGTCGAGGTCAGCGACCTCGTCTTCGCCGTCGACTCGATCCCGGCCGTCTTCGCGGTGACGACCGACCCCTTCATCGTCTACACGTCGAACGCCTTCGCGATCCTCGGCCTGCGCTCGCTCTACTTCTTCCTGGCCGACCTCAAGGACCGCTTCCGCTACCTGACCCACGGCCTCTCCGTCGTCCTGGTCTTCGTGGGTGTCAAGCTCCTGCTCGGCCCGTGGGTCCATCTCCCGCCGTGGACCTCGCTCGTCGTCATCGCCGGCGTCCTTGGGGCGTCGATCGCCTTCTCGCTGCTGCACAGCCGGCGCGAGGAGCGGGACGCGGGCGCGGCCGGTCCGTCCGGCGAGCCGCCCGGGATCGGCTGACCCGGGATGGAGGTCCTGGCGGCGATCGACACGCTGCGGACCGTGCGCCGGTTCTCGGACCGGCCGGTGGACCCGGACGCGCTGCGCACGATCCTCGACGCCGGGCGTCGGGCGGGCAGCTCGAAGAACCTCCAGCGCTGGGCGTTCATCGCGGTGCGGGACCGGGCCCTGCTCGGCGAGCTGGGGGCCGTCGGGCCGTGGGCGAACCACCTGTCCGGAGCGGCCGTCGCGGTCGCGCTCGTGACGCCGGATCCCCGCGCCGCGGACGCGCCCCTGTCGATCGTCTTCGACGTCGGCCGGGCCGCGGAGAACATGGTGCTCGCGGCGTGGGCCCTCGGGATCGGCTCATGCCCCGCGACGGTGTACGAGCAGGACGTCGCGCGGCGCCTCCTCGGGTACCCGGCATCGCACCACTGCGAGTACATCCTGTCGTTCGGCTATCCCGCGGACCCGGCCGACCTGGTGCGCCCGAACCGCGCGCGGGGGCGCCGGCGGCTCGAGGAGATCGTGCACCACGACCGCTGGTAGGCCGCGCAGGCCGCAGGCGCCGCGGGCGCCGTAGGCCGGCGCCGCGGAGGCCGTCAGCCGGCGGGGTCCGGCGACGGCCGGCCGGGACCGCCGAGCGCCGCAGGCCCCCCGGCGTCCGTGTCGAGGTCAGGCCCGACCCCGCCCTGCTCCGGGGCCGGGGCCCCGACGGCAAGGTACGACGCGACGGCGACCTCGAGGCCCACGTCCTTCCCCGCCGTCTCGGACAGCAGCCACTTGTGCTCCAGGAGGTCGCAGTAGGCCTGCAGCGG
>JALOOH010000293.1 GCA_025454515.1 Chloroflexota bacterium
CCCAGGCGGTCGCGGTGCGCGGCGAGGTCGCGGGCGAGGGCGTCGGCGGTGGGCGCACGGACGAGGTGCGGCTGGTCCGTCGCGGGAAGCGAGAACGCAGCGAGGATCGCGTCCGCGTCGGCGGCGACGAGCTCGAGCGCCCCGTACCCGCGCGCGCCGGACAGTGCCGCGACCAGGTCGTCGCGATCGACGGCGGACGTAGACGTGCGGAAGTCGCGGACGGGGACGATGGGGACGCGGGTCCGCGCGATGACGACCGGCGACGCGGTCGGCGACGGGCCCGCCGCGCCGGCCAGCGTCGGGTCCGCGGCGTCAGCCGGCGCGGCCGATGCGGATCCGATCGCGAGCAGCGCGACGATCAGGGCGAGGAGGCGGAGCAGCCTGCCGATGCCGGTCACCGTCGTGGGTCGCTCCCGTGGGAGGGTGCCGGGAGCCGGCCCCCCGGGGCCTGGAACGCCGAGGAGGATGTCACTTGGCCCGACCGGTGGTCGGCATGTGGGAGAGACGGGTCGCGCAGGTCGCCGCGGGCACGCTCGTGGCGGTTGTCGTGGCCGGGTGCGCCGCGTCGGCGGCCACGGGCGGCGGGGGCGGGGTCCTCGATGCGGCCCGCGCCACGACCCGGACGGTGACGCTCGCCGCGGCTACGCCCTCGCCCGACCCCACTGCCACCCCGGCGCCCACGCCCGCGCCGTCGGCCTCGCCCGGTCCGTCACCCACGCCCGCGCCGTCGGCCTCGCCCTCGGGGAGCCCCGGCTCGAACCCCGAGCCCCTCGTCGAGAGCGGCCCGGCCTGGACCACCCGCTCGGTGTCGCTCCTGCGGCGCGCCGGGGACGATCGGACGGCGGCCGCCCACGTCGGCCCTGCCTTCCCCGTGACCCTCACGTCCCGGTCGGCCCTCCTCGGCGGGACGCGGTGGGCCGAGGCGAGGTGGCACACGCCCTCCCGGGCCGGCACCGCGTGGATCCCCCTCGCCTCGCTCACCCGGAGCCGCCCGACCCGCACGCCGACGGCCTCGATCGACGCGCTCGACGTCGGGCTCTCCCGGTATCTCGACGGCCTCGGCACGCGCGCCGGCGTCTACGTCTGGGACCTGGGCCGCGGGATGGTCTACGGGCGGAACGCGAGCCGCCCGTACCTGGTCGCCAGCTCGATCAAGGTCGAGATCATGTGCTGGTTCCTCTCGACGCTCGAGGCGGAGGGTCGCGAGCCCACGCGCCGGGAGCGGGACCTGCTCACGGCGATGATCGTCCGGTCGGACAACGACGCCGCGTACTACTTCTACGATCTCCTCGGCGACGCCCCCGGCATGACCGCGTACATGCGCCGGATCGGGGTCGCGGGGCTCTTGGCCTCGCCCCAGTGGCGCGGATGGGGGTGGAGCACCGTCACACCGACGGCGCAGGCGACGGTCCTCCGGCTCCTGCAGCAGGGCAGGCTGCTCTCGCCCGCCCACACCGCATACGCGCTCGGCCTCCTGCGGAGCGTCATCCCCGAGCATCGCATCGGCGTGGGGACCACCGCTCCGGCCGGCGCCGACGTCGCCATGAAGGTGGGCTGGCTGGGCGATCGTCGAGCGCGTGGCGGGCGACATCGCGGACGCGCTCCTCCCCGACGACTGAGCGGCACGGCGATCGACATCACCCGTCCCATGCCCTACAAACGCGACATGGCTGGACATCGCGTGGTCATCGTGGGCGGTGGGTTCGGCGGGCTGAACGCGGCCCGGGAGCTCGGCCGCGAGCCGGGCGTCTCCGTGACGCTCGTGGACCGGCGCAACTTCCACCTCTTCCAGCCGCTCCTCTACCAGGTCGCGACCGGCGCGCTCTCGCCGGGTGACATCGCGCAGCCGCTGCGGAGCATCCTCCGGCGGAACGCGAACACGACCGTGCTCCTCGGGGAGGCGGTGGGCCTCGACGCCGACGGCCGGCGGGTGATCCTCTCGGACGGCGGGCCGATCGGGTACGACACCCTCGTGCTCGCCACGGGGGCGCGCCACTCGTACTTCGGGCACGACGACTGGGCGGCGAACGCCCCGGGCCTCAAGTCGGTGGACGACGCCGTCGAGATCCGGCGGCGGATCCTCATCGCCTTCGAGGCGGCCGAGCGCGAGGCGGACCTGGAGCGCCGGCAGGAGTGGATGACGTTCGTCGTCGTGGGCGGGGGCCCGACGGGGGTCGAGCTCGCGGGGGCGATGGGCGAGATCGCGCACGACACGCTCCGGCGCGACTTCCGCTCGATCCACCCGCCCGACGCCCGGATCATCCTCGTCGAGGCGCAGGACCGGATCCTGCCCCCCTATCCGCCCGACCGTTCCGCGTCGGCCCGGCGCCAGCTCGAGCGCCTGGGGGTCGAGGTGCGCACAGGAACGCGGGTGGTCCACATCGACGACCGCTCCGTGCGCGTGCTCGTCGGCGCGGCTGAGGCGGTCGCCGGGGGTCGGGAGGAGGAGATCCCGACACGGACCGTCCTCTGGGCCGCGGGAGTGCAGGCATCGAGCTTCGCGCGGGCGGTCGCGGCCGCGACCGGCGCGGAGACCGACCGGGCCGGCCGGATCATCGTCGGCCCCGACCTGTCCGTCCCGGGACACCCGGAGATCTACGTCATCGGCGACGCGGCGGTCCAGCCGTGGCGGGGCGGCCGGCCGGTGCCCGGCGTGGCCCAGGGGGCGATCCAGCCGGGCCACTACGTCGGCAAGGCCATCCGCGCGCGGCTCGCGGGGAAGCCCGTGGCGCCCTTCCGCTACCGGGACAAGGGCGACGTCGCCGTCATCGGCCGGCTGGCCGGCGTGACGAACATCGGCTGGCTCGGGCCGTTCGGTCGCCGGGGCGGCTTCGTTGCCTGGCTCGTGTGGCTCGTCATCCACATCTTCTACCTGATCGGATTCGCGAACCGGATCGTGGTCGTCGTCCGGTGGGCCTGGAGCTTCGTGACGAGCGGCCGCGGGACGCGCCTCATCACGGGGAGCCCGCTGCTGCCGCCGATCGAGGAGCCGGCGCCGCCGGCGTGGGGGCCGGACGACTGACGAGCCCGATCCGCGGATCACGCCCAACGCGACGCCGGCGTCCGGCCAGCCGGCATCGGCCGCTGCGGCGAACGTCCCGGCCGCCGAGCAGGCGGCGGCCGATCACTGCACGGAGTAGTCCACCGACGTCGCGAGCGACCCGTTCAGGTAGACGTCCAGCTTGTACGTCCCGGTCGGCCAGTCGTTCGGCAGCTCCAGCTTGGCCTGGATCGTGTTCGCAGCCAGGCTGGAGAACTCGTTCGAGGCGACCTCGATGCCCTGTCCCGCCTCCGTGTCCACGGCCGTCCACACCGTCCTGGCAGTCAGCCCGGGCTCGATCCGGTTGAGCTCGATGGCCGCGTGGATGACGTGATCCGACGGGCTGAACGTCGTGGTAGCCGCGCCGCCTTCCGTGGTCGAGAGCGTGACGTTCTTCACGGCGAGCGGTCCGCTGTCACCGCAGGCCGACAGCGCGACCGCGACGGCGACCAGGGCGACCACGCGAAGCAGTGAGCGGCGCATCACATGTCCTCCAGGGGGCGTACGTGCTCTCGGCTTGTACCAGCCGACGGCAGGAAAGTCAACTGATCCAGTCCACGTTTCCGCGCGGGCTGCGGATCGGGGATGGCGACCCCCACGGGGCGGCGCGCAGGCACCCTCAGGGGCTCGTCGCCGGGCGCCGCTGCGACCAGACCAGCTCCATGAGACTGAACCCGGCCCCCACGAGGATCAGCACGACGATGGTCGTGTAGAGCGCCGCCTCGAGGTCCGGGGCGATACCGAGCACGATCACGGCCAGGGCGAGGATCATCACGGCCCCCATGAGCAGCGTGACGAGG
>JALOOH010000100.1 GCA_025454515.1 Chloroflexota bacterium
CGCCTCGACCGCATCGCGCCAGGCGAGGACGGCGCCGACCGCCAGCCCCTGCCCGCGGTACGCCTCCGCCGTCGCCACTCCCGCCTCGCATGCGGCGGGGCGCTTCCGGGCGCAGTAGCACGCGGCCACGCAGACGCCTTCGCGGATGACGCCGACGACGGGCGATCGGGCGTCGAGGGCCGAGCGGGTGTACGGGAAGTGCGTCTCGAGGAGGTGGGCCGTCGACCGGTCGATGAGGATGGCAGGCTGCCCGACGGCGGCCGGCGTCGCCTCCGTGGTCGGAACGCTCGCGTGCCCTCGACGGTCGCCGAAGGCGAACGCGATGCCGCTCGTCTCGGCGGCGACCGCGCCGCTGGCCGCGATCGCGGCGCGGAGCGGAGCGTTGACCGCCGCGGCCGGCTCGCCGCCGTCCCACGACGGGAGCTCTGCGATGGCGCGCCGGCACCGCGCGATCGCCTCCGCGGGCACGGCGCTGCCGAACCAGGCCTCGTGCGCGGTCCTGCCACGCACGAGGAAGATGCGTGGGGGCGGCTCGGGCTCGGGCTCGTTGGTCCCGGCCAGGCGTCCGTCGTCGTCGATGTCGAACAGCGTCTCGGCGTGGAGGCGGAGCAGCGACCCCTCGTCGGCCTGTCGGGATCCAGGCGCGGCCGTGTCGCCGTTCACCGCCCGGCCGCCGCGTCAGCTCGCCCTGCGGTGCAGCCGTGCCGGCGTGATTGCGGTCCGCCGGCCGCGGTTCCGCATCGCCTTCGCGAGTGCGACGTCGTGGGCGCGGCGCTCGAGCGCGTCGTCGAGCGGGGCGAGGACGACCCGCTGGCCGACCTTCCGCGACAGCGCGATGCGCACGAGCACATCCGCGAGCCACGGGTTCTTCGGCAGGACCGGGCCGTGCAGGTACGTGGCGAAGACGTTGTCTCGCCGCGCGCCCTCGGACCCGTCGAGGCCGTTGTTCCCGGCGCCCGCGACGATCCGCCCGAACGGCACGGCGCCGGGTCCCAGCTCGGTGACGCCGCTGTGGTTCTCGAAGCCCACGACCGTCTCGGTCTCGCCGTCGATCGTCACCTCGACGGCGGCGTGCTGCATGAAGCGCTGGCTCCCGCCGTGCGTCTCGAGGTCGAGGACGTGCGCGCCCTCGAGCGCCTCGCCCGCGCTCGGGACGTACGCGTGCCCCATGAGCTGGAGCCCCGCGCAGACCGGGAGCATGACGACGCCCGCGTCGGCGGCAGCGCGCAGCGTTCCGGCGACGCGCGGCAGGTCGGCCGCGACGAGCGCCATCTCCACGTCCTGGCCGCCCTGGACGAAGACGATGTCGAACGCGGTGAGGTCGGGTACCGGGTCCCCGGCCTCGTAGCCGACGGTCTCGGTCACGATCCCGCGCCAGCGGGAGCGGGCCTCCACCGCGGTCACGTTGCCGCCGTCGCCGGCGACGTTGAGGAGGCTGGGCCAGAGGTGCGCGATGCGGATGGGCGGCAGGTCGGCCGCCGGGGTGGGCGCCGGATCCGGGCGGGCGACCGCGGGCGCGCCGGGGTCGAGCGACGGGGACGTCATCGTTCGGGCCTCCCTACTGCTCCCAGAAGCGGCCTGTCCAGCCGCGGCGGTGCATCTCCTCGCGGATCTCGATCGTGGGTGTGTAGCCTGCCACGACCGTCAAGCGGTCGCCGGGCGGGACGTTCGCGAGCGCGGCGTCGAGCGCGGCGGGCCGATCCTCGACGACCGTCATCCGTGCGGGGTCCACGCCCGCGTACTTCAACCGTGTCGCCAGCTCGTCCGCGCGCGTCCCCGAGATGACCGCGTCCTCGATCCGCGGCGCGACCGATTCGACGTCCACGTCCCACAGCCACGCGAAGTCCTCGCCGTCGACGAGCGTGTTGCTCGCGGCCACGAGGAGGTGCCGGGGCTCGCCCTCGGAGGCCAGCGCGCGGAAGGTCGTGTTGAAGCTCGTGGGGTTCTTGCTGAACGCGAGGACGACGGACCGGCCATCCGGGAGCGCGATGGTCTCGATCCTGCCGAACGCGGGCCGGATGCCCGCGAGGGCCTCCGCCGCGTGCGTCACCGGCATGTCGAGCGCGATCACCGTGGCGACCGCCGCGGCCGCGTCGTAGGCGACATGGATCCCCGCCTGGGGGATCGCGAGGTCGATCGTCGACTCATCCGGGAGTCGGATCGTGCAGCGAGTCTCGTCGAGGCCGGTCACCTCGACCGCGGTCACGGCGACGTCGAGATCCGGCCGGGCGAAGCCGCAGGCGTCGCACGCCCAATCGCCCATGTGCGACAGGTGGACGGTCCGATAGGCGAGCGCGTGCCGGCACCGTGGGCAACGGATCGTGTCCGCCGCGCGCGTGATCCGGTCGAGCGACACGCCCACGTCGAATCCGAACGTCACGCGCCTGCCCGCCCGACCCGCGGCGAGGGAGGCCACGAGGGGGTCATCCGCGTTGACGACGAGCGCCCGGTCAGCCGGCAGTCCCGACGCGACCGTGTCGAGCGCCTCGCCGAGCGCATGGAGCTCCCCGAAGCGATCGAGCTGGTCGCGGAAGAGGTCCACGATGACGAGCGCCCGCGGCCGCAGCTCGTCCGCCACGACGAGGAGGGCGCCCTCGTCCACCTCGGCGACGAGCGCGCCGTACGGGAGCCCGCCGCGGAGGTCCGCGAAACCGACCGCGAGCGTCGTGACGCCCTGGACCAGGTTCGAGCCGCTGCTGTTGTGCGCGACCGCCACGCCTTCGCCACGGAGGAGCGCGGCGGTGAACCGCGCGGTGGTGGTCTTCCCGTTGCTCCCCGTGATCGCCACGACCGGCACGCCCCGTCCGCCGACGATCGTGGCCAGGACGTCCGGGTCCACGCGGCGGGCGACCATCCCGGGCAGCGACGTGCCGCCGCCGCGTCCGAGCAGGCGGGACGCCGCGCCGGCGCTGCGCGCGGCGACGAGCGCGGTGAAGAGGCGGGGCGTGAGACGCGGCGGCCGGCGGCGCGCGACGAGGGCGACGGGAAGGTCGGCCGACGGCTCCTCGCGCGCGGGGTCCTCGGGATCGGCTCCCGGGGTGGCCGCGGCGGCGGGATCGGCCCCCGGGGTGGCCGCGGCGGCGGGGTCAGTGCGGTCGACGCCCTAGACGGGCATGGGCGCGTCGTCCGGGGACGCGGTCGGGGTCCGTGTCATCGGCGGAAGTCTACAGGTGGACGGGACGGAACGGCCGACGGACGCCTCCGCTCGGCGGCCGCCTGCGTCCCGACGCCCTCGCTCCGCCACGACGCGCCCCGGCTTCCGTCACCTATTCTCCGGGGCGCTGCTATCCACCCACGAGGCGGCCCTTCTCACCCTCGGCGCCCTCCCCGGGCCTCCCGCCACGCTCAGCCGAGGCTCCGGGCGGCGTTGATCGGGCCGCCGGAGGGCCGGCTGGGGGCGGATCCGGCGCCTGCCATTCCCCCCGGCGGTATCTGGTGGTGAACGAGCCCCGATCCAGCCCCCGGCGCCCGATACGAGCGCCTGGGAGCATTTGTGGGGAACGGCGCCGGGCTCGGGCGGGCGGCCTCCGCGCCGGGCGATCGACGGTCTGTCACTCCGCCTCGGGGGTCGGAGTGGTCGGTGCGCCCGCGGGAGCCGCCTCGGGCGGCGCCTCTGCCTCGGCAGGCGCCTCGGCCTCGACCACGTTCGCGGCCGGGCTCGCTGCCGGAGCCCTGCGCACCGGCGGCAGGTGGAGCCTCGCCGCACGCGCCGCCACGAGCGCAGCTCCCACGATGCCCGCGTCCCCCCGCAGCTCGGCGACGATCACCGGCGGCCGCACGGTCAGGTACTTCAGGAAGCGGTCGGCGTTCTTGCTCACGCCGCCGCCGAGGATGATCACGTCCGGCCAGAACAGGCGATCGAGGGCGTGCATGTGCTCGTCGAGCAGGGCCGCCCATGCCCGCCACGTCAGGCGCCTCGTCGTCCGGTTCACCGCGGCGGACCGCTTCTCGGCGTCCTTGCCCCGGATCTCCACGTGGCCCAGCTCCGTGTTGGGGAGGAGCCGACCGTCCACGAACAGCGCGGACCCCACGCCCGTCCCGAGCGTGAGGAGCAGCACTGTCCCGGCGTGCCCGCGGCCCGCCCCGAACCGCATCTCCGCGGCGCCGGCGGCGTCTCCGTCGTTCATGAGCACCGCGGGCACCCCGAGGACGTTCGACAGGGCCTTGTCGGCCGGATACCCGATCCATGCCGCGTCCACGTTCGCCGCGGACATCGTCCGGCCCTCGAGGATCGGTGCGGGGAACGTCACGCCCACCGGCAGGTCGGCCCGGCCCACGTCCTGGCGGACCATCTCGGCGATGCGGGCGACGACCGGCAGGACGTTGACCGGCGTGGACGGCTGCGGCGTGCGGATCCGGTGCCGCGGCGATGCGAACGCGCCGGTGCGGAGGTCCACCGCGGCCCCCTTGATGCCGCTGCCTCCGATGTCGATCCCGATCGCGAGCAGGGGGTGCGGTCCCCGCGCCTGCTTCGGTGCCGAGCCGGCCCCGCGGGCCGTCGCCCGCCGCGTCGGAGCGGCCGCTTCGCCTCCGCGGCGCGCGCGCCGCGCCGGTGCCGGTCGGTCCATCATCGCCGCACTCCCTTCCCGCGACCCGTCATCGCGCTCGCGGCGGCACCCGTCCGGCCGCGATCTCCCTCTCGATGTCCGCCGCGAGGCCCTGGACCTCGCGCATGATCGCCTCACGCAGGATCCCCGGACCGAACGACGCCATGCTCCCCGTGACGCGGACGTCCACGTCGTACTCGATCAGCGTCCCCGCGCCCTCCGCGCTCGCCTCCTCGGCGAGGGCGATCGGGATCTCGACATGGAACGCGCCGCCGAGCCCCCTGGGCGTCCCGTCGAGCGTCAGGCGCACGGCGCGCGGCGGATCGGCGTCGAGCAGGGCGGCGGTCGCGTCCGCTCGCACGGTGAGGAGCATCGTGCGCATCGCGAGCACGAGCCGGTATCGCCCGGGGCCCTCGGCGCGGATCGACTCGCACCCCGGAAGCACGCGGCCCAGAGCCTCGGCGTCCCAGAGGAACGCCCAGACCTCATCAGCGGATCCGCGGATCCGGACGTCGAACGACACTGCGGCGCGCACCTCGCGGCGACCACGTGGACACCGGCGATGGTACGGCCTCGTGCGTCGCCCGGTGGGTGCCGGACGCCGCCGAGCGCCGGATGCTGGGTGCGGCGGGCCCCCGCCGGACGTCGTGCCCGACGAGGGTCGCCGTGTGTCGTCGGATCGGCGCCGTGCGTCGCCGGATCGGCGGCCGGTCAGCGGGCAGCGCCGTGGTGCGCGAGCGCGTGCCCGAACCAGTGCGATCGCCGGACGAGCCGGACGGCCGCCCACCCGCGCCGACCGCCCGCGACGGTCTCCTCCCGCGGCGACGGCTCCTCGCCGCCGCGGCGCGCGGCCGCGGCGATCCGGTCGGCAGCCACCGCCTGCCGGCGCTCGTCCTGGTCGCGCTGTACGAGCCAGAGCCTGTCGTCCGGTGCGATCCCGTACATCGTGGACCCCTTTCAGCCGCTCGACCCCTGTCACGGGTCATCGTCGGTCGCCGAGCCCGGGGACCGCAGCCGCGCACCCGACGTCCGACGGGTCCACGTGCCGACCAGCGCCACGTCGCCCGGCCGACAGGCTCACGGACGTACACTCGGCCCGTCCACGACCACCGGCGAGCCCGGCTGCGTCGCTGAGGTCGGGAGTCGTCGCATCACATGTCCGCCAGCCTCGCTCCACTCGCGCACACTCGGGCCTCGATGTCGTGACCGTCACCCTCCTCTGGCTGCGACGCGACCTTCGCCTGCGGGATCACCCGGCGCTCGCCGCGGCTCTCGGACGTGGCGGCTCCGTGGTCCCCGTGTTCGTCCTGGATCCGCGGCTGGTCGGTGGCCCGCGATCGTCGGCGAACCGGACGTGGTTCCTCCTCGAGTCGCTCCGCGAGGTCGCCGCCGGTCTCGCCGCCCGGGGCGCCCCGCTCGTCGTCCGGACCGGGCATCCGGAGGACGTGATCCCGGCGCTCGCGGAAGAGGCAGGCGCCTCCGCCGTCGTCGCGAGCCGCGACGTCAGTCCCTTCGCCCGCGCCCGGGACCGGGCGGTGGGGGAGGCGCTCGCCGCCGCGGGACGACGGCTGCACCTCGAGCGCGGCCTCCTCGTCGCGGAGCCCGAGGAGGTGCACACCGACGACGGGCGCCCCGTGACCGTCTTCACGCCGTTCTCGCGGCGCTGGGCGGCCGTTCCCCGGCGGACGCGCGTGCCCACCCCGGACGCGATCCCGTCCCTCCCGGCCGGGACGCTCGCGGGCGAGGCTCTCCCGGCGTCGCCGGTGCCCACGGCGGACCCCGCGCTCCTGCCTCGCCCCGGCGAGACGGCCGCTCACGAGCGCCTTGCCCGGTGGGTCGCCTCCGCGGAGCTCCCGGCGTATGCCGACGGCCGCGACCGGCTCGACCAGGACGGGACCTCGCGCCTCTCGGCCGACCTGAAGTTCGGGACTCTCTCCCCGCTCGAGGTGCTCCTGGCCACGGAGGGTCCGGGCGACGGCCGCCGCGTCTTCGTCGCCGAGCTCTGCTGGCGCGAGTTCTACGCCCACATCCTGTGGCACTTCCCGCACGTCGTCCGTGGCGCGTATCGGCCCGCCTACGACGCGATCGCATGGGCCGACGACCCGGGGGGCCTGGCGGCCTGGCGCGAGGGGCGGACGGGGTACCCGGTGGTGGACGCCGCCATGCGCCAGCTCGCCGCGAGCGGCTGGATGCACAACCGGGCCCGGATGATCGCAGCGAGCTTCCTGGCCAAGGATCTGCTGGTGGACTGGCGCGCCGGCGAGGCCCACTTCATGACCCATCTCGTCGACGCGGACGTGGGGTCGAACAACGGCGGCTGGCAGTGGACGGCCGGCACCGGGACCGACGCCGCTCCCTACTTCCGGATCTTCAACCCGGTGAGCCAGGGCCGGAAGTCGGATCCCAGCGGCGCCTATGTCCGGCGCTGGGTGCCCGAGCTCGCCCGGGTCCCGGACGCCTTCCTGCACGAACCCTGGGCGATGCCGCCGGACGTGCAGGCTGCAGCCGGCTGCGTCATCGGCCGCGACTACCCCGCCCCGATCGTGGACCACGCCCTCGCCCGGCAGCGCGCCCTCGCGGCGTACGCCGCCGCGACGGGCTGAGCGACGCGGCCGGCGGCCGATCCGCCGCGCCGGAGCTCGGGCCGCAGGGGGAGGGCTCCTCCGATCCTCGCGCGGTCCGCCGCGCCATCCGGCCCTTGCCGCCCGCGTCCGCCCGGCGGATGCTCCCGGAGCGTACGCGGACGCGCCGGCGTGGCGCGTCCGGACTGGGGGTCCGACGTGGCGACCGGCTCGGCCGGGACGAACGGGTTCCTCTTCTGCGACCTGCGCGGCTATGCCGCCTTCGTCGACGCGCGCGGCGACCACGCGGCAGCGGACCTGCTCGCGACGTATCGCGCCCTCGTCCGCGAGGCCGTCGCCGCGCACGCCGGGGCGGAGATCCGCACCGAGGGCGACAGCGTCTACGTCGTCTTCCCCACCGCGTCGGCGGCGGTCGAGGCCGGGCTCGCGATCGTCGACGCCGCAGGGGCGGCGAGCACCGCGGAGCAGCCGATCCGCGTCGGGGTCGGGATCCACGCGGGCGAGACGCTCGCCACCGGCGAGGGCCCGGTCGGCGGTGCGGTGAACATCGCCGCGCGGGTGTGCGCCAGGGCCCAGGCGGGCGAGGTCCTCGTCACCGACACCGTCCGCGCGATCACCCGGACCCTGCTCCCGTATGGGTTCGTGCCGCTCGGGACGCAGCAGCTCAAGGGGATCCGCGGTGGCGTCGCCCTCTACCGCGTCGAGGCCGTCCCGGCCGGCCGCGTGGCCCACCTGCGACGGCGGCTCGCGGCCCGGCGCGGGCGGGTCGCGGCGGTGGCGCTCGCCGCGGTCGTCCTCCTCGTCGCGGCGGCCGCCGCCTGGACCCTCACCCGCCCGGCGGACTGCCTGACGCTCGGACCGGACACCCGCGACATCGTCGCGAAGATCGAC
>JALOOH010000101.1 GCA_025454515.1 Chloroflexota bacterium
CCCAGCAGGCGCATCGTCGCGGGGACGAGCAGCGCCCGGACGATCGTCGCATCGATCGCCACGGCGAGCGCCACCCCGAGCCCGAGCGCCTTGATGAGGACGATGTCGGCGAAGACGAAGCTGCCGGCGACCGCCACGACGATGATCGCGGCGCTCGTGACGATCCGGCCGCTGCGCTCGAGCCCGACCGCCACGGCCTCGCGGTTGTCGCCGGTCCGGTCCCATGCCTCCTTCATCCGGGAGAGGAGGAAGACCTCGTAGTCCATGGACAGCCCGAAGAGGACGCAGAAGAGGATCACGGGGAGCGTCGTCTCCACGAACCCGAGCGGCTGGAAGCCGAGCAGCGCGGACATGTTCCCGTCCTGGAAGACCCACACGAGGGCGCCGAAGGCGGCCGAGATCGACAGCGTGTTCATGACGATCGCCTTGAGGGGCAGGACGACCGACCGGAGGAGGACGAAGAGGACGAGGTACGTCGAGATGACGATGAACAGCGCGGTCCGGGGGAAGTCGGCGCCGATGCGCCCGACGACGTCGCCGACGTCGGCGGCGCCGCCCGCGACGCCGACCGTCAGGCCCACGGGAGGCGCGAGGCTCCCCGCGGGATCCCGGAGGTCCGCGACGAGCGCCTTCGCCTCGTCGCGGTTCGGGCCGTACGGCGTGTACAGCGTCATCGACGTGAGGTCGCCCTTCGTCGTCGCCAGCAGCCGGGCGCCCACGTAGCGGTCCGGCGGGCCCGCGGGCGACGCGTACAGGAGCTGGTACGCGGGGAGGCCGATCCGGGGATCGAGGTCCACGATGCTCTCGACGCGCGAGACGCGCGGGTCGGCGGCGAGCGTCCGTGAGTAGGCGTGGAGCCTCGCCACGTTCCCGGGGTCCGTTGCCGGCCCGTCGGTCCTGATCGCGAGCGTCACCGGCGAGAAGTCGCCTTCGCCGAACTGCTGCTGGAGCCGGTCGAACGCGGCGCGGGACGGGACGGACGCCGGGAGGATCGACGCGTCGGGCGCGTTGAACCGGACGTGGAGGAAGGGCCACCCGAGCACGAGCAGGACGCCGAGCGTGGGGACGAGCACGAGGACGGGGCGCGCCATGACGCGCCGCGCGAGGCGGGCCCAGGCGCCGTTCTCCGACGCGACCGCGCGGACCGGGCGGACCCGGAGCGCGTCGAGGCGGGTCCCGAGGATCGCGAGGATCGCCGGGAGGAGGGTGAGCGCCGACAGGACGGCGATCCCGACGACGAGCGCGCCGGCGATGCCGACCGACCGCAGCACCATGAACTCGAAGAGGATCAGGCCCAGCAGGCCCAGCAGGACCGTGACGCCGCTGAAGAAGACGGCACGGCCGGCGGTGGCGACGGTCACCCGGATCGCAGCCTCCACCTCCTCGCGAGTGGGGGCGGGATCCGTCCGGCGGCCCGTCCGGAGCGCGAGCTCCTCGCGGAAGCGGCTCGTCATGAGCAGCGAGTAGTCCACCCCGAGGCCGAGGCCCAGGAGGGTCGCGAGGTTGAGGACGAAGACGCTCATCGGCGTGACGCTCGCGAGCAGGAAGACGACAGCCAGGCTCACGACCACCGCCGCCCCGCCCACGACGAGCGGGACGCCGGCGGCGACGACCGACCCGAAGACGAGGATGAGCGCGAGAGCCGCCAGCGGGAGGCTGATGAGCTCGCTCCGGCGGAGGTCCGACTCGGAGACGCGCTGGATGTCCCCGTAGAACGCCGGGCCCCCGGCGAGCGAGACGGTCATGCCGGGCTGCTGCTCGATGGCGGCCTGGATCCCGGGGAGCGCGGCGGGCGAGTCGTCCGGCGGAAGGTCGAGGAGCACGACGTCGTACGCGGTGCGGCCGTCCGCGGAGACCTGCCGCGGCGCGTACACGTGGGAGAGGACCTGCACCACGTGCGGCGCGGTCGCCACGTCCCGCGTTGCACGGTAGGCGGCGATCTCGAACTCGCGCGTGCCGGCGCGCAGGGTCTCCGAGTCGTAGACGACGACGAGCGCCGAGGGCGGCAGGCCGAGCTCCCCGACGAGGAGCGAGCGTGCGCGGCTCGACGGCAGGTCGTCGAGCGAGAAGCCGCCGGCGCGAAGCACGGATGGCGCCTGCGGGGCGAGCGGGAGCGCGACGAGGACCACGACGGCCCACGCCCCCACCACCCACCAGCGGTGCCGGGCCACGAACAGGCCCAGGCGTTCGAAGACGGTCACGTTCCTCCATCGCTCCGCGCATCCCGCGCGGATGGCCCCGAGGCCGGTCCTCCGGCGCCTGGCGCGGCCGCCGCGCCGGCGACGACCGGGTCCCCTCGCCCGCCCGCTGCACCGGCGGGCCGGCCATGGTGCGGCGCCGACCCCTTCCGAGCGCCGGCGCCGCTCTGGTACGATACCCGCCCGACACGTCCGAGCCCTCGGAGGCCGTCTTCGGTGGATCTGTTCCTTCTGCCGTTCCAGCACCCGATCGAGTTCTGGCTGTCCGTCGCGATGGCCGGCGTCATCGTGGGGATCGCACTCGTGGCGGCCAAGTCGCCCGAGCGCCGCGGCATCCGCTGGGTCCGCTCGATCACCAGCCCGAACGCGAAGGTCCTCTTCACGGTCCTGTTCATCGTCTGGGCGGTCTTCTTCGGGGCCCTGCTCCAGATGGTCCCCCACGAGGGCGCGGACTCGCCCTACGGCGGCATCGCGCTGATCGCCCTCTTCACGGGCTTCTTCGTCTCGATGGGGCTCGTCTGGTCCGTCGTCGGGGAGTAGCCGCGGGCGCCGTGGGCGGGACCGGTCACTGGGGAGCAGCCGGGGCGCCGCAGGGGGGGAATCGTCGGCAGCCCGGACTTGACCGGCAGCGCCCTCGTTCGCCATCCTCCCTGCATCGGCTCCCGTCGTCCGAACGGGACGTCCGGGTAGGGGAGGGTCCCGTGACCGCACTGAGATCGCGCCTGCGCACCATCGCCGTCGGCGTGGGGGCCGTCGCGCTCGTCGTCGTCGGAGCGGGCGGCACCGTCGCCGCCTCGAACCCGTCGACGCTGTACGCGTGCTACGACGTCTACGGCAACGTCCGGATGGGCGACACCGCCCAGTGCAAGCTGCCCGGCGGAGGTCGCCTGGTGTCGTGGGGGTCCGTCGGCGCGACGGGTCCAGCCGGCCCGACCGGGGCAACGGGCCCCACCGGGGCGACGGGTCCCACCGGACCGACGGGACCGACCGGGCCCACGGGTCCAGCAGCGCCGATCGCGCGCCACTCCGGCACCGTCGCGTTCACCCAGCAGTTCATCATCCCCGGCAGCGGCCAGGACAACACGTTCTTCCTGTTCGTCTGCGGCTTCGACGTGCAGCTCACAGGCGTCGACCCGCACATCTGGACGGCGAGCGGCACGTCGGTGCCGGTCGCCGGCTTCGGTGTCTCGACGCTGCCGTTGCCCGGCACCGTCACGGTCCTGACCGCCGTCACTTCGGGCGTGAGCGGCAAGGCGTACGCGTGGGACGCGATCATCTTCCAGCCGGTGCCCGGCGGCCCCTGTTCGTTCGACTTCGTCGGCTCGTACTAGCCGTCGGCTCGCACTGCACATCCGCGCACCCGACGCCCGGAGCGCCCTCGGCGGCCTCCGGGCGTCTTCATTCGGCGGTCCGCCGCCCCGGCCCGCTCCGCCGCCGCGTGGATCCGGGCAATCTGGACCGCGGTCCCCCCGGCGCGCTATCATCCGGGCCTGCACCGGGCTATTCATCCTGCATAACCCTTATGCACGAGCCCGCCGGCGGATCGCGGGGTGCCGTGCACGCGGCGCCCGGTGGTCGATCCGGACGGGCCCGGGAGGAGCGGCGTGGACGCCACCGAGAACCGGACCTCCGTCGCCGCGGCCGGGACCGCGGCCGCGACGCACCCCCCGGCGGCCGTCGCCTCCGCGGAGCCGTTCGTCAACCTGCGCGACCCCGCGAAGCGGCTCGGGCCCGACGGGAAGCCCGCGGTCTCGCGCCGGGCCCCGATCTGGGAGGACGTCCCGGACGAGAAGTGGAACGACTGGCGCTGGCAGCTGTCGAACCGCGTCAACACCCTCGAGGAGCTCGAGCGCGTCCTCAACCTGACCGAGGATGAGCGCGAAGGGCTGTCGGCACCGGACAAGTTCCGCGTGGACGTCACGCCCTACTTCGCGAGCCTCATCGATCCCGACGACCCCAACGACCCGATCCGCCTCCAGGTCATCCCGAAGGGGCAGGAGCTGCGGGCGTTCACCGGGATGATGGAGGACTCGCTCGCCGAGGACCGCCACAGCCCGGTCCCGGGCCTCGTCCATCGATACCCCGACCGTGTCCTCATGCTCGTCACCACGCAGTGCGCCACGTACTGCCGGTACTGCACGCGGAGCCGGATCGTCGGCGACGCGTCGCAGAACTTCAATCGCGCCGAGCACGAGGCCCAGCTCGACTACATCCGCCGGACCCCCCAGATCCGCGATGTGCTCATCTCCGGCGGCGACGGCCTCACGCTGGCGCCGAAGCTGCTCGAGTCGGTCATGCGGGGCCTGCGCGAGATCCCCCACGTCGAGATCGTCCGCATCGGGTCGCGCGTCCCGGTCTTCCTTCCCCAGCGGGTGGACGACGAGCTCTGCGAGATGCTCGCGAAGTACCACCCGATCTGGATGAACCTGCACTTCAACCACCCGAACGAGATCACGCCCGAGGTGGCGCGGGCGGCCGACATGCTCACGCGGGCCGGCGTGCCGCTGGGCAACCAGTCGGTGCTGCTCGCCGGCGTGAACGACTGCGTCCACATCCAGCGCGACCTCGTCCACCGCCTGGTCGAGAACCGGATCCGGCCGTACTACCTCTACCAGTGCGACCTGGTCGAGGGTGCCGGCCACTTCCGGACGCCGGTCGGCAAGGGCATCGAGATCCTCGAGGGCCTCCGCGGCCACACCTCCGGCTACGCGGTCCCGATGTACATCGTGGACGCGCCCGGCGGCGGCGGGAAGATCCCGGTCATGCCCAACTACCTCATCAGCTACTCGGACCACAAAGTCGTGCTCCGCAACTACGAGGGCTACATCACGACGTACGAGGAGCCGCCGACCTACACGGCGCATGACTCCGCGAACTGCGCGTACTGCCGGAACCCGCGCCCCGAGCCGGGGCAGGAGGGGATCACGGGCCTGCTCGACGGCAAGAAGATGTGGATCGAGCCGGCCGGGTTCGAGCTGACCCACGCGCGCGGCAACGAGGAGGCGCACCGCCTCCAGGACCCGTCGAAGTGGATCGCGTACGGCATCGGGGCGATCGAGGGCCAGGCCGGTGCGCCGCTGCCCGTGCTCGGCGACGGCGCAGGGGCGGCGGCCGGGAGCGGCGCGGACGCGGCCGGGAGCGGCGCGGACGCGGCCGGGAGCGGCGCGGACGCGGCCGGGAGCGGCGCGGAACCTTCGTCCGCGGCCGCGGCTGCCGGCGGATACGGCCCCGGCGAGGAGCCGCGGCCCGCGGAGGGGATGCCGACCGGCTCGGCGAACCACGAGCTGCTGTAGACGAGGCGGCCGGCCCGACCGCGACGCGTCCGATCCGTCATTCATCGTCCGGGGCGATCGGAGGCGCCCGGCTGGCGTCGCTCGTCGCGTCGATCCCACCGCTGATCGTCGCGGGCGATCGGTGGTGGACGGACGCCTCGTGCCCGGGACCGCACCGGCCTCTGCGAGGCGGTCCGGGCGCCACGACCGCGTCCGCCATCGTCCGGGGCGATTGATGACAGGAACATGAGCCCGGCCGCCCTCCCATCCGGCTCTCGGAGCCACGCCCGGAGCTGCCCGCCGCGCAGTGGGTACGCCCGGTCGAGCACCGCCGCGTGGCGCGCGACGCGCCTGCGCACGGTGGAGGAGTCGGGGAACACGAGCAGGGCGCTCACACCGGCCGCGGTGCGGTCGTAGCGGTCCGTCGCGATACGCCGAGCGAGCCGGACCTTCACGTCCTGGCGCCGCAGCGTCTCCTCGAGGGACGCGAGCATCGTCTTCGCCTCGACGACCAGTAGCTGACGCGTCTCGGCATGCCAGCCGAGGAGGTCGATCGATCCGCGTTCGCCGTAGATCGAGAACGTCACCTCTTGCTCGACGTCCCATCCGTAGGCGGCCAGCCGCTTCGAGATCGCGCCGACGAGGATGGCGTGGCGTTCGTCGATCAGTCGGTCGAGCTCGCCTCCGCGCCAGCGCACGGCAGGTTCCCACGTGGAGCCGACCGCCTCGGCGACCGCGCGCACGGTCCCGACCTGGAGACGGTCGAGCGCGCCGTGCTCGATGCGCGACACCGTGCTCTGCGGCACGCCTGCCCGCAGTGCCACGTCGCTCTGTCTCAGGCCGAGCCGGCGCCGAAGGGCATGGACCACCCGGCCGAAGCGATCGTCCTGCATCGATCGAGCATCCGATGTGCCGATCGCCCCGCGGTGCCGCGCCGCTCGACCGGTGGTCATCCAGGGTTCGCCCGCCGGCCGGCCCCGCCCCGCGCCCTGCGGCCGGCCCCGCCCCGCGCCCCCGTCACGCCACCGGCCGCGCGCCGCGGGCGCGCGCCGGGTCGTGCACCGGTACCCTTCCGGCATGACCCCCATCATCAGTCGCGACAAGGCATTCGGCCGCGTCCTCGGCAGCGTGGAGGCGACGGCGCCGGAGGATGTCCAGGAGGTCGTGCGCCGCGCCGCGGCCGCGCAGCCGGAGTGGGCGGCGCGCGGGGTGCACGGCCGCGCCGCCGTCCTGGGCCGCGCGCGACAGCTCATCCTCGAGCGCATGGGCGAGCTCGCAGCGCTCGTCGCGCAGGAGAGCGGGAAGACGGTCGTCGAGGCGGTCCCGATGGAGATCGCGCCCGCGCTCGACGCGTGCAAGTGGCTGGAGGGCCACGCCGAGCGCTACCTGCGCCCGATCGACGCCGGGACCCCGCAGCGCATCATGCTCGCGGGCCGGCGCCATGCGATCCGCCTCGAGCCGTACGGGGTGGTCGCCGTCATCAGCCCATGGAACTACCCGCTCGCGACGACGGCCGGGACGCTGCTGTTCAACCTCGTCGCCGGGAACGCGGTCGCGTGGAAGCCGAGCTCGAACGTCCCGCTCGTCTCGGCCGCGTTCCGCTCGCTCCTCGTGGACGCGGGCGTGCCGGAGGAGGTCCTGCCGATCCTCCACGGCGGCCCGGCCGTGGGCGAGGCGCTCATCGCCGCGGACGGCGTCGAGAAGGTCTTCTTCACGGGCTCGGAGGCGGTGGGGCGGCGCGTCATGCAGCTGGCGGCGCAGGCACCCGGGCACCCGCGCCCGGTGGTGCTCGAGCTCGGCGGGAACGACGCGATGCTCGTCCTCTGGGACGCCGACGTGGAGCGCGCGGCGGCCGGCGCGGCGTGGGCCGGGTTCGGCCATGCCGGCCAGACGTGCGGCGCGGCGCGGCGCGTGTACGTGGACACGCGCATCGCGGACCGGTTCGAGGACCTCCTCGTGCGGCGGGCCCGACGCCTCGTCCCGGGCGACCCGCTCGACCCCTCGAGCCAGCTCGGCGCGATGTCGCACGCCACCACGCGGGACGACGTCTCGGAACTCGTGCGCGACGCGCTCGCTCGCGGCGGGCGGGCGCTCGCGGGCGGGCCCGACCCGATCATCCCGGCCGGCGCGGAGCCCGAGGCGGTCGGCCACCTCCCGGCGACGGTGCTCACGGACGTGCCGCCGGACGCGCGGCTGTGGCACGAGGAGCTGTTCGGGCCGGTGGTCATCCTGAGCCGGTTCACGACCGAGGACGAGGCCGTCCGGCTCGCGAACACGTCGCCGTTCGGGCTCTCGGCATCGGTCTGGTCGCGCGACATCGCGCGTGCCGAGGCGCTCGCAGAACGGCTCGACGTCGGGTCCGTGATCATCAACGACCACCTCTCCGCCGCGGGCGTGTCGCAGGTCGGATGGTCGGGCCGGAAGGCATCGGGGTTCGGCGTGACGCGCTCACGGTTCGGCCTGTGGGAGTGCGTCCAGGTCAAGTCGATCTCGATCGACCGCGGCATCTACGACCCCGCCTGGTGG
>JALOOH010000102.1 GCA_025454515.1 Chloroflexota bacterium
GTGGTCTTCCCGGCGCCCATCAGCCCGACGAGGACGACGTGGGACGGGATGGCGGGCGCCACCGTGATCAGCTCGCCGCCTTCATCTCCGCCTTGTGGGCGCGCTTCTTCGCCTGGTAGTCGGCCAGCGCCTCCGGCGAGTCCACGTCGCCGAGCGTCGGGTAGTCGGGCATGACGGCCTCCCACCCGGGCGGCCGGACACCGAACCGGTTGGCGAGGACCGCGATGAGCGACTTCGCCTTCATCGCGCCGATGCCCGGCACCGCGAGGAGGCGCCGCTCCAGGTCCGCCCCGTCGGTCGCGTCGCGCCAGATGCGGCCCGCGTCGCCGCCGTGGACCGAGGCCACGTGGCGGCACAGGTCCTGCACGCGGCCCGCCATGGTGCCGGGGAACCGGTGGATCGCGGGCTTCTCGCGGAAGGCCGTCTCCAGCGCCGACGGGTCCATCGACGCGATCGCCGCGGCGTCGAGCCCGCCGATCCGGCGCGACAGGGCCAGGGGCCCGGAGAACGCCTTCTGGACGGTCACCTGCTGATCCAGCTCGTACCCGATGAGGAGGGCGAGCGGGTCGTGGGCGATGAGGGCGTCCGCCTCCGGATCGCCCGTGAACGGGAGGGATGCCGGCTGGGTCGTCACGAGGCGGATGGTAGCGCGAGGCGATCGACCGTCCCTTCCCCGTCGATCGACCGTCCCTTCTCGCTGGATCGCCCGGCTGCCCCCTGCCTCCACACCCGCGGGCGGCCCCGGCCCTGCCTTCCGGTCGACCACCTCCCGTACACTGGCGCGACATCACAGGGAGGCGGGCGTGCTCGAGCTGATCGGCTGGCTGGTCATCGGCGGCTTCGCCGGCTGGGTGGCCGGGAAGCTCGTCCGCGGCCGCGGCAACGGGGTCCTCGTGAACGTCGTCCTCGGGGTGGTGGGCGCCGTGCTCGGCGGCTGGATCGCGAGCGTCGTGTTCGGCGTGGACGTCTCCGAGGGCTTCAACGTGGAGACGCTCGCCGTCGCGATCCTCGGCGCGATCCTGATCCTCGCCATCGCGAACATCGCCGGGATCGGGCGGGAACCGTCGGCATGACGGCCTCGGAGAAGCCGACCTTCCGGAAGTCGCCGCCGGAGCTGATCGCCCGCTTCGCGGACGTCGCGGGGCGCCACCCCGAGGGGCGGCAGCGGAAGATGTTCGGGTACCCGGCGCTGTTCGTCCGCGGCAACTACGCCGCCGGTCTCTACGAAGACCACTGGGTCGTGCGCCTGGCCCCCGACGACCTGGAGCTGGCGCTCTCCCTCCCGGGAGGGTCGCCGTTCTCGCCGATGCCCGGGCGCGGGATGAAGGGCTGGGCGTCCCTGCCCGACGACGTGGTCGCGGACGACGCGCGACTCGACGCGTGGATCGACCGGGCGCTCGACTTCGCCGCGAGCCTGCCGCCGAAGGGGGCCTGAGCCCGCGGAGCGCCGTCTCGGCGGCCAGGGGCGGCGACAGCCGACGAGGCCTCCCTCAGCCCGTCGCGTGCGGCACGACCACGCGCAGGGCTCCCGGCAGGACGTCCGCGACGAAGGAGCCCCGGCCAAGGACGTCCCCGTCCACCTCGATGACCTCGGGCGGCGCGGAGGAGACGGCGACGTGCCGGCCGCGGACGCGCAGCGAGGACCCCGTCCCCGACCAGCCGACCTGGGTGCGCGCGAGCAGCTCGAGCCCCCCGACGATCCCGCCGATGACACCGGAGGCCCGGACGACGAGCACGTCGAAGAGCCCGTCGTTCGCGCTGATCGGCAGGCGCGGCGCCACGACACCCGGGATGAGCTCGCCGGCGTTGACGACGAGGACCGCGAGCGCCATCAGCTCGTGCGCCTCCCCGTCCACCTCGATGCGGTGGGGGTGCGCCGTGAGACCCGGCACGAGCGAGGCCGCGGCGGCGAAGTACGCCGCGCGCCCCACCCGTCGCTTGGCCGCATCGTTGGCGGCGGCCATCACCCGCGCGTCGAACCCGGAGCCGCAGGCGACGACGAACGTGCCGGCGCCGCTCCTCGGCGGACCGGCCGGCCCCTCGCCCCCAGCCAGGTCGCCGCCGACGGTCCACGCGACGGAGCCCGCGTCCACCTCCCGCTCGCCGCCCTCCGCGATCGCCCGGATCGCGCTTCGCCGGCGGACCGGGAGCCCCAGCGCGCCGGAGAAGAGGTTGCCCGTCCCGGCAGGGATCACGGCGAGCGGGATCCCGGTCCCCACGAGGTGCTCGGCCGCGAGCCGGATCGTGCCGTCGCCGCCCAGCGCCACGACGAGCGGCGCCCGCCGGGCGACCGCCGCGTCGAGCGCCGCCTTCACCGCCGCGCGATCGCCGTCCGCCCACGCGAGGTCGACGCCCGTCCGGGCCCGGACCGCGTCGCGGATCTCGCGCTCCACCTCCGCGCGCTGGGCGGCGTCGGACAGGAGCCGGCTGCGCGGATTGGCGATCACGAGGGCGTCGGGCAGGGCCATCGCCGGCCACGGTACGCGCTCTCGGGCACCGCCGTCGCGTCGGGGGCTCACCGACCGGCCGGTGACGGCCAGCCCGCGGCCCCGGATGCGCCACCTGCCCGCGGGTCGTCAGGCGCCCACGGTCGCGACCGACGGCCAACCAGCGAGGAGCAGGAGCACCAGGGTCGCAACGTCCACGGTCACCGCGCCAGCGAGCGGACCGGTCGGGAGCGCGTGCGGGTACAGCCCGATCGCCACGAGCGAGATCGCGGCGGACCCGGCCGCGACCGGGCGCCACCACGGCTGACCGAGCATCAGGCCCGCCGCCGCGGCCACGAAGCCGACCGTCGGGACGACGAAGAGCGCCGCCGCAGCCAGGCGGGCGGCCTGGTCGCCGGCGAGGCCGGTGAGCAGCCACGAGTCGCCGGACGCGCCGGCGATGCGCGTCATCCCGAGCGCGGGCATCCACCCGATCGTGTGGCCGATCCCGTGCGCCGCCAGCACGCCCGCCACCACCACCTTGATCGCCAGGTCCGACATGTTCGACCTCCCTGTCCGGGCGCGGCCCCTCGCCGCGCCCGATCTGCCCGGTGGCACCGTGCCACCGTCTTGCGTACATTGTACGCCTTGCGTACGTCGTACGCTAGCGGTACGATGGCGGCATGTCAAGGGTCCCGCGCGCCGATCGCCTTCCCCTCAGCCGCGAGCGCATCCTCGCGGCCGCGCTGGAGGTCCTGGACGCGGACGGCCTCGAAGGGCTGACGATGCGACGCCTCGCCGACACGCTCGGCGTCGGGGCGATGTCGCTCTACCGACACGTGACGGACCGCGACGACCTGCTCGACCTCGTCGTCGAGGGGATCCTCGCGGAGACCGAGATCCCTGCCTCCACGGGCGGCTGGCGCACGGACCTCGAGGCGATCGCACGGGCGGCACGGGTCGGCCTCCTGCGCCACCGCGGGGCGACCGTGCTCGTGACGACGCGCCTCGGCCTCGGCCGTGGCGGCCTTGCAGCGGTGGAACGCACCCTCGGCGTCCTGCGTGCGGCGGGCTTCGACGATGCCACCGCGGTCGCCGCCAACAGGGCGCTCGGGAACCTGGTGGCGGGCGCGGTGCTGTACGAGGCGGCCGGCCTCGGCGGCGCCCAGGGCGACGACCGCGCGCGACGGCGCGACCAGGGTCGGGCGCTGATGGCGGCGCTCCCGGAGGACGAGTTCCCGAACCTCCGCGCCGCCGCGGGCGCGATGTTCGCGGTCTCCGCCGACGCGGCGTTCGATGCTGGGCTCGCCGCCCTCCTCGATGGCTTCGAGGGGCTCCTCGCCCGCGGGCACGCCTGACCGCGGAGGGCGCCCGCCGACCCGCGGTGTGGCCGCCGGATGAGCCCGCGGCCCGTCACACCCCCTGGACGGCGGCCCGGCGACCGCCATCGGCTATCCTTCCGGGGACAAGTGAAGCCCGGCGCCCCACGCGCCGCCCCGCCGTCGCCGCGGTCCCCCGCCCCGGATCACGCGAGGTCTCGCACCGCGCCGGCACCCAGGAGAACCCACCGCCCGTGCCGTTCGACCACCTCGGCCTCTCGGCCGCGACCCTGCGCGCCATCGCCGACGAGGGCTACGAAGAGCCCACGCCGGTCCAGGAGCAGGCGATCCCGATCGTCCTCTCCGGACGCGACCTCCTCGCCGCCGCCCAGACCGGGACCGGCAAGACCGCAGCCTTCGTCCTCCCCATCCTGGAGCTCCTCGCGCCGACGGCGAACACCAGCTTCTCGCCGGCCCGGCACCCGGTCCGTGCGCTCATCCTGACGCCCACGCGCGAGCTGGCGATGCAGATCGCCGAATCGGTGAAGGCGTATGGCCGGCACGTCCCGCTCCGGTCCGCGGTCGTGTACGGCGGCGTCCCCGTGGACCCGCAGGTCAAGGAGACGCGGGCGGGCGTGGAGATCCTCGTCGCCACGCCGGGCCGCCTCCTCGACCTCGTGGGCCAGAAGGCCGTGAACCTGGGCCAGGTCTCGATCTTCGTCCTCGACGAGGCGGACCGGATGCTCGACATGGGCTTCATCCCGGACATCCGGCGGATCATGGAGCTCCTCCCCGCGCGCCGGCAGAACCTGCTGTTCAGCGCGACCTTCAACGACGACGTCCGCCGCCTCTCCGGCAGCTTCCTGCACGATCCGGAGACGGTCGAGGTCGCGGCGCGCAACACCGCGGTCGAGACGGTGCGCCAGCTCCTCTACCCGGTGGACCGCGACCGGAAGACCGCGCTGCTCATCCACCTGATCCGGACGAACGGCTGGCGCCAGCTCCTGGTCTTCACGCGGACCAAGATCGCCGCGAGCCGACTCGCACGCGAGCTCGACCGCGCGGGGATCGCGGCGGTCCCGATCCACAGCGACCGGAGCCAGTCCGAACGGACGAAGGCGCTCGCCGACTTCAAGTCGGGCGAGATCGAGGTCCTCGTGGCGACGGACGTCGCGTCGCGTGGGCTGGACATCGAGGAGCTGCCCGTCGTCGTGAACTACGAGCTCCCCCTCGTCGCCGAGGACTACCTGCACCGCATCGGGCGGACGGCGCGCGCAGGGCTCGAGGGCGACGCGGTCAGCCTCGCGTGCGTGGACGAGGTGGACCTCCTGCGCGGGATCCAGAGGCTGATGCGAAGGGCGATCCCCTGGACCGTGGAGCCCGGGTTCGTGCCCGACCGGAACATGGAGCCGCGACCCATCTCCGGACGGGGCTCGCCCGGCGCGTCGGTGCGGGACGCGCGGGAGACGCGCGCCCGCGAGGGAGCAGGCCGGCGCGGTGGCATCCACCCGCGCGGCGGCCGCCCGCGGGCATCCGGGCGCTGACCCGCAGCGGCGCTCGGGCACCGGCCGGCCGTCGACGCGCATGACCTCGAACGCGGATCCCGCGACCATGCGCGTCGGCGCCGCCTTCTGGGTGCAGGAGGCGGCCTGGCCGGATCTGTGCGACGCGGCGGTCGCGGCCGAGGACGCGGGCTTCGACGCCCTCTGGGTGGACGACCACCTCCTCAACGACGAGGGGGACCCGGCCGCGCCCAAGCTGGAGGGCTGGACGACGCTCTCCGCGCTCGCGGCGGTCACGACGCGCGCTCGCCTGGGCCTGCTCGTCGGCGCGAACACGCTCCGGAACCCGGGCCTGGTGGCCAAGATGGCCGTCACGGTGGACGAGATCTCGGCCGGACGACTCATCCTCGGGCTCGGAGCGGGCTGGATGGAGGAGGAGCACCGTGCGTTCGGCTTCGACTTCGGAGCCTCGCCGGGAGAGCGGCTCGACCGCCTGGCGGAGTCGGTGGGTCTGATCCGGCGGCTGCTGGCCGGGGAACGGGTGACGCACGAGGGACGCGCCTACCGGCTGGACGAGGCGATCGTCCGGCCCCGCCCGCGGGCGGGCTCGATCCCGGTGCTCATCGGCGGCTCGGGCCGGCGGAAGACGCTCCGGATCGTGGCCGAGCACGCCGACCTGTGGAACTGCTACGGCGAGCCGGACGAGGTGGCCGATGCGTCCGCCGCCCTGGACGCCCACTGCGCCGCGGTCGGGCGCGATCCTGCGTCGGTGATCCGCACCGTCACGCACAACGTCGTCGTCCGCGACTCACGCGCCGCGGCGCTCGCCGCCTTCGACGCGTACGCACGTCGGCACGCGATGCAGCCGGGCGAGGACCGGCCAGACCTCGCGGGCTCGCCCGCGGAGGTCGCCGCGGGCCTGCGGGCGTTCGCCGCGCTCGGCGTCTCCGAGGCGTACTGGGTCTTCCGTGTCCCGTGGGACCTCGAGACGATCCACCGGCTCCCGGAGGTCCGGGCGGCGCTCGTCGGGTAGCCCGGCGCGGGCCGCTCAGCGCGCGATCGCCGCCACGGTCGCGTCGGTGAGCCGCACGAGGTCGTGGGGAGCGAGCTCCACCTGGAGACCCCTCCGGCCGCCGCTCACGAGGATCGTCGCGTGCGCCAGCGCGCCCGCGTCCACGACCGTGGGCAGCCGCCGCTTCTGGCCGAGCGGGCTGATCCCGCCGACCACGTAGCCGCTGGACCGCTCGGCGGCGGCCGGATCCGCCATCTCGGCGCGCCGCCCGCCGGCGACCGCCGCGAGCGCCTTCAGGTCAAGCTCCCGGTCCACGGGGACGACCGCCGCCACCAGCCGGCCGTCCACCGACGCGATGAGCGTCTTGTGGATCCTGGCTGGATCGATGCCGAGGGCCGCCGCGGTGCGCTCCCCGTACCCCAGAGGAGGCGCCTTCGGTCCACCCGCGAGCGGCGCACCGGCGTCGTACTCGTGGAGCGAGAACCGCACCCCGGCGCGCTCCAGGACCTGCATCGCCGGTGTGCCGCGGCCGCTCATGCCGCCGATGGTACCGGTCGGGCCGCCGCCTTCGGGAGGGTCGGCCCTACCGGCCGCCCCTCCGGGCGGGTTCGCTGTGCGAAGCGCGTCCCGTCGCGTCCCAGGCGTCCCGGATCGGCTCCGTGACTGGACCGGACCGCGGCCGATGGCCCGGCCGGAGGGAGGACACGATGGCGGGAACGACGATGGACCGCGCTCTCCCCGGGCGCAAGGGGCTGAAGGCCGACGCGATCGGCTTCGTCAACGGGGTCGTCGTCGGGGTGGCATCCACCGCCCCGGCCTACAGCCTCGCCGCGTCGCTCGGCTTCGTCGTCATCGCCGTCGGCCTCCAGTCGCCGGCGATCATGCTCATCGCCTTCTTCCCGATGGCCGCGATCGCCGCGGCGTACTACTACCTCAATCGCGTGGATCCGGACTGCGGCACCAGCTTCACGTGGGTGGCCCGGGCGATGGGTCCGTGGCTCGGCTGGATGACCGGGTGGGCGATCATCGTCGCCGACATCATCGTCATGGCGAACCTCGCCGAGATCGCCGCCGTCTACACGTTCCTCCTGGTCGGCATCGACACGTACGCCATGGAGGACGTCCTGTTCAGCATCGGGCCGGTCGATGCACCCACGATCGCGCTCACCCTCGGGGATGCGATCGTCATCGGCGCGGGCATCTTCTGGATCGCCGCGATGACGTGGATCAGCTACATCGGCATCGAGGTCTCGGCCCGCGTGCAGTTCGTGCTGCTCGCGGTCGAGATGGTCACCCTCGCGCTCTTCACGTTCATGGCGCTCGCCGCGGTGTACGGCATCACGGGCACCCCGCCGGCCGACTCGGTCCTGCCGTCGCTCGACTGGCTCAATCCGCTCGCGATCGTGGACCAGGAAGCGCCGGACGCCGGCTTCAGCCTCGCGGCGCTGGGGATGGGGCTCGTCACCGCGATCTTCATCTACTGGGGCTGGGACAGCACCGTGAGCATCAACGAGGAGAGCAAGGACCCGTACCGCGGGCCCGGCAAGGCGGCGCTCGTCTCCACCGTCCTCCTCGTGCTCACCTTCGTCCTCGTCTCGATCGCCGCGCAGGCGTTCCACGGCCCGCAGTTCCTCGTCGACAACGCGGAGAGCGAGGACGTCCTCGGCGCCCTGGGGCTCGACGTGATGGGCGACCCGCTCTACCTGCTCCTCATCGCGTCGATCCTCACGTCGGCGTGTGGATGGGCATCCTGTCCATCGTCTTCTACGGCGTCATGCGCCTCGTGTCCGCGAACGTCCTGTACGACGCGATCGCCGCGCTGGGGATGATGATCGCCTTCTACTACGGGCTCACCGGGTTCGCGAGCGCGATCTACTTCCGCCGTGTGCTCCGGCGGAACCTCCGCCACCTCCTCTTCGTCGGGATCGTCCCGCTCTTCGGCGGGGTGGTCCTGCTCTGGGCGCTCGTCCAGTCGGTCGTCGACCTGTCGAACCCCGAGAACACGTACACCGGCGCCTCGTGGTTCGGCTTCGGGCCGCCGGTCGTCATCGCGGTGGTCTTCACGGTCATGGGTCTCGTCCTCATGGTCGCGCAGCGGATCTACCAGCCGGCGTTCTTCCACCACCGGCTGGAGGTCGCCGAGCCCGACGCGCTCGACATCAAGCCGCCGACCGAGCTCATGGAGGGGCCCGGGATCATCGGCTGACCCGTCGCGATCCCACGCGGCGCCGCCGATCGGCCGGCGGCGTCGCGCGGGGTCGGTCAGACTGGCACCGTCAACGGAACCGATGCGGGGCGGCCCGGCGCCGTGGTGGCGCGGTCGGGGGCCCGCCGGAAGGAGTCATCGGCCATGAAGGTCCTGCTCATCGGGACGGGCACCGTCGG
>JALOOH010000103.1 GCA_025454515.1 Chloroflexota bacterium
GGTCACCACGATGAGCCGGATCTCGTCGCGGGTGGCGTTGCGAAGGACCTCGGCGACCCGGCCCGCGTCCGCGGGCGTGACCCAGATGCCGCGCGCGTAGCGGAGGATGTGGCTGAACCGCTGGCACGCCAGGCCCACGGTGGGCGTGTAGACGACGGGCATGTACTCATCGAGGTTCTCGATGAGTACCCGGTAGAAGAGGGTCTCGTTCCGGTCCTGCAGGGCGGCGAGGCCGATGTACCGCTCCAGCGGGTCGGCCTTCCGGCGCACGTGCTCCAGCTCGAGGGCCACCTGCGCGCCGATGTCGAGGACCTGCGGCGGCAGGAGTCCGACGAGGCCGAGCGCTGCGCGCTCCTCCTCGGTGAACGCGGAGTCCTTGTTCAGCAGCTCGTCGGAGAGGAGCTCGGCTCCACGAAGCGGGATGTCCGTGGCATTGCCGAGGCGAGCCGCGTCGTGCGCGGCCCTGAGCAGGCTCATCGATCGATGCCTCCCTGCCCGCGCGCGGCCGCGGCCGGCCGGCGGGCATGCCGACGGCGGTCCCCCGACGATGGACGTCCGGGGACCGCCGGCCGCTCGGCTGTCAATGCGTGATGACGACGGTCGCCGTCGTGTGCGTGGCGACGTGCTCGGAGACGCTCCCCTGGAGGACCCGGCCGACCGCCGACAGGCCGCGCGACCCGATGACGATCGTGTCGAACCCGCCCTCCTGGGCGATGTGCTCGATCGTCTTCGCTGGGTCCCCGGTGGGCTCCATGAGGTCCGCCTCGAGGCCCTTCTCCCGGAGCAGGCGACCGGCCTCGGCCAGCTCCTGCGCGTGGACGGGGGCGTCATCCCACGGGTCGGGACCGGCGGCGCGGCCGATGTGGGTGGGGACGACGCTGACGACGCTGACGCTCGCACCGAAGGTGAGGGCGAGCTCGGCGGCGGTGTCGAGCGCGTGGCGAGCGGGCTCACCGCCGTCGTACGCCAGGAGGATCTTCTTCATCTCCGCTCGACTCCCTTCGCCGGCACGGCCCGAGGGGGGCTGCTGGCCGGCATCGCTCAGCGTCGCGCGTGCCGTCACCGGCGTCTGCGGCGAAAGCGCCCGGACCCCGGTGACCGACGGCCCGCCGGATCGTGGGCGGGTCGGCCCGCCGCGCCGGGACCTCGCGCGCCGCCCTCGCGCCGAAGGGCCCGGAAAGCCGTCGAGCCCGCCCCGGAGGACGGGGCGGGCTCGACATCGTGCGGCGTTCGGAGCGTCAGGCCTCCGCGGAGCCGGCCTCGGTGGCATCGCCCTCGGCAGCCTCACCCTCGGCGGCCTCGCCCTCGGCGGCCGCCTCGGCGGCCTCGACGCGCGGCGCCTGGACGCGGGCGACCATCTCGTCCGGGTCCGTCAGGAGGGTCACGTCCGATGGGATCGCGATGTCGCGGACGTGGATCTGGGTGTCGAAGTCGACGAGTCCATCGACGGAGACCTCGAAGCGCTCCGGGAGGTTGGCGGGGAGCGCCCTCACCTTGAGCATCTCCAGCGCGTGGAGGAGCGTCCCGCCATGGTCCTTGACCGCCGGCGCCTCTCCGACCATCACGAGCGGGATGTCCATCGTCGTCTCCTCGGTCATCCGCACGAGGAACAGCTCCGCGTGGAGCATCCGCCGGGTGACCGGGCTGATCTGGACGTCGTGGATGAAGACCGGATGCGCCTTCTTGCCGTCCACCGACAGGTCCACCAGGGTGGAGCCCGCGATCCGGCGGCGGAGGAGCTCGAACTCGTGGGCGTCGACGGTCACGGGGACGGACTGCTTGCCGTGTCCGAACACGACGGCGGGAAGGCGTCCGGCCCGCCGGAGGTGGGCGACCTTCTTCCCGAGGACCTCGCGCGTCTCGGCGGCGAGCGTGGGGCGGGAGCTGCTCACGATGCGACCTCTGTGGTGCGTGGCCGCGCGTCGCGGCGGGATCGGTGCGGCGGCGTACGGGCGCCGGCGTGCGCGTCGGAAGGCGCGCGCATGGCGCGCGGGACGGGGGCATACGGTACCACACGGGGCCTCGCAGTCACCACGGCACGGTTCGGACGTATCATCCCGGCGACATGGCCGCCACGATCCTCATCGTCGAAGACGAGTACGCCGTCGCACGCGGCGTCCAGTACGCGCTCCAGCAGGAGGGGTACGAGGTCCAGCTCGCCCGCTCGGGCGAGGAGGGCCTGGACCTCGCGACGAACCAGGCGCCGGACCTCATCGTCCTCGACGTCCGTCTCCCGGGGATCGACGGGTTCGAGACGCTCCGGCGGGTCCGGGCCGCCGGGTCCAAGGCGCCCATCCTCATCCTCACGGCGCGGGACGACGAGGTGGACAAGGTCATCGGCCTCGAGCTCGGCGCCGACGACTACCTGACCAAGCCGTTCAGCCTGCGCGAGCTCATGAGCCGCATCAAGGCGCTCCTCCGACGGGCGTACGGGGACCTCGCGGACGCGGCGGGCGGTCGGGTCATCCGCCACCGCGACCTGCTCATCGACCTCGAGCGCCGCCGGGTCCAGCGCGGGCACCGGCGCGTCGGCCTCACCGCGACGGAGTTCGAGATCCTCCGCCACCTCGCGAGCCGCCCCGGCCGCGTCTTCTCGCGACGGGAGCTGCTCGAGCTCATCCGCGACTACGAGGCGCTCGACCAGGACGAGAAGACGATCAACGTGCACATCAGCCACCTCCGCGAGAAGATCGAGGACGACCCGTCCGATCCCGCCTTCGTCCTGACCGTGCGGGGCGCGGGGTACGCGTTCGCGGAGCGCTGAGACGAACGCGGAGCAGCCCGCCGCCGGCGCCGACGGCGGAGCGAACGGAGCGGGCCCTGTCGCGCACGTCGCCGAGCCTCGGCCGCGGGCGGGGATCCACCTGCCGCGGCCGATCGGGCGGCTCTTCCCGCGGACCTTCCAGGGGCGCCTCACCCTCGCCTTCGTCGGCGTCGTTGCGCTCACCCTCATCGTCGTCGGCGTCCTCGTCGTCAACCGCCTCGACGCGTTCTTCCAGCAGCAGGAGGAGGAGAACCTCCTCTCGCGCACCCAGTCGGTGGCCAGCACGGTGGGCGTGCTGGCACGGAACGAGTCCTCCACCGGCAGGATCGTCCTCGCCGACGGGACGGTGGACCCGAGCGTGGACCGCCTCCTCCGCAATCCCGCGTTCCTCTCGGCGATCGCCAACCGGTTCGCGCTCGCCGACGTGCGGGTCCTCGTGGGGACGGTCGTGCGCGACCAGGTCGACATCCCGTCATTCGCGGGCATCCCGGGCGCCGCGTACGCGGGGCAGCTGACCGTCGAGCCGGAGATCGGCCAGGCGCGCGAGGACCTGGAGCAGATCGCGTACTACGAGCCGAACGACGGCTTCTACCCCGAGTCGGCGATCCAGGTGACGCTCGCCGGCCCGTACACCCTCCGCTCGAGCACGATCAACGCGATCACCGGCCTCCTCGTCATCGGCGCCCTCGTGGGCCTCGCGGTGGCCGTCATCGTCGCCGCCTACCTCGCCCGCCGGTTCACGACGCCGCTGCGGCGCCTGACCGTGGCCTCCCGCGAGATGGCCGCCGGCGAGATGGCCCAGCGCGTCCCCACCGCGCTCGCCGAGACGGGCTCGGTGGAGGTCGCCGAGCTGACGCGCCAGTTCAACGCGATGGCGGTGCGGATCGCCGAGAGCATGGAGATCATCCGGCGGGACCGCGACCGCAGCCGGGACTTCCTCGCGGACGTCAGCCACGAGCTTCGCACACCGATCGCCGCGCTCCGGACGTTCAACGACCTGCTCCGCGAGGGGGCGGTCGAGGATCCCGTCGCCCGCGACGAGTTCCTCGAGGCGAGCGCCCAGCAGATCGACCGCCTCGACTGGCTCTCGCAGAACCTGCTCGAGCTCTCGAAGCTCGATTCCGGCCTCCTCCAGCTCGACCTGCGACCGGACGACCTCCGGGCCGCGGTCGAGTCCGCGGTCCAGCAGGCGGAGGCGGCGGCCCGGAAGCGCGGTGTGGCCCTGTCCGTCGTCCTCCCCGACCGCCCGCTGCGCATCCGCCACGACCCTCTCCGCATCGGCCAGGTGGTGAGCAACCTCGTGGGCAACGCGCTCAAGTTCACGCCGCGCGGCGGGACGGTCACGGTGACCGTCTCGAGCGAGCGCACCGGCGCGCGGATCGTCGTGGCGGACACGGGCATCGGCATCGACGCGACCGAGCTCCCGTACATCTTCGAGCGCTTCTACCGCGGCTCGCGATCGAACGAGGCCCGCGGCAGCGGCAGCGGGCTCGGGCTCGCGATCGTGCGCTCGATCGTGGACATGCACGGGGGCCGGATCTCCGTGGAGAGCCGCCTCGGGAAGGGGACGACGTTCAGCGTGACGCTGCCGGCGGACCCGCGCTCCGTCGCCGTCGGGACCGCCGACCGGGCCCCCGTCCGGACGCACGTGACGGACGTGGAGGAATCTTCACCTGCCGACCCCCCGCTCTGAACCCGCGGCCGTCACCATGACGCCAGGCGGCACGAGCGCAGGCCCATGCGCGGCTGCCCACATCCCGTGATCCGACGACCTGGAGACCCGCATCGATGACCGACGACACCGTTCCGGGCCGGACCGACCTGCCGGGCGACCCGTCCGCGCAGCAGGCGGCCCCGTCCGCGCAGCAGGCGGCCGCACCGGCGGCCGGCTGGCCGCACGTGATCGCGCCCGGGGCGACGCCGACCCCGGCCACCGCCCCGATCGACCCGGCCCCGGCGACCCCCGCCGACCCGGCCCCGGCCCAGCCCGAGCCTCCGACGTACGCGTACGCGCCGACGCCGGAGCCCCGCCCCACGTGGGCATCGGACGCGACCGCGCAGCAGACGCCCGAGCACTGGTTCGAGCCCGCTCCTGCGCCCGTCGCCGTCGCGCCGGCGAAGCCGGGGCGGCGCGGCGGCATCGTCGTGCCGGTGGTCGCCGCATCGCTCCTGAGCGCCGTCCTCGCGTCCGCGGGCACGTACGGCCTCCTGCGCGCGACCGGCGAGCTCGACCAGCCCCCGGCGATCTCCACGACCGTCCCCGCCGAGCCCGCCGGCACGGTGCAGCAGGTGACGATCGACGAGTCCTCGGCCGCCGTGGCCGCGGCGCAGAACGTGAGCCCGGCGATCGTCACGATCGTCACGACCGGCAACGCCGGGGACCTCAATGGCTTCTTCCAGGGCCAGGACATCCCCGCGACCGGCGTCGGCTCGGGGATCATCTACGACACGAACGGGTGGGTCCTCACGAACCGCCACGTGGTCACGGGCGCGGAGGAGGTGTCCGTCCGCCTCAAGGACGGACGGGAGTTCGGCGCGACGGTCTACGGCATCGACACCCTCACCGACCTCGCGATCGTCAAGGTGGAGGCCACCGGCCTCCCCACGGCGACATTCGGCGACTCGGGAGCGATCAAGGTCGGCCAGGCGGCGATCGCGATCGGCAGCCCGCTGGGCACGTACACGAACAGCGTCACCTCCGGGATCGTCTCGGCGCTCGGCCGGACGATCACCGTGGACGACGGCTCGACGATCCGCAACCTCATCCAGACCGATGCCGCGATCAACCCCGGCAACAGCGGCGGCGCGCTGCTCGACGCCGGCGGGAACGTCATCGGGATCAACACCGCCATCGCATCGACGGCAGAGGGGATCGGCTTCGCGATCCCGGTGAACATGGCCAAGCCGATCATGGCGCAGGCGCAGGAAGGCAAGCCGATCGCTCGGCCGTGGATCGGCATCCGCTACGTGGCGATCGACCCGCAGGTCGCCAAGGAGCGAGGCCTCACGGTCACGGACGGCGTCCTCGTGGACGGCGGCCAGGACCCCAGCGGCAACGCACAGGACGCGGTCGTTCCGGGCGGCCCCGGGGCCGAGGCGGGCCTGAAGTCCGGCGACATCATCGTGAAGATCGACGGCGTGGCGATCAGCGAGGCGCAGCCGTTCGAGTACCTCCTCGTCCAGAACGCGCCCGGCGACGACCTGCGCCTCACCGTGCTCCGCGACGGAGCCGAGACGGACGTCACGGTCACCCTCGGGACGCGGCCCGCGAATCCCTGACCCACGGCCCGGAGCGCGCCGGCCCGGCCGGGCCGGCGCGCGGGGCATCATCACCGGCCGCTCGGGCCCGCCCGGTCGGCCTCGGCGGCCGGCGCTCGTGAGGAGGGAGCGCCGGCCGCTCCCCGCGTCAGGCGGGCGAGCGTCCGTCCGGCCTCCGGCGGACCTCGACGCCGGCCCACGCGAGCGGGCCGTCCACCGGCGGGCGCATCTTCCGCACCCGGACGACGACCTCGCCCACGGCGGGCCAGTCCGCGAGGATCCCGGCAGCGATCTCCTCGGCGATCGCCTCGAGAAGGTCACGGCTCGTGGTCTCAACGATCCGACGCACGAGCCGGTACACGGCGCCGTAGTCCACCGTCCGCGCGAGGTCGTCCGCCCTGCCCGCGGGGGCAAGGTCGAGCGTCATCTCCACGTCCACCTCGAACGGCTGCGGCGCGTCCTTCTCGCCGGGCAGCGCTCCGTGGCGGCCGTCGAACGCCATCGCGCGGAGCAGGATCCGATCGCTCACGGCCGGGGGCTCGCCGGACGGGAGCGGACGACGGCATCGGTCATCCGCGCGACGCGCACGTTCGGGCGCACGTCGTGGACGCGGACGACGTCCACACCGGCCGCGACGGCCAGCGCGGTCGTCGCGAGCGTGGCCTCGAGACGCTCCCCGGGCGGCAGGTCCAGCACCTTGCCGAGCGTGGACTTCCGCGACGTGCCGAGCAGGACCGGCCGGCCCAGGATCCGCAGCACGGCGAGGTCGCGCAGCAGGGCGAGGTTGTGCGCCGGTGCCTTCCCGAAGCCGAAGCCCGGGTCCACGATGATCGACTCCCACGGCACGCCGGCGCGCACCGCGCGGTCCACCGCCCGCTGCAGGTCCGCGACGATCTCCGAGAGGAGGCTCGCGTAGCGCGCCTCGTCGCGGTTGTGCATGAGGATCACCGGGACGCCTCGCTCCGCGGCGAGTCGCGAGAGCGCATCGTCGGCGGCGACGCCCCAGACGTCGTTGACGAGGGCCGCCCCGGCGTCGAGGGCCGCCGCCGCCACCGCCGACTTCACCGTGTCCACGCTGACCGGGACGGACGGGTGGGCCGCACGGATCGCGGCCACGACCGGCACGATGCGCCGGACCTCCTCCGCCGCGTCCACGGACGCGTGGCCCGGCCGCGACGATTCGCCGCCGACGTCGAGGATGTCGGCTCCCTCCTCGACCATCCGGGACGCCTGCGCGAGCGCCGCCTCCACCCAGCGGTCGCCCGCCGCGAGGAGGCCGTCGCCGGAGAACGAGTCGGGCGTCACGTTGAGGACGCCCATGACATACGTCCGGGCGCCCCACGTGAACGTCGCGCCTCCGATCCGGATCGGCGCGGGCGTCGACGGCAGGCCCGCGGGGGCGCCGGCAGGGATCGCGAAGGACGGGGTCGCTCCGCCGGCGGCATCGAGGCCGCCGGGGACGACGCCGCGCTCGACGGGGATCGCGCGGCCTGCCGCCGCGTCCGCAGCGTCCTCGCCGCCGACCATCGGCTCGTGCTCGTCCATCACGTCGCCCATGGTCGCACGACCGGTGCGACCGCGGGGTCGTCCGGATCCGCGATCTCCGGGTCATCCACGAGCAGCGGACGCACCGCGCCGACGAGGTAGAGCGAGCCCGCGACCACGACCGGGCCCTCCCCGTCCGCGAGGGCCGCCTCCAGCGCCGCGCGCGGCTCGGACCGGACGGTCACGTCGAGGCCCGGGGCGACGGAGCGCCACGCGGCCGCCAGGTCCGGCGCGGGCATCGCGCGCGACTCGGGGACGGAGGTGCACACGACGCGGGCGCCCGCGAGGGCCGGCGACGCCGCGAGCGAGCCGGCGATCCCCGCGACGTCCTTGTCGCCCATCGCCCCGGTCACGAGCGTCACCGGGGCGGGCCGGCGCGCGTCCCACCCGGACAGCCCCGGCCGCAGGTCCTCGAGCGCGGCCGC
>JALOOH010000104.1 GCA_025454515.1 Chloroflexota bacterium
CCGTCCACGAGGTCGTCGATCAGTCGGAACCCGTAGTGCATGACGCTCGTGCCGACCTGGACCGTCGTCGCGCCGAGGAGGAGGAAGTCCACCGCGTCGCGCCACGTCTCGACGCCGCCGATCCCGGAGACCGGGAGGCCGACCTCCGGGTCGGCTGCGACCTGGGAGACCATGTTCAGCGCGATCGGCTTCACGGCCGGGCCGGCGTAGCCGCCGTGCGAGCCCTTCCCGCGGACGTCCGGCAGCGGCGCCCACGTGTCGAGGTTCACCCCGATGAGGCTGCTGATCGTGTTGATGAGGGCGACGCCGTCGGCGTTCGCCCGTCGCGCCGCGCGGGCCGGGTAGCGGATGTCCGTGATGTTGGGAGTGAGCTTGACGAGGACCGGCATCTCTGCCTTCTCCATCACCCACTCGGTGATCATCTGGACGTAGTCGGGGACCTGGCCCACCGCGGCACCCATGCCGCGCTCGCTCATCCCGTGGGGGCAGCCGAAGTTCAGCTCGTAGCCGTCCGCGCCCGTGTCGTTGCACGCGGCGAGGATCTCGTGCCACGACTCGCGCTTCGCCTCGACCATGAGGCTGATGACCACCGCGTTGCCCGGATACCGCTTCTTGACCTCGCGGATCTCCGCGATGTTCACCTCGGTCGGGCGGTCGCTGATGAGCTCGATGTTGTTGATCCCGACGACGTGCCGGCCGCGGTAGTCGAACGAGCCGAGACGGGCCGTGACGTTGCGGATCGGGTCGCCGATCGTCTTCCACACCGCGCCGCCCCACCCGGCGTCGAACGCGCGGGCGACCATCTCGCCGTTGTTCGAGATCGGGCACGAGGCGAGCCAGAACGGGTTGGGGCTCCGGATGCCGGCGATGTCCGTGAAGAGGTCCACGCCCGGGACGGTCGCCGCAGCCCGGTCCACCGGGACGATCAGCGGGCCGCCGAGCCCGAGCGCGTCCACGATGGATCGCGCGGCGAGCTTGCCGGCCTCCACCGCGTTCACGACCTCGGCACCGCCGTTCGCCACGTCCCCGATGGCCCAGACCTTGGGGTTCCCGGTGCGACCGGTGGCGGGATCCGCCACGACGACGCCGTCGCGGCGCGGGACGCCCACGGCGGCGAGGATCGCGTCGAGCCCGGCCGGGCCATCCTGGCCGACCGCACGCACGACGGTGTCGAGCGCGACCTCGAACCGCGAGCCGTCCACCGGGACGGGACGGCGCCTGCCGGACGCGTCGGGCTCGCCGAGCGCCATGCGCTCGAAGACGACGCTCGCGATGGCCCCGTCGCCGCGGATCTCGACCGGCGCGGTGAGCCAGCGGATCGCGACGCCGAGCGCGCGCGCGAGCTCGATCGCGTGCGGGTAGGCGGGCGTCTCCGCTGCGCTCCGGCGGTAGAAGAGCGTGACCTCCTCGGCGCCCAGCCGGACGGCCGCAGCGGCGGCGTCGAACGCCGTGCTGCCGCCGCCGATGACGCCGACGCGCCGGCCGAGGGGCACGTGTGCCGCCCCGCGGCCCTCGTCGATCGCGTGCCCGATGAGGTCGAGGGCGTCCACGATGCCGGCGAGATCCTCGCCGGGGATCCCGAGCGGCTTCGCGTGCCCGAGCCCGACGGCCAGGACGACCGCATCGTTCTCCGCCACGAGCGCGGCCGGATCGACGTCCCGACCGACCATCGAGCCGAGCACGAGGTTCGCGCCCGAGCGCTCGACCTCGGCGACGTCCACCGCGACGGTCTCGCGCGGCAGCCGCCACGGGACGATCCCGTGGTCGCCCAGGCCGCCGGCGCGATCGTGCGCGTCGTGGAGGGTCACGCCGACACCCGCCTTGCGCAGCTCCGCCGCGCACGCGAGGCCGGCCGGCCCCGCGCCGACGACCGCGACGCTCACGGGCGCCTCCTCGGCCGGCGCGAAGTACGCCTCGCCCGCCGCGGCATGGGTCTCCACCGCGTACCGCTGCAGGCGCCCGATCGCGATGGGGTGGTCCATCGCGTTGCGGACGCACGCGCCCTCGCACAGGCGCTCGACCGGACAGGCGGCCCCGCATGTCGCGCCGAGCGGGTTCGCGGCGAGGATCGTGCGCGCGCTCCCGGCGACGTTGTCCGTCGCGATCTTCCGGATGAAGCCGGGGACGTCGATGCTCGTCGGGCAGGCGTGCGTGCAGGGCGCGTCGAAGCAGTAGAGGCAGCGCTCCGCCTCGAGGCGCGCGGCAGCCGGCGTGAGCAGCGGCAGCGGAAGGAACGGATCGGGCTCCCGCCCGACGGTCGCGTCGACGGTCATCTCCCTCAGGACCCTCGATTCGGTCGCCGGCGGCGGCGACGTCTGAGAAACAGGGGGCCATCGTGCGCCGCGGGGCGAGGCTCGGTGGACGGCCGAACCGCCCGCCCTGACGGGCCGAAGGGCGTACCCGCGCGATGTCACGCCGACCCCACGCCTGCGAGGCGTAGATTCGCGACGGCGACGGCGACGGCGACGCGAGGAGGTGCCGGTGGGATCGACGATGTGGGCCGCCCGGTGGCACGGGCGGCGCGACGTGCGGGTGGAGCGCGTGCCGGTCCCACACGCCGCGCCCGGCGAGGTCGTCCTGCGCGTGCGCTGGTGCGGCATCTGCGGGACGGACGTGGAGGAGTACCGCGAGGGCCCCACCGTGATCCCCGTGGACCGCCCGAACCCGATCACCGGTCAGCGCGCCCCCGTCACCCTCGGCCACGAGTTCGCCGGGACCGTGGCGGAGGTCGGCGCGGGTGTGGACGGCCTGGCGGAGGGCGATCGCGTCGCCCCGGACGTCTGCCTCTTCTGCGGCACGTGCCGCTACTGCCGGCGCCACGAGTACGCACTGTGCGAGTCGTGGGCCACCATCGGCTTCCACGGCGACGGCGGGCTCGCCGAGTACGCCAGGGTGCCCGCGGCGCTCTGCCAGCCGCTTCCGGACGCGATCGGCGAGGACGAGGCCGCGCTCATCGAGACGACCGAGGTCGCGGTGCGGGCGATCCGGCACGGCGCCGTGCGCCTGGGGGACACGGTGGCGGTCGTCGGCGACGGGGCGGTCGGGCTCATCGTCGCCCAGGTCGCCCGGGCCGCCGGGGCGACGCGGGTCGTCCTCCTCGGCCATCGGCCCGGGCGCCTCGCGGTCGGACGGCGCCTCGGGGTGGACGCGGCGCTGGACTCAGCGGACCCGTCGTGGCGGGCGGGTCTCGACGGCCTGACGGACGGGATCGGCGCCGACGTCGCGATCGAGTGCGGCGGGACGGCGGGGGCGATCCGCGACTCGATCGCTTCGACCCGGAAGGGCGGCCGGATCGTGCTCCTCGCCGTCACGAGCGCACCGATCCCGGTGGACACGTGGCCGATCGTCGCGGGCGAGAGGACGCTCGTCGGGAGCGTCCAGCACCACTTCGACGAGGACCTGCCGACGGCGATCGACCTGATCGCCTCGGGGCGCGTGGACGTCCGTTCGCTCATCACCCGGCGGATCACCCTCGAGCGGGTCGTGGAGGACGGGCTCGAGGGCCGTGGCGCCGGCGCGGACGACATCAAGGTCCTCGTGGCCACGGGGCCGGACGCGTGAGGGGCGCCCGCGGTGGCAGCGGCGGCACGGGCGGCGGCGACGGCCGGGCGGCGGTCGTCACGGGCGGCGGCGACGGCCGGGCGGCGGTCGTCACGGGCGGCGGCGACGGCCGGGCGGCGGTCGTCACGGGCGGCGCGAAGGGCATCGGGCTCGGCGTCGTCCACGCGCTCGACGACGCGGGCTGGAGGTGCGCGATCGTGGACGCCGACCCGGACGGCGCGGCCGTCGCGCACGCGTGCGGCGCCGCCTGGGCGCAGGCGGACGTCACGCGCCCCGCCGAGCTCGCGGCCGCGTTCGCATCGCTCGCGGCGCGGCTCGGGCCGCTGCACGGTCTCGTGAACGCGGCCGGCATCAACCTCACGGGCGCGGCGGACGAGCTCCCCGACCAGGATTGGCGCCGCGTGATCGACGTGGACCTGAGCGGGACCTTCTACGCATGCCGGGCCGCGTTCCCGCACCTCGCGCAGGACGCCGCGGTCGTGAACGTCGCGTCCGTCCTCGCGTCGCGCGCCCGCGCCGGGCGGATCGCGTACGGCGCGGCGAAGGCCGGCGTGGTCGCGGTCACCCGGACCCTCGCTGTCGAGTGGGCCGACCGGGGGATCCGCGTGAACGCGGTGGCGCCCGGCTGGACGGACACGCCCCTCATCCGCGGACAGGTCGACGCCGGGACGCTCGACCTCGCACCGGTGGTCGCGCGCGTCCCGATGGGTCGCCTCGCCACCGTGGAGGAGGTCGCGGCCGCGGTCGCGTTCCTCCTCGACCCTGGGGCCTCGTTCGTCACCGGCCACGTGCTCGCGGTGGACGGAGGGTACCTCGCGGCCGGCTGACCGTCGGCGGCCCCAGGTGCGCCCGCCGGAGGGTCCGGGGCCCGCCCGGGAGCGCTCCGCGAGGCCCGTCCGTGGCGTCCCCGCCGGCCCGCGTCGAGCGTCCTACCCCGCGCATCGCCCCGGGCGATCGTATCCACGGCCATCCCACTCCGCCCCGGATCCGAGGCGTCGTACGGGCCGCGAGCCGTCCCGCACCGCCCCGGCGATCACCCCCGACGATGCCGGGGAGCGGGGCGCGGGCCGGGCTCCGGGCGTCGACCGCCGGCCCGTGGATACGATCGCCCCGGACGATGCGCGGGGTGCCGTCGGCCGTGCCGGACCGATACGAGCACCCCCGACGATGCACGGGACCGCCGGCGTCGAGCGGCCCATGCGGCGGGCGTCACTGACCGTCCGGGGCGATGGGCGGCGCGGGACGCCGGGATCGGGGTGCGCGGGACGCCGGGATCGGGGTGCGCGGGACGCCGGGATCGGGGTGCGCGGGACGCCGGCGATGGGCGGCGCGGGTCCGGGGCGATGACCACCGCGGATCACCGCAGCGTCGCGCAGACCGCCTGCGCGAGCGCGACGAACGCCTCCGCGGCCGGTGAGCGCCGCCGGTCACGGTGCCACACGAGCGTGATCGTCCGGGGCGGGATGTCCACCGGCCGCGCGGCCACGCGCGGGTCGTCGACATCGAGGATGAGCACGGGCACGATCGCGGCCCCGAAGCCGGCGGCGACGAGCCCCTGCACGGTCCCGTTGTCGTCGGAGCGGAACACGAAGCGTGGCTCCAGGCCGTTCGCGCGGAAGGTCCCCTCCGCGATCGCCATGCTCGGGCACGGGCTGAAACCGATGAGGGGCTCGGCGGCGATCTCGGTCAGCCCGGGCGGCGGGTCCCGGCGGGCGAGCGGCGACCCGGCAGCCGTCAGGAGGACGAACGGGTCGCGCAGGAGCTCGGCGCAGGCGAACGGACCGTCCGGGAGCGGGAGGACGGTGAACGCGAGGTCGATGTCGCCCGTCTCCACGAGGCTCACGTCCTCGTTCGTCTCGCGCAGCTGCACCTCGACCCCGGGCCAGTCCACGGCGAATCGACTGATGACCGCCGGCAGGATCCTGGCGCCGACGCTCTGGTACATCCCGACGCGAAGCGTGCCGGACGCGCCCGCGGCGTACTCGCGCAGGTCCGCGCGGGCCGCGCTCACGCGCGCCGCGATCGCGTCGGCGTGCGCGAGGAGGATCCGCCCCGCCTCGGTCAGGTCGACCCGACGGCGGCCGCGGCCACGATCGACGAGCCGGAGCCCGACCATCGCCTCGAGCGCCGCGAGGTGCTGGCTCACCGCGGACTGCGTGTAGTCGAGCGATTCCGCCGCGGACCGGAACGACCCCGTGCGGGCGATCGCCCGGAGGCTGTCGAGGTGCCGCAGCTCCAGGCCGGACCAATGATCATCACTCATGATCATTGGTGTAGCACATGACCGTTGCTCTTATCAAATGGCGGCGGTACGGTGGGGACATGGAAACCACGATCTTCCTCTTCCTCATCGCCGTCGCCTTCGCGGTCCTCGCGGGCCTCGGGGTGATCGACGGTTCCGACTCCCGCGACTGGATCGACACCCGGCCCTGGTGGCCCGACGAGGCCCCCCGGACCGCCTGACCGCCGTCCTCCTCCATCCGCCCCCGGGCCCGTCCGAGTCGGCCCGGGGGCGTTCCCATGTCCCGGGGCCGGCCGCGACCGCGCGACGCTCCGGGTCGTCATCCGCCCGTGGGACGCGGATCAGGCTCCACCCGGACGCCATCGTCCGCGGGGCGAGGCCCGGACCCGGGCGAGTCTGACGGGCGGATCGTCCGGTGCCGCGGCGGTCGCCGGCCCGACACCGTGTCCGTCGTCGGCCACGCCCCGGACTCCGGCAGCGGTCCCACCCGGGACGCCGGCCTGGGCGCCGCCGCGCGGGCGCACGCACGAGAAGTCCCAGGGATGCGGCTCCTCCTCCTGGACCCCGTGCGGCCAGGGCGGCTCCCAGCGCGGAAGGACGAGCGACCAGTCGTGCGGCCCCACGCCCGCGAGCAGGGCGATCCCGATCGCGAGGAGCACGAGCGGCGGCCCGACCGCCGCGACGGAGGCGAGGAGGTCGTCCATCGCGCCGCCAGCATGCGCCGGCCAGGTCGTCGCGACCAGTGTCGGAGGTCGCTGCGCCGCCCTTCCGCCGCCGGCCGCGGCGCCGGGGCGGCCCTGCGGCGCCGTGGCGGCCCTGCGGCCGACCTGCCCTACATCTGCTTGAAGCGCGGACCCTCGCCGCCCTCGGGCGGCAGCCACCGGATGTTCTCCAGCGGGCACTTCACGGCGCACGTCATGCAGTGGAGGCAGTTCGACGCCGAGAGGACGATCCGCTCGCCGTCCCACCGGTACACCTGTCCCGGGCAGAAGTGCGTGCACGAGCTCGCGAAGTCCGTCGCGCACGTCACGCACCTGGCCGGGTCGAGGACCGTCATGTGGGCCGGTTCGTCCTCGCGGTGGAGCGAGCCGGTGAGGCTGACGAAGGTCGCGCCGTCCATCCCGCCCGGATCGGGGCTGTCGAGCCGGGCTCCCCTCTTCGTCGTCTCGAAGTCGGGCTCCATCGAGATGCGCGCGGGGATGAACCGCTGGACCATCGACAGCGGCGCGCCGACGTACGTGCCCCAGCGGAAGCTCTGGCGGTAGTTGCGCGCGCGGCGCAGGTCGGGCAGGACGCCGTTCGCCTCGAGGCGCTCGCGGTACCCGGCGAGCGGGACCCGGTCGCCGTCCGGTGCGGCCAGGCCGGCCGCGACCGTCTCCGCCGCCGCCATGCCGGACCGGATCGCGTAGTGGATCCCCTTGATCTTCTCCATGTTCACGAAGCCGGCACCGTCTCCCACGACGAGCGCGCCGGGGACGGCGATCTTCCCGAGCGCGTGGTAGCCGCCCTCGGGGATGGTCTTCGCGCCGGTCGCGATGGTGACCGAGCCCTTCAGCAGGTCGGCGATGAACGGGTGCGCCCGGAACCGCTCGAACTCGCGCTGGGGGGTCAGGTCGCCGTACTTCCAGTCGAGCCCCATGATCAGGCCGACCGAGACGAGCTTCTCCCCCATCGAGTAGAGGAAGCCGCCGCCGAAGACGCTCGGCGGGTTCGGATACCCGAGGGTGTGCATGACGCGGCCGATGCCGAAGCGGTTCTCGCCGGAGTAGGCGACGACCGCCTTGATGCCGAGGGAGTAGACCTGCGGGTTGCGTCCCGCCCCGAACCGCTCGCGCAGCTGGCTGGAGAGGACGCCGCGGGAGCCGTCGGCGAGGATCGTCACGCGCGCGCGGATCTCCTCCGCGGGCCGGTGGTTCGCCTTCTCGCCGCCGTGCGCATCGAGGCCGACCTCCCCGAGCGCGACGCCGACCACCCGGCCGTCCTCGACGAGGAGTCGTCGCGCCGAGTAGCCGGAATAGATCTGGACGCCCGCCTTCTCCGCGCGGTCCGCCATGAAGCCCACGAGCCTGCTGAGGCTGATCGTCACGTCGCCGTGGTGGTCCATCGGCCCGGGGACGACGCGCGGCGGGATGCGGATCGCGCGCTCGCCGGCGCGGCCACCGAGGAG
>JALOOH010000105.1 GCA_025454515.1 Chloroflexota bacterium
CCTCATCAAGGCGCTCGGGCTCGGGGTGGCGCTCGCCGTGGCGATCGATGCGACGATCGTCCGGGCGCTGCTCGTCCCCGCGACGATGCGCCTGCTGGGGCGGTGGAACTGGTGGATGCCGGCCTCGCTCGAGCGGCTCGTGGGGAACCGGCTGCCGCGATCGGAGGCCGAGGTGGAGGCCCTCGTCCGATGAGGCCGGGCGCGATCGCCGTCATCACCGCACTCGCACTCGCGGGCGTGGTCCTCCTCGCCGCCTGCTCCGGGCCGATCCTCGCGAACGCGCCCGCCCCGCGACCGCCGCTCCCCTCCGCGGCCCCGGCCACGCCCCCGCCGCCAGCCGACCCTCGCCCGGTCGTGCTCCCGCGCGACGACGGCCCGCACGACCGCCTGACCGAGTGGTGGTACTACACCGGGCACCTGCGGACGCCCGACGGCCGCGAGCTCGGGTTCGAGGACGTGATCTTCCGCGCCGAGCGCGGCGACTTCCCGGTCAGCTGGGCGAGCCACGTCGCGATCACCGACGAGACCGCGGGCACCTTCCACTACGCGCAGCGCAGCGAGATCGGGCCGCAGGTGGACCGCAGCCCGCGCGGCCCGGACGGCGAGCCGACCGGCTTCGACATGTCGGTCGCGGGGTACGACCCCGCCGACCTTGCCACGCTCGCGAACCCGCCGTGGACGATGCGCGGGTCGGGCGGCCGCGACGCCCTCTCGTTCCGCCTGTCGTCCGCCGAGGCGGCGGAGGCCGGGCTCCCCGGCGGCATGGCGCTGGACCTGGTGCTCACGCCGACGAAGCCCGCGGCGCTCCACGACAAGGACGGGTACGCGGACTTCGGGCCGGCCGGCGGTTCGTACTACTACTCGCGGACCCGGATGGACGCGACGGGCACGGTCGAGATCGACGGCGTGCGGTCCCCGGTGGGGGGGTCGGTCTGGTTCGACCACCAGTGGGGCGACTTCATCGCGATCGGCGGGGGCGGCTGGGACTGGTTCGCGATCGAGCTCGACGATGGTACGGACCTGATGGTGAACCGGGTGCGCGCGGCCGACGGCACGTATCCGTTCGCGTACGGGACGCTCGTCGCCGCCGACGGGTCGGTGACGCACCTCCCCGCAGACCGGATCTCGATCGACGCGACGGGGTCGTGGACGAGCCCGGCGACCGGCGCCACGTACCCGTCCGGCTGGCGCGTCCGCGTGCCCGGGGAGGGGCTGGACCTCACCGTGACGCCGACGGTCGCGGCCCAGGAGCTCGACACGCGCGAGACGACCGGGGTCGTCTACTGGGAGGGCTCGAACGACGTCGCCGGGACGCGGGACGGGGTGCCGGTCGCGGGCGAGGCGTACGTCGAGCTGACCGGGTACGCGACAGCGGCGGCGGCCGGGCCATCCCGCGCTTTGCGATACTTCCGTCCGTGAGACTCGAGCTGACGAAGCGGGGCGACTACGCCGTGCGCGCCATGGTCGCGCTCGCCTCCGCTCCCCCCGGGACGCTGCTCTCGGTGCCGCGGATGGCGGACGAGATGGGGATCCCCGTCCGCTTCCTCCCGCAGGTGATGGGCGACCTCGGGCGCGCCGGGCTCGTCACAGCCGTGACGGGCAGGGCGGGCGGGTACCGCCTGGCGCGCCCCGCATCCGAGGTGACGCTGCTCGACGTCGTGGAGGCGGTCGAGGGCGACAGCCGGCGTCGTACGTGCATCCTCCGCGGGGTCCCGTGCGGGATCGACGGCACGACATGCGCCGTCCACGACCCGTTCTTCGCCGCGCAGGACGCGATGATCGATCGGCTCTCGTCCGCCGACCTCGCGTCGATCGCCCACGCGCGGTCGGCGCTCCTGGGGGACTGAGCGTCCGCCCGGCGCCCGGCGGCGACCCGCGGGCCGCCCGGCGCGCCCCGGGCGCCGGCACCGCTTCGGCGCGCGGGCTTCTCTCCGCCCGTCCCGGCGCGTAGCATCGGGGCACACGCGCGGGGGCGTCGTGCGCGGACCGCGTCCCGGTCGGTCCGTCCGCGTCGATCCACGAGGGCCGCGCCCGCGCGACCCGGCCCCGGCCGAGGAGGGGAGATGCGCGCACGACCGCTTGCGGCGCTCTGCGCCGTGGTGCTGCTCCTGACGGCGACCGGCGTCGCCGTCGCCGCGGAGCCCTCGCCGTCGGCCTCCCCGTCGCCCTCGGCGTCCCCGGTGCCGGCCACGGAGCCGTCCCCCTCGCCGATCACGCCGCCGCTGCCGCCGACGGTCACCCCGGTCTGCGCGACCGACGTCGCGTACGTGTGGAAGGTCTCCACCGACGCGGTCGGCCTCGCCGCGTACGCGATCGAGTACACGACGAAGCGGACCCAGGACTGGTCGCCGCCGAACGGCGCCGTCGCGACGCTCTCGCCGCTCCCGGGCGGGGGCCATGCCACGATGCTCTACACGGCGCGAGCCGACGGCGCCGCCCTGCTCGTGCGCTGGGCCGCCTTCCCCGCCCTCCTCGCGAGCGCGCCGTATGGGCCCACGAAGGCCTGCGACAAGGCGAGCCTGACGGTGACGCGCGTCGTCCAGGGCGGTCCGGCGAGCGGCTCGTGGTTCCCCGTCTCGATGACCCGCTCCACCGTGAGCTTCGTCTCGCCGCGCCAGTCCTCGGCGCTCACCGTCCCGGTCACGTCGGACGCGAAGATGGACGTCGAACCCGGGCGCTGGACCGTCGAGCCGACCAAGGAGGCCGGCGTCTACGTGAAGCTGCCCGAGGGATACGTGTGGCGGTCGACCGCGTGCGCGACGACGGGCACGATCGGCGTGGCCGCTGGGGAGGTCGTCGCGACGACGAACCGGAACGCCCAGGGCATCTCGTTCACCGCGGACCCCGGATCGACGACCGTCTGCACGGTCACGTACCACCTCGGGCCGGTCCTCGACGACGCCATCGCGGCGGGCCGCCGGCCGGTCGGGACCGCCGGGTTCGGGCCGACGAAGGTCATCGTCCCCTCGGGCACGTACGTGACGTACCTCGTGATGACGAGCCCGAGCCTCGCCGGGCGCAAGGTCCAGATCCTCGTGAAGACCGGCTCGCTGTCGAAGCCCTGGAAGCTCGCGAGGACCGTGACGGTGGCCTCCGACGGGTCGATCCGGTACTACGCGAAGATCACCACGTTCACCGGCTTCGTCGCGAAGTGGCCGGGCGACACGACGTACGTCGCGTCGCGGTCGAGCGGGCGGTACGCGGACGTGCGGTAGGGGCGGCTGGACCCACCCGCTGTCCGCGGTCACGGCGCTCCCCGCGGGGCGGCCCGCCGCGCGACCCTAGCGCGCCATCGCCACGGCGCGCGCGAGGAGCGCGACCGACGCGACCGCCGCCACGCCGACGACGACGCCCCCGGCGGCGACGAGCGACGGCCCCGCCGACGCGACAGCCGGCCAGGCCTCCGCGCCCGCCCCCGCGGCCAGGAGGATCGTGCCGGCCTGCCACCCGACGAGGCGGGGCCACGACGCGCGCCCCAGGATCGATCGTTGCGCCGCGTGGAGGACCGGCCCGCCGGGGCCGATCGTCGGGACGAGGTGCGTCCAGGCGCCCACGAGCGTCTGCGCGACCCACCCGACGCCGAGCGCCACGAGCGCCGCGGAGGACCAGGCCGCCGGCGACGCGCCGTTCGCGAGCACGAGCGCCGCGGCTGCCGAGCCGCCCGCCGCCCCCCACGCGATCCCGGCCGCGAGGTGCCCGGTCGCCGCCCGGTGCCATGCGAGGTCGATCGTCCACCGACCCCGCGCCCGCCACCGCGCGATCCCGAACGCGGCGAGGGAGACGGCTCCCGACAGGGCCACGACGGCGCCGGTGCGGGCGATGAAGTCGGATCCGGTGGCGAGCCCGAGCGCGACGACGGGAGGACCCAGGCCCCATCCGACGCCCATGCCGGCGCCGGCGCGCCCGGGGACGATGCGCGTCCCGACGACCGTCGGCCACAGGTGGACGAGGGTCGTCGCGATCGTCACGCCGACGAAGCCGAGGGCGTTGAGCCACGCGTGCGCGGGCCGCAGGAGGCCCCAGTCCCGCAGGACCCACTCCGCGCCCGCGGCGAACAGGGTCCCGAGCAGCGCGCCGAACGTCACGTCCACGAGCGCCGCCGACGCCGCGAGGCCCAGGGCGATCCTCCGGGGCGCCGTCGATCTCCGCAGCGGGGCGAGGGCAGCGTACGCGACGGCGCCCATCCCGACGAGGTAGGCGAGACCGCCCGCGACCGCCAGCCCGGACGGCCCCCACGCGATCCCGGTGGCGACCGCGAGGATCCCGACGAGCGGGAGCGTCACGCCGATCGCGCGGACCGACGGCGGGACCGGCCGCGCGACGCCGAGGGTCGCGGTGAAGAACGGCAGGACGGCCGCGATCGCGACGGTCGATGCACCCGCGATCCCGAGGTGGACCGGGAGCCAGATGCCGCGCCGCGCCTCCGGCGGCAGCAGCGTCGCGAGGATGCCGAGGACGACGAGCGCGCCCGCGGCGGCGATGCCGCCGGCCGCGATCGCCCTGTCCGGTCGGCGGTCGATCACCGCCGCGTCATGGTCCCGCCCGGTCGCCGACGACTCGTCCATCGTGCTCATGGTGACCCCTCCGGGCCGGCGCCGTCCCGCCGCGGCCCCGCTGGGCCCAGCCCTCGGTACGCCCGTGCGCGGCGAGCGGCACGCGCCGCGCCTGGCGGCCGATTGACAATGCTGACTAAGTTAGTCATTGTTCCCTTGGCAGCACCACGACGCACCCGCCACGCGTCCCCACCCGGAGGCGGCGACACCGACGATGCGGCTCCAGCTCACCCGGCGGAGCGACTACGCGATCCGCGCCTCGATCGTGCTCGCGCTCGAGGCCCCGGGGCGCTCGTACCTGCCGGCCCCGCGGATCGCCGAGCGGATGCGCATCCCGCCGAGCGTCATCCCCCAGGTCCTCGGCGACCTCTCCCGCGCCGGGATCGTCGAGACGGCGGCCGGCAAGAACGGCGGCTACCGGCTGGTCCGACCTGCCGTGCTCCTCCCGGTGCTCGACGTGATCGAGGCCGTGGAGGGGCCGTCGCGGGCGGGTCGCTGCAGCCTGGGCGACCGCGGGTGCGACGGGGCGGACCCGTGCGCGCTCCACGAGACCTGGACGGCGGCGCAGACCGCCTTCATCGACGTCCTGGCCGGGACCAGCCTGGCCGACCTTGCCGCGGCGCACCTCGCGTCCGCGGACGCGAGTGGGCCGCACGGCCCGGAAGAGGAGCACTCATGAACGGTTCGCGACGCCGCGTCCTCGGCGTCATCGCCATCGCGCTCGCGGTCGCCGCGTGCACGCCGGCGAGCGCTGGGCGCAGCTGGACCTTCCCGCCCGTCCCGTCCATCGAGCCGGCCCCCGCGGTCCCCGCTGCGTCGGCCGCGCCCGCGGCCACGCAGGCCCCGGCCGCGTCCGTCGCGCCCGCGGCGACCGCCGCGGTCGGCGGCGACGTCCTCGGGACGCTCGAGATCACGGCGGTGGATCTCGGCTTCCAGCCGACGAACCTCACCGTGGACGCGCCCGGGACGTACGCGTTCGCCCTGAAGAACACCGGGACGATCGTCCACGACGTCACGTTCCCGGACGGCACGACGATCACGGCCCAGGCAGGCGAGACGGCGACCGGGTCCGTGGCCATCCCGGCCGAGGGGATCTCGTTCCTCTGCTCGATCCCCGGCCATGCCGACGCGGGCATGAAGGGCTCCGTGACCGTCAAGGGCAGCGCGGCGACGAGCAGCAGCGACAGCCACGGCGGGCCCGCGCCGGCGCTGGACATCCAGCCCGACCCGGCCGCCCCCGCGCCGGTCCGCTACGACCCGACCGCACCCGCGGTCCTCGACGGCGACGTCCACGACATCGACCTCGTCATCGAGGAGAAGACGATGACGGTGGCGACCGGGTTCGTCGTCGGCGTCTGGACCTTCGGCGGCACCGTTCCCGGGCCTGCCATCCGCGTCCACCTCGGCGATCTCGTGCGGATCCACCTGAAGAACCCGATCACGAGCAAGCTGCCGCACTCGGTGGACTTCCACTCCTCGCTCGTCGCCTGGAACGGGCCGATGACGTCGATCAACCCGGGCGAGGAGAAGCTCTACGAGTTCCGGGCGAAGTACGCCGGCGTGTGGATGTACCACTGCGGCACGGCGCCCGCCCTCCACCACATCGCGAACGGCATGTACGGGATGATGATCGTGGAGCCCAAGGGGGGCCTCGAGCCACTCGAGAACGAGTACGCCCTCGTCCAGAGCGAGTGGTACCTCGGCGAGCAGGGCCAGCCGGTGAGCCTGACGAAGGCCGCGGCGGGCGCACCCTCCCCCGACTTCCTCGTCTTCAACGGCGTGGCCGACCAGTACAAGGACGGCCCGATCGAGATCCCGGTCGGGAAGAGGATCCGCGTCTTCCTCCTCGACGCCGGCCCGAACATCGACAGCTCGTTCCACATCGTCGGCACGATCTTCAGCAGGGTCATCAAGGAGGGCGTCGAGCTCTCGCCCGACAACGCCGGCGGCTGGGGCAGCCAGGCGGTGGACCTCTCACCGGCCCAGGGGGCGATCGTGGAGTTCGAGATGGCCGACGACGGCCTGTACCCGATCGTCACCCACGCGTTCAACTTCGTGGGGCGTGGCGCGCTCGGCCTGTTCAAGGCCGGCGACGGCGAGCCGAAGAACCCCCAGCAGTGACCTGAGCCCGCTCGGCGACGGCCCGTGTGCGACCCGCGGGCCGTCGCCGTCGGGCCGTCGGCCGTCAGGTCGCGGCGGTCCGTCGGTAGACGACGACCGCCGCGACCAGCCCGACGACGACGGACATGTCGAAGGCCATGCACCACACGCAGATCGCCTGGATGACGACGGCGATCGCCCGTCCGCCACCACGCGAGCACGGTGCCGAGGACCGCGGCCGCGTACGCCATCCCGAGGACCGAGACGGGGATGCCGAGGATCGTCGAGTGCTCGCTCGCCTCGACCGTGTCACACCCGCCGAGCGGCCCGCAGACCGCGGTGCCGCCCGTCAGCTTCACGAAGGTCAGGTAGCTCGCGACGGCAAGCCCGAAGAGGGCGATCGCGGCGAGCGCCGCTGCGTACCGGCCCCTCCCCTCGGCCGCCCCATCCATCGCGACGGCGGACACCTCCGGAGGCACCGCCAGGGTCAGGGTGCCGGTGTCGCCGACGGGGAGGCAGCGGGCGCGCCACCTGCCGCGGCCGCGAGGGCCTTGTCGATCTCGACCGACAGCTGGTCGGCGGTGGGCACGTACCGCGACTCGTACGGGACGCCGTTGATCACGACCGTCGGGGTCCCGGAGACCGGCACCTTCGCGGCGAGCGCGGTGGTGTCCCTGACCGTGGCGTGCTGCTCGCCGCCGTCGAAGCACTGCGCGAACTTCGTCGCGTCGAGGCCGACCTTCCCGGCGATCCCGTCGAGCAGCGCCCGGCTCGGCCAGCCGCTGTTCTCCGCGCCCTGGTTGGCGAACAGGTAGTCGTGGTACGGCCAGTACAGGTTGTCCACGGCGGCGCACTCGGCCGCCGCGGCCGCGTTGAGGGAGTCCTCGTTCTGGCCGGCGCCGATGAACCAGATGGCATGGTCCTCGAACCGCACGTTGCCCGTCGGCTGGTACTTCTTCACGAGATCGATGAAGGTGGACTTCGCGAAGGCGTCGCACGCCGGGCACTGGAAGTCGGACCAGACCTCCACCGTGACGGCCGCGTCCGCGGGGCCGATGGCGGCGCCATCGGCGCCCGTCGTGGGCGTGAAGACGAGGGGCGCCTCGACCGTCGCGGACGACCCGCCGCCACTGCCGCTGTTGCTCAGCGCCATGAAGCCGATGAGCACGGCCGCGACGGCGACCGCCCCGATCGTCATGAGGAAGACCGGCGACTTCCAGAAGGGCTGCGGCTGGGTCGTCGCGGCCGCCTTCAGGCGGGCGTCCTTGCGGGCGGTCTCGCGGCGCTGTCGCCGCGTGCCGCCGGGGCCCGTGTTGCTGGTTCGGTTCGTCATCGCCGGCTGGACTCCTCGTGTACGGCCGCCCGTAGCGTGCCCGCGCGCGCCGCGGCCCACAGGGTATACGGACGCGGGCGAACGCGCCGCCGGGCGGGTGCGGCGGGGGGCGCTGGCGCCATCAAGTGAGACTGTGTATCATCTTGCCATGACGGAAGCGATGCTCGTGGTGAGCGCCCTCGATGCGGCCGGCTACCGCCTCACCGGACCCCGCCGCGCCCTCGCGACGGTGATGGCGGAGATGGACGGCCCGTTCACCGCGGCGCGCGTGGCCGGCGAGGCGCACGACCGAGGCATCCGCGTGGGTCGTGCGACCGTCTTCCGGACGATCGACGCCCTTGAGCGGGCCGGGGCGATCGAGCGCATCGACCTTCCCTCGGGCGAGCACGCGTACGTCGCCTGCGCGCCCGCCCACCACCACCATGTCGTCTGCTCGGCCTGCGGTCACACCGCCGAGGTCGCCGACGGCGCCCTCGTGGCGCTCGTCACGGAGATCGGTCGTCGCACCGGGTTCCGCATCGACGAGCATCGCCTCGAGCTGTTCGGGCGCTGCCCATCGTGCGTCCGCGCGGCGGGGGAGGGGCGCGGGTGATCCGGTCCTCCCTGACCGCGACGCCGGTCCGCCGCGCCCGGAGCGGCCCCGGATCCTCAGCCCTGGCGCTCGTCGCCGCGATCGTCGTCGCGGCCGTCGTCGCCGCGTGCGGATCGGCGGGCGCATCCCCGTCCGGATCGGACGGTCGCATCCGCGTCGTCGCGACGACGACCGTCTTCGCCGACCTCGTCCGCAACGTCGGGGGCGATCGCGTCACGGTCGAGAGCCTCGTCCCCGCGGGCGCCGAGCCGCACACGTTCGCGCCGAGCCCCTCGGACGTCCGCAGGGTCTCGGAGGCGGACGTCATCGTCATGAACGGGCTCGGCCTCGATGACTGGCTCCGGCCGCTCGCCGAGGAGGCGAAGCGGCAGGATGCGGTCCTCCTGGAGCTGGGCACCGACCTCGAGGGCGTCACCTACCTGGCCGAGGGCGAGGAGGGCTCGGGCGCGGCTCCCACGACCGCGGTGCCCGGCGAGCCCGCCAACCCGCACCTCTGGCTGAACGTCGCGTACGCGCAGAAGTACGTGGATCGGATCGCCGACGCGCTCGCGGACGCCCGGCCCGCCGACGCGGAGGCGATCCGCGCGTCGGCGGCGACGTACCGCGCCGCCCTCGGCGACCTCGACGCCTCGATCCGGGACCGGATCTCCTCGCTCCCCGAGGACCACCGGCGCATCGTCTCGTTCCATGACGCCTTCCCGTACTACGCCGCCGCGTACGACCTCGACATCGTGGGGGTCGTCGTCCCCGTGCCGGGCCAGGAGCCCAGCGCGTCCGACGTCGTGGCGGTCGTGGACGCGATCCGCGCGGCCGGGGCGACGGCGATCTTCGCCGAGGCGCAGTTCTCGCCCAAGGTCGCCGACCAGATCGCCGCCGAGACGGGGGCGACGGTCGTGGCCACTCTGTACAACGACTCCCTCGGCGATCCGCCCGCCGATTCGTACGCGGGCATGATGGGATGGGACACGGACCAGGTGGTCGAGGCCCTTCGATGACCGACGCGCCCGATCCCCACGCCGTCCACGCGCCGCCGCGCGATCTCGCCACGGGTCGCGAGCTGCCTGCCTACGCGGCGGGCCACGACCTGACGCTCGACCACCTCGCGCACCATGCCGCCGTGGTCCTGCAGGGGATCACCGCCGGCTACGACGAGCGCGTCGCCCTCGAGGACGTGAGCGTCGCGATCCCCACCGGCTCGCTCCTCGCGGTCTTCGGGCCGAACGGGGGCGGCAAGAGCACCCTCCTCAAGGTCATCGCCGGGTTGCTCTCCCCGTGGGAGGGCACGGTCACCGTCCTCGGCGCCCGGCCCCGCGTGCACGCGCGCCGGGTGGCCTACGTGCCGCAGGCGGAGCAGGTGGACTGGGACTTCCCCGTCACCTGCTGGGACGTGGTCTCGATGGGGCGCTACCCGTCGCTCGGGCCGTTCCGCGGGCTGCGGGCGGTCGATCGCGAGGCCGTCGGCGCGGCGCTCGGGATCGTGGGCATGGCCGACCACGCGCGCACGCAGATCGGGCGGCTCTCGGGCGGCCAGAGGCGCCGGGTCTTCCTGGCCAGGGCCCTCGCCGCCGAGCCGGACCTCTACCTGCTCGACGAGCCCGTCACCGGCGTGGACCCGACGACGCAGGAGGACCTCATGGAGATCCTCGTCGCCGAGGCGGCCCGGGGCCGGACGGTCGTCGCCACGACGCACGACCTCGCGGCCGCCGCCGAGCACTTCCGGCAGGTCCTCGCCGTCAACCGGACCGTCATCGCCCACGGCCCCTCGAGCCTCGTCCTCGACGAGCAGGTGCTCGCGCGGACGTACGGCGGCCACCTCCTCGTCCTCGGCGGGAGCACCGTCCTCCTCGACGACGCCCACCACCACGACGAATCGCCACGCGGCGAGCAGCACTTCCACGAAGGCGACCCGGGAGCGCACCGGTGATCGAGGCCCTGCTCGCCCCGCTCGGCTACGAGTTCTTCGTCCGCGCGATGGCGGCGGCGGCGCTCGTCGGCCTCGTCTGCGCCGTCGTCGGGTCGTACATGATCCTGCGGGGCCTCTCGTACATGGGCGACGCGATCAGCCACGCGGCCTTCCCGGGCGTGGTGGCCGCGTATCTCGTGAACGGGCCGTTCTACGTCGGTGCGGCGGTCGCGGCCGTGCTCACGGCCCTGGCCATCGGGTGGATCGGACGTCGTGCACGCCTGCGCTCGGACACGATCATCGGCGTTCTCTTCGCCGGCATGTTCGGCCTCGGCGTGCTCATGTTCAGCGCGATCCCGACGTACGTGGGCGACCTCTTCGGGTTCCTGTTCGGCGACATCCTCGGGATCTCGGTGGTCGACCTCGTCGCGCTCGCGCTCCTCGGCGGGCTCGTGCTGCTCGTGGTGGCCGCGCTGTGGAAGCAGTTCCTGTACGCCACGTTCGACCCGCTCGGCGCCGGCGCGAGCGGCCTCGACGTCGTCGCGCTCGACTACCTCTTCCTCGCCCTCATCGCGACGACGATCGTCGTGAGCCTCCAGGCGGTCGGCATCATCCTCGTCGTGGCGATGCTCACCACGCCGGCCGCGACCGCGCAGCTGCTCACGGTGCGCTTCGGCCGCCTCATGGCGCTCGCGGCGGTCATCGGGATCGGGACGGCGATCGGCGGCCTGTACGCGAGCTACTTCCTCGACGTGGCGAGCGGGGCGACGATCGTCGTGCTCCAGACGCTGCTCTTCCTCGCTGTCCTGGTTCTCGGGCCGCGGACCGGGCTGCTCGGGCGCGTTCGGCAGGCGAGGACCGCGTAGGGCGGCCGCGGGCGCCGCTCATCCGCAGCGTGTGCCGGGCCGGGCCGGCGGCGGCGATGCCCGGTCAGCCCCCGTCCGCCAGGAACGCCTCGAGCTCTGCCCGGGTCGGCATCCCCTCGCGCGCCCCCCCGCGCGTCGTCGCGAGCGCGGCCGCCGCGCCCGCCCATCGCGCCGCGTCGGCGAGCGGGCGTCCCTCCGCGAGCGCGACCGCGAGGGCGCCCGAGAACGTGTCGCCGGCGCCGGTCGTGTCCACCGCGGCGACGGCGTGCGCGGCTACGTCGGTCACCTCGATCCGGTCGCGTCCGCGGTCGTGCGCGACGCCCGCGTCGGCCGACGCCGGACCAGCGGACGCCGGACCTGCCGACGCCGGGTCCGCCTCTGCCGCCACCCGCTCCACCGCGAGCGATCCCGCGTCCCCGAGCGTCACGACCACCGCGCGGCCCACGCCGGGCCCCTCCGGCCCGTCCGCGAGGAGCTCGCGCGCCCAGCGCTCCACGTCGGCACCCGGCGTCCGCGTGCGTCCGCTCCGCTCCGCGACCGCGTCGGCGAGCTGGCGGACCTCGGTCCTGTTCGGCGTGATCACGTCGGCGGCCGCGAGCAGCGACGCACCGATCCCGGTCGCCGGCGCGGGATTCAGGATCGTGAGCGCACCGGCCGCGCGGCCGGCCGCGAGGGCGGCGGCGGCCGCCGGCAGCGGGATCTCGGTCCCCACGAGCACGACGTCTCCCGGTCCGGGGCCGAGCCGTCGCAGCGCGTCGCGCACCGCGTCGGCCGTCATCGCCGCGTTCGCACCCGAGGCGACGGCGATCTCGTTCTCCGCCCGCGCGTCCACGAGGATCAGCGCGACGCCGGTCGTCGAGCCGGGGAGCGTCGCGAGGCCGGCATGATCCACGCCCTCGGCCTCGAGTGCCGCACGGGCCTCCGCGCCGAAGCCGTCGTCCCCCACGGCGCCGACGAACGCGACCCACGCGCCAAGGCGCGCGGCCGCGACGGCCTGATTGCCGCCCTTGCCGCCGTGATGGCGCGCGAAGGTCCCGCCCGTCACGGTCTCGCCCGCGCCCGGCAGCCGGTCGACCGTCACCACGAGGTCGACGTTCACCGACCCGACGACGATGACGCGCTGCCCGTCGATCGCCGTCCCGTCGGCGGCGCCCACGCTCATGATCCCGTGATGAACTCGCCGCCGTCGACGCTGATGACGTTGCCCGTCATCCACAGGAGGCCGTCCTCGGAGAGCTTCACGATCGCCTCGCCCACGTCCTGCGGGGTCGTCATGCGGCCGGACGGGTTGCGCTTCTCCGTCCGCCGGATCACGACGCTGTGGTGGGGGATCCGGAGAAGCGCGGGCGTGATCGTCACGCCGGCCCGGATCGCGTTCACGGAGCAGCCGGTCTCGGCCCGCGCGAGCTCCATGGCGAGCTGGCGGCAGTTCGACTCGAGCGCCGACTTCGCGGCGGAGACCGCGCCGTACGACGGGATCACGCGCGTGGAGCCCTCGGACGTGAGCGCGTAGATGCGCGTCTCGTGGAGCAGCCCGAGCGCGAAGAGGTCCTGCGTCCAGTACACGAGGCTGCTCGCCATGACGTCGAGCGTCATCTCGAGCTGTCTGCGGCTGATGCGCGTCTTGGGGTCGTCGGTGAGGAACGGCAGGAGGGACCCGAAGGCGAGCGAATGGACGACGACGCGGAGATGCGGGGTCCGACCGGCGGCGGTGCTCTCCGCGAACCGCGCCGCGAGGGCCTCGAGGACCCCCGCCCGCTTCTCGTCGTCCGCGGCGTTCACGTTGAAGAAGAGCGCTTCGCGCCCCGCCGCCTCGATCGCCGCCTTCACCTCGTCGACGTGCTTCAGGCCGGCGCGGAAGTCGAGGTGGACGCCCGCGATGTTGCAGCCCGCGCTCGCGAGGGCCAGCGCGGTCGCCTCGCCCATCCCGCTCGAGGCGCCGAGCACCAGCGCCCAGCGCTCGCGGTCGTCGGACATCCCGTTCCCCTCCCTCGACATCGGCCGGCCGTGCCGGCAGGCTGGGGAAGTCTAGCAGCGGGCGCGCCCGGGGCCGTCCGTCCGTCACGCCAGCGGGCATCCTCCGGCACGTGGTCGCGGAGGTCGGCAGGGCGTACAGTCCCGCCGTGAACGACGCGACACTCCTGGCGGTCCTGCTCCCCGTGATCGCCATCGAGATCGGCCTGATGATCTGGGCCCTGTGGGACCTCACCCGCCCGCAGCGCGCGGTCCGCGGCCTGCCCAAGGCCGTGTGGGCGGTGATCGTCATCTTCATCGGGATCATCGGGCCGGTCATCTATCTGCTGTTCGGCCGCGAGGAGACGTGACCCGACCCCCGGAGGCCGCCGCCGCGCCGGCCGCTGCCCCGGGCGCGCAGGGGTCCGCCCCTGCGCCCTCCTCCGCGATCTCCGCCCGGGCGCTCACCAAGCGCTTCGGTGATGTCCTCGCGCTCGACGCCCTCGACCTCGACGTCCCCGCGGGAAGCATCTTCGGCCTGCTCGGTCCGAACGGCGCCGGCAAGACCACCACGCTGCGCCTGCTGCTCGGCCTCGCGCATGCCACCTCCGGCACGGCCACCGTCGCGGGCGTGGACATCCGTCGCTCCGGCGATACCGGCGCCCTCGGACGACGGATCGGCTACCTGGACCAGGCGCCCCGCTACTACGGCTGGATGCGGGGACGCGAGCTGCTCGAGCTCGCCGGCCGGCTGCACGGGCTCCGCGGGTCCGCGCTGCGCGCGCGCGTCGCCGAGGTGCTCGAGCTCGTGGGCATCGCGGACGCCGCCGGTCGGCGCATCGGCGGGTACTCCGGCGGGATGCGCCAGCGGCTCGGCATCGGCGCCGCAGTCGTCGGCAGGCCCCAGGTCCTCTTCCTCGACGAGCCGGTGAGCTCGCTCGACCCCGAGGGCCGGCGCGACGTCCTCGAGATCGTCGAGCGCCTGCGCGGGACCGCGACCGTCGTGCTGTCCACGCACGTCCTCACGGACGTCGAACGGGTCTGCGACCGGGTCGCGATCCTGGACCGGGGCCGCCTCGTCGTGGAATCGCCCCTCGCGGACCTCATCGGGCGGTACGCGCCGCCGACGTACAGGATCGAGGTCGCCGGCGATGGGGACGACGCACGGCTCGCGGCGGACGCGGCGCGCCTCGCCGGCGTGCTCGCCGGGACCGAGGGGGTGACCGACGCGCGCGCCGCCGGGCCGGTCGTGACCGTGCGCGTCGCCGACCCCGATGCGGCGAGCACCCGCCTCCTCGGCGCGCTCGTCGCGGCCGGCACGCCGATCGACGTGCTCGCCCGCGTGCGCCCCACCCTGGAGGACGTCTTCCTCGACCTGGTG
>JALOOH010000009.1 GCA_025454515.1 Chloroflexota bacterium
GATGCTCACGTTCCTCTGGGGCATCGCGATCACGGCCGGCGGCATCGGCCTCGCGCTGCACCCGCCGGCGGGGGCCGACCCGATCGGCATCGCCGCGGCTGTCGTCTCCCTCGTCGTCGTCGCGGCCTTCGCGGTCGTCCACCTCGTCCGCGTCAGCGAGGCGTTCAGGCGCGACAACGACGCGACCCGCGCCTCAGAGGAGCGGTACCGTGCGCTGTTCGACGGGTCGCCCGCCGCGGCCCTCGTCTTCGACCCGGACACCCTGCGGATCCTCGCCGCGAACGACGCCGCGCAGCGGACGTACGGCGGGACGCGCGAGGCGCTGCTGGCGCTCACGATCCGGGACCTGGTGGATCCCGCGAACCTCGACCGGTTCGACGCCATCAGGGACCGTTTCCCGTCCGCCGACCCCATGTCGCTCCCGCCCGGGGCACGCCATCGCCGGCTCGACGGCACGACCGTCGACGTCGAGGGGGCGTCGATGCTCATCCCCTTCGACGGCCGCCCGGCACGCCTGTCCGTCGTCCTCGACGCGACCGAGCGGCGTCGCCTCGCGGCGGAGGCGGCCGAGGCTGCTGCCCGGCTCGACGAGGCGCAGGCGGTCGCGCACGTCGGCACGTGGTCCATCGAGACGGGTCCCGAGGGCGACGTGGAGGTCGGGGTCCTGCACTGGTCCGCCGAGGCCCTCCGGATCCTCGGCCTGCCGGCCGACACCGGCAGCGTCGCCCCGGTGTTCTTCTACTCGCTCGTCCACCCGGACGACCGCCCGCTGATCCGGGGCGGCGCCCGCCGGACGAGCGAGCAGGGCGAGCGATACGACGTGGAGCACCGGGTCGTCCGCCCCGACGGCGGGATCCGCCTCGTGCACGAGCGCGGCGACGTCGTGCGCGACGCGGATGGGCGCGTCGCCCGGTTCCTCGGCACGATCGAGGACGTCACCGACCGGCGCGAGCTGGAGCGGAGGCTGGAGGCCGCGCAGCGGATGGAGACGATCGGCCGGCTGGCCTCCGGCGTGGCGCACGACTTCAACAACCTGCTCCTCGTGATCTCGGGCAACGCCGAGATCGCTCTTGAAGACATCCCGGCCGACCATCCGGCGCGCGAGCCCGTCGAGGCCATCGAGTCCGCCGCGTTCCGCTCGGCCGGCATCACGCGCGAGCTCCTCGCCTTCGCCCGCCGGCAGCGCGCGGACCCGCGCGCGATCCGGCTCGACGAGGCGGTGGACGCGCTCCTGCCGGCGATCCGCGACCTCGTGCCCCCCACGGTGCGCGTGGGCGTCGAGCACGCGGCCGATGCGCCCGTCGTCGTCGTGGACCGGGCCGCGCTCGAGCGGATCCTGGTGAACCTGGCGACGAACGCGCGCGACGCGATGCCGGACGGGGGCACCCTGGCGATCTCGACGGCCGTCCGGACGCTCGCCGACGGCACGCTCCGTGGGGTCCTGACCGTCGCCGACTCGGGGATCGGGATGGCGCCGGAGGTGATCGAGCGGGCGTTCGAGCCGTTCTACTCGACGAAGCGGGAGCCGGGGGCCGCGCTGGCCGTCCGGCTCCAGGGCGGGTCGGGCCTCGGGCTCGCGATCGTCGCCGGCCTCGTCCAGGACGCGGGCGGGACGATCGAGGTCGAGTCCCGGGTCGGGCACGGCTCGACCTTCCGGGTCCTGCTGCCGGTGTCCACCGCGCCCCTCGCCGAGCCCGACGCGGAGCCCGCCGTACCGCCCGCCCGACGCGGCGGGAGGATCCTCCTCGTCGAGGACGACGTGCACGTCGCGGCGTTCGTGCGGACGGCGCTCACCTCGGCCGGCCACGAGGTCGTCGCGGTCGCCAACGCCGACGACGCGTGGCTGATGCTCGGGGGCGGGCGCGAGGAGCCGGACGGGACCGGGGACCGGCCGGGCCGCCCGCCCGTCGACCTGGTCCTCACCGACATCGTGATGCCCGGGATGGGCGGGGCCGAGCTCGCCCGCCGGCTCGCCGACGCCACGCCGCGGATCCCGACGATCCTCATGTCCGGGTACTCGGACGAGGTCGAGGCGCTCACCGCCGCGGCGCGCCCGGCCGCGTTCCTCGACAAGCCGTTCACGGTCGCCGCGCTGCTCGCCGCGGTGGGCGCCGCCCTGGCGGCCACGGCCTCCGACGGCGGTCACGCGCCGCCGGACTGACCGGGCGGCGCCGGCCCGGGTCGCCCGGATCTCGCGGTCAGCCCGACCCGCGCCGTCAGCGCAGGAACGCGAGGTCCGTGACGATCACCGCGCCGCGCGGGGTCCTGTCGAAGACGAGCTCGACCCGGGCGATCCGGCCGAGGTCGACGCCACCGAAGCGGGAGACCGGGATCCGGATGGTCCCGAGGACCGTGAGCGTGGGCCACGCGCGGACCGCCGGCTCGGCACTGGAGACCGGGACGACGGCTCGCCGTCCGGCCGCGTCGACGAGCGCGACGCTGAACGGGCGGGCGCCCCCGGGGCCGTTGAGCTCCGGGTCCGCCTCCGGCGGCGTGGGCGCCGTCGCGAGTGACAGGGCGACGACGCCGCGCAGGTCCACGGGGCGCGGCGACGGCGCGAGCAGGAGCCGGCCGCCGGGGGAGGTCCACGCGATGCGTAGCTCCTCGGCGGACTGAGCCTGCGGGAACCACCCGGGCGGGCACGCGTCGGCGCGGTCGTCCGGGTCAGCGCCCTCCTCGATCGCGTCGGACCGAGCGCCTGGCCTGCACAGCCCAAGGTACGCAAGGCCGACGGGGGTGATCCGACCGCCGCCCGCCGTCTGTGACAGGGCGTACGGGGAGCCGTCGTTCGGGACGACGTCGATGCGTCGCGCGGTAGGCTCCTGCGTCCGCACCGTCACCGCGACGCCCGTGATCGCCCGAGGCGGCCGGGCACCGATCCCGAGCGAGGCGAGCGCGCCCCCGTCGTCGCGCAGGGTCCCGCGCAGGAAGGCCGACACGATCTCGCCGCCGACGGACTCCTGGCGCGGGCGCGTGAGACGGGCCGCCCCACCCGGGTCGCATGCGCCGCCCGGATCGGTCGGGATCGTCCCGGCGGCAGCGAAGCCCCACTCGTCGGGCCAGACCTCGTTGAAGAAGTCGTGGTTCGCGCCGTGGACCGCGACCTGGAGGAGGGGCCGGATGCGAGGGGTGTTCCTGGCCGTGTCGAAGAACCGGGCACCCTGGAGGTCCGAGACGTCGCCGTCGCATGTCGGCAGCACGACGGCGAACGGCACGTCTCCCGGGACCACCCGGTCCGCGAAGTCGGTGGGGGCGATGGCGACGATGGACCGCACCCGGTAGGGCCGCCATCCGTCGAGGAGGCTCGCCCAGACGACCCCCTCACCGCCGCGCGAGTGCCCCACGAGGCCCACGTTCGCGGCGTCGATGCGACCGGCGAGGCGGATGCCGAAGTCGACGTCCGGGCCCGTCGCGCCCGCCCCGGCCCGCGCGAGCCGGCGGAGATGCGCGTCGACGATCCGTGCGCGCAGGTCCATCCACGTGGAGACGCCGGCCGCGGACCCGTCCGGGAACGGGCGATCCGTGTGGTCGAAGGGTGCGACCGGCCGGCCGTCCACGCTCACGACGAGGAAGCCCTCGCGCGCGAGGCGCTCGGCGAGATAGCGGTAGCCGGCGTGCGACGCGACGGGCTGCCAGCCGGGCAGGCAGGGGTAGTCGGAGGAGACGGTCCCGCCGGGGCCCTCGGCGCAGGACTGGTGCGCACCATGCAGGATGACGACGACCGGCAGGCGCCCGGTCGCGCCCGCTGGCATCGTGATCTCCCCGACGAGCCGGGTCGGCAGGCGGTGCGGGCGTCCGTCCTCGCCGAGGACGGACAGCTGGGCGCGCCCGAGGTCGTAGCCGCGCGTCACGACGGCCGCCGCGGCGGCCGGGCCGGTCGGGCTCGCGGCCGCCCCGGCCGGCAGGGGAACCGGCGCCGCCTCCGGCCGCGCGAGGTAGGTCCCGCCGAGCGTCGTGAGGACGAAGCCGCCCTCGGGACCAGCGCGAACGGACGTGGCGCTGCGTGCCCAGGGCCGGGCCGGGTCGGATGCGGGCAGGCCCACCGCGAAGGCGCGCCACGACCGCCCGCCGTCGGACGAGGCGAGGACGGCGGGGCCGGTGGCGAGGACGGCGGTGCGCGTGGCCGGGTCCCATGCGACGTCGGCCGTCGTCCGCGTCGAGCCGACCCGCTGCCACGTCCGGCCCGCGTCGGCGGACCGCCACAGCCCCTGTCCGGCGGTGGCCGCGAGGACGACGCGGCCGTCCGTCGACGCGACGGCCAGCGAGAGGACGGTGCGTCCCTGGAGCCCCGCCGGCCGCCACTCGTCGAGGCCGCGTGGAAGTCGCCAGAGGCCGCGCGTCTCGAGGCCCGCGAGCACGGACCCGTCCGGTACAGCCACCAGCGCCCGGACGGCCGCGTCCGGCAGGCCGATCCCGAGGGGTGCCCATCGCGGGGCGTCCGTCGCGCGCTCGAAGGCGCCGGAATCCGTCGCGAGGAGGGCGCGGCCGTCCGGATCCCCGGGCGCGACGACCGCCCAGGCCGGCGTCCTCGGGAGGCCCCGTGACCAGTCGTCCCACGTGAGGCCGCCGTCGGCCGACCGCAGGACGCCGGCGGCGTACGTCGCCGCGTAGACCGCCGCCGCTCCGTCCCACGGCCCCCGGGAGAGGTCCGTGGCGATCGCGTCGTCGCGGGCCGCCGCCCACCGGGCCTCCGTGCGCACGACGATCCCGCCGTCCGTCCCGACCACGCGCGCGCCCTGCCGGTCCGCGAGCGCGGCATACGCGGGGACGCCGGTCGGATCCGGCCCGGGCAGCTCGGCCCAGCTGCGGCCGCCGTCGGTCGTCGCGAAGAACGCGAGGCCGTGGATCCGCCACCCGCGTGCGCGCGAAGCCGGGTCGATCGCCAGCCGGTCGCTCGCCGCGACCTCGGGCCCGCCGAGCCCCCCGTCCCACGACTGCCAGCTCACGCCGCCGTCCGCCGACCGGAAGAGGCCGCGCGGGCCGGAGGCCCAGGCGATCGGCTCCGGGTCCCCGCTGAAGACCACGGCATCGACCCCGCCGTCGTCCGGCCCGGGGAGCGTGCCGGCGCCCGCACGCAGCCAGGTCGTCCCGCCGTCGGCGCTGCGGACGACGCCTCCGAACCCGACCCCGAGGACCAGCGACGGCGCCCCGGGGGCGACGACGGGCCGTCCGCACGGGAGCGTCTCCGTCGTGACGCACGCCGCGACCCAGGAGAGGCCGCCGTCCGCCGTGCGCCAGATCGCGTTCGTCGTGGAGGCGAACGCCGCCCCCTGCCCGGACCCCGCTGCCAGCCCGCCGACCAGGATGTCGCCGACGTCGGGGTCGGGGGCGATCCCATCGACGGCCGGCGCGAACGTGCGGCCGCCGTCGTCGCTCCGGAGGATCCCCGCGGTCGCGTCGGCCGCGAGGAGGACGGGGTCGCCCAGGGCGACCGGGACGACGGCGAGGTCCACGACGATCCGGCCAGCGAGGGCGTCGCCGGGCACGGGTGCCCAGGTCGCCCCGGCGTCGGTCGTGGCGTACAGGACGGGCCCGTCAACCTCGTCCACGCCCGTGTCGTCGCCCGCCTCGTCCCCGCCCGCGTCGTCGGGCGGCACCTCGCTCGTGCCCGAGGTCGCGAGCCATGCACGGTCCCGGTCGCCGGCGAGGACCGCCAGGACGGAGGACGAGACGCCGGTCCCCGCGTCGTCGCGCGGGAGGCCGGAGGGCCGCGTCCACGTGCGGCCCCCGTCCGCGCTGCGCCGCACGCCGTCGACGCTCTGGGCGAGGAGGACGGTCGTGCGCGCGCCGAGCGGCGTCACCGAGTCCACGATCGTGCGGGTGGGGCCGTCCGCGACCCACGAGCCGAGGGCGGGGCTCCCCGAGCCGAGGATCGGCGGTGCGGCACGTGCCACATCCGCCGGGACGGCGGCGGCGGTCGCGGCAACGAGGAGCATCGCGGCGATGAGCGCGACCGCGCGGCGATCCGCGCGGCGTTCCGCTCGGGCCGTCTCGGGCGGGCCCGCCTCCCGCCCGCCCACCGCCTCGTGCCGGGTCACCGCGCCACGCTCCCCGCAGCGGCCGGGGCGCCGAGCCCGCCGGCCGCCGGCGCGTCGAGGACGAAGGTCGCACCGGCGCGTCGTGCGCGCTGCGCGGGAAGGGCGCGCTCGTCCCGCGGGCCACCGAGGATGCGGGCGACGACGTCGGCCTTCGCGGCGCCGTGGGCGATCGCGATGAGGGTCCCTGCTGCGTCGAGGACGGCGGGCGTGCAGGTCACGCGGGCCACGTGCGGTCCCACGTGCGACGGCGGCGGGATCGCGACGGTCCACCCCCAGGCCTCGAACGCCCGGCTGCCGGGGAAGATCGACAGGACGTGACCGTCGGGGCCGATGCCGACGAGGACGACGTCGAAGGCCGGCCGACCCTCGGCATCGGTCGGCACCGCCTCGCCCATCTCCGCAGCGTAGGCGGCGGCGCAGTCCTCGGCCGAGCCGCCGGCAGCGAGCGTCGCGTCCACCGGCCACGGATGGACGTTCGCGTGGGGCAGGGGAGAGCCGGGGCCGCCGTCGCGCCCGAAGAGGACGGCATCGACCGGGCCGACGTTGGAGTCTGTGTGATGCCGGGCGACGAACCGGTCGTCGCCGAACCACAGGTGCAGCGCGTCCCACGGGACAAGCGCCCGGAGCTGGTCCGACACGAGGGCGCGATACACGGCGGCCGGCGTGGACCCGCCCGTCGTCGCGACGTCCGCCCGGCCGCGGCGCGCGACCGCGTCCCGGGCCGCCGCCGCGAGGAGCTCGGCCGCCGCGCGCCCGGCCGCCTCGGCGCCCGGCAGCACCACGACCTCCGGCTCGCCGGGGCCCGTCGCGGGGACCACCAGCCCGGGGGCTGCCGCCCCCGGGCTCCGGGGTGTCCGCCGTCGCTCCGCGCGCGTCACGTTCCGGCCTCGGCGCCTCTCTCGGCCAGGGCGCCGGCGAGCCGGATGGCGGCCGTCGTGAGCGGGTCGCGGCCGCCGCTCTCGACAGCCTCGGCCAGGAGGTCCGCATCCGTGCGCCGGGCCGCGTGGTGCAGGCGGACGGACGGCTCGCCGTCGTCGAGTCGGGCGCGAACCACGACCGCCTCGGGCCGTGCGGTCACCTCCACGTCGAGCCGCGACCGGCGGCGCGTCGCCGCGATGCGGACGCGCGTCGTGGCCCCGCCGGGCAGGTCCGACGCCACGGGGACGAGCGACAGCTCCACGTGACCGCGCGGTCGGCGGAGCGTCGCCCGGCGCCGCCCGTCGGGCTCGACCCGCAGGGGCTCCGTCGCGGACCAGCCCAGGCGGGAGCCGATCCACGCGGCGTGGTAGAGCGGCCGGACGACGTTCGTTCCGGCCGGGTCGGCGCGTGACGCGGTGTACTCGACCGTGACGCCCCGGATCGAGCCGAGGTACGGCAGGAGGTCCGGCAGGTCGAACGCCGACGCGATCGCGTCCCTCCAGCGCGACTGGCGCATGAGCGCGAAGTCGGAGATCGCGATGCCGGATGCCGCCTGGGCCCCGACCAGGCCGCGCAGGCCCGCGAGCCCGTCGCCGCGCCATGTGGACCCGTCGACGACCAGCCTGTCGGCCTGGATCGCGTGCATGAGGAGCGCGACGAAGTCCGGGCGATGGAACGGGACGTCCTCCGGCCACCACAGGGTGACCGGGAGGTCGTGCACGAGGAGCGGCGGGAGGATCGATGCGAGGTGCCGGCCCGCATCGCCGCCGGCCCGCAGGCGGATCGTCTCCGTGCAGACGGCGGCCCCCGCTCCCCGCGCCAGGGCGCACGTCGCGGTGACCTCGGCCTCGATGCGGCGCGGACCCTCGGCATCGCGCGGCTCGACGACGATCGTGCGCGACGGGTGGCGGCTGGTGAGCGAGCCGACCGCGGCGAGGACGCGCGTCGCGACCTCCTCCGACCCCGCCACGGCCACGAAGTTGAGCACGCTCGTGCGCGCCACGACGTGGCGCTCGCCGTCCGGGCCGACCGCCGCGTCCGGCGCCGCGGCCCAGATGCGCGCGAGGGCCCGCTCGATGTCCGCGACGCTCGTCGCCCTCGCGGACCAGGCGAGCGATCGCGGCGTCAGGTCGAGCAGGGGAGAGGCGGCGTCCACGGGCGGCGTCAGATCCGGCGCCAGCGACGGCCGTCGCGCCCCGGCACCGCATCGGCCGCGGCGGGTCCCCATGAGCCGGCGGCGTAGTCGGGGAACTCCGGCGGCGGTCCGGCGACCCACGCGTCGACGATCGGCCTGACGATCCGCCACGCCTCCTCGACCTCGTCCGCGCGGGTGAACAGGGACTGGTCTCCGAGCAGGGCATCGAGCATGAGCGTCTCGTACGCGTCGGGCGAGTCCACGCTGAACGACGTCCCGTACCCGAAGTCCATGTTCACGGCCCGCACGTCCACGTCGAGTCCCGGCACCTTCGCGCCGAAGCGCAGGAGGATCCCCTCGTCGGGCTGGATCCGGAGCGCGAGCAGGTCGGGCTCGGGGTCCGAGCGCGAGCCCCGGAACAGGGCGTGCGGCACCTCGCGGAACACGATCGCGATCTCGGTCGCCCGCTTCGGCAGCCGCTTGCCGGTCCGGAGGTAGAACGGCACGCCCGCCCACCGCCAGTCGTCGATGCCCAGCCGTGCGGCGACGAACGTCTCGGTCTCCGACAGCGGGTCCACGCCCTCCTCCTCGCGGTACCCCGCCACGGGCTCGCCCTCGACCCAGCCGGCGGCGTACTGCCCGCGGACCACGTCGCGCGCGACGTCCGCGTCGGCGAGGGGGACCACCGCGCGCAGCACCTTCACCTTCTCGTCCCGCAGCGCGTTCGCGTCGAAGGTGGCGGGCGGCTCCATCGCGACGAGCGCGAGCAGCTGGAGCAGGTGGTTCTGGAGGATGTCGCGCGTCGCGCCGGTCTCCTCGTAGAAGGCCCCGCGGCGCTCGACCCCGATCGACTCCGCCACCGTGATCTGCACGTGGTCCACGTACCGGCGGTTCCACAGCGGCTCGAAGATGAGGTTCGCGAACCGGAAGACGAGGAGGTTCCGCACCGTCTCCTTGCCGAGGTAGTGGTCGATCCGGTAGACCTGCGCCTCCCGGAAGACCTTCGCCACCTCGCGGTTCAGGCGCTTCGCCGACTCGAGGTCGCGCCCGAACGGCTTCTCGATGACGATCCGCCGCCACCCGCCGCCGGAGACCTCGCGGTCCAGGCCCACCCGCCCGAGCTGCTGGACGACCGGCGCGAACGCGGAAGCGGGAGTCGCGAGGTAGAAGAGGCGGTTCCCCCGCGTGCCGTGGTCGCGGTCGCTCGCCTCGAGGCGCGCCGCCAGCTCGTCGTACGTCGCGTCCGCATCCAGGTCGCCGCGGAGGTACTCGACGCGCTCCGCGAACGTCCGCCACGTCTCCTCGTCCACGGGCTGCACCCGCGCGTGCGCGTCGAGCGCGACCCGGATCTCCTGGCGGAACGTGGAGTCGTCGTACGGCCTGCGACCCATCGCGACGATCCGGACGTCGAGCGGCAGGAGGGCCGAGCGCCAGAGCTGGTAGAGCGCCGGGAGGACCTTCCGGTGCGCGAGGTCGCCGGTGGCGCCGAACAGGACGATCGCGACCGGGTCGGGCATCCGCTCCAGCCGCAGGCCCGCGCGGAGCGGATTCCGCTCGGTCCGCGGCGCCCGGCGACGCCTCCCGATCGCCGCGAGACGCTCCTCGCGGATCGGGAGAGGCCGCTCGCGCGGCCCGCGCGGCGACGCCGGGCCGTCGGTCACCCGGTCACTCGGTCTTCACGGCATGGCCGCCGAACTCGTTGCGGAGCGCGGCGAGGAGCTTGGCCCCGTAGCTCTCGTCCTGGCGCGAGCGGAGCCGCGCCTGGAGCGCCAGGGTGATGACCGGGGCGGGGACGTCGCGGTCCAGCGCCTCCTGGACGGTCCAGCGGCCCTCGCCCGAGTCCGCGACCCAGCCGCGGATCGCGCGGAGGTCCTGGTCGGGCCGGAGCGCCCGCGCCGCCAGCTCGAGGAGCCAGGAGCGGACGACCGAGCCGTGCATCCACATGTCCGCCACCGCGGCGAGGTCGAGCGGATACGGGCCCGCGTGCATGATCTCGAAGCCCTCGGCGTACGCCTGCATGAGGCCGTACTCGATGCCGTTGTGGATCATCTTCACGTAGTGGCCGGCGCCCGGGCCGCCCGCGTGGAGGTAGCCGCCCTCGGGCGCGAGCGAGCGGAAGGCCGGCTCGACGAGGGCGACGTGCGCGGGCTCGCCCCCCGCCATGATCGAGTAGCCGTTCGCCAGGCCCCAGATCCCGCCGGAGACCCCCGCATCCACGAACCCGATCCCCCGTTCGGCGCAGAGGGCGTGGCGCCGCACCGAGTCCTTCCAGTTCGCGTTGCCGCCGTCGACGATCACGTCGCCGCGCGAGAGGTCGGCGAGGAGCTCGACGACCTGCGCCTCCGTCGCGTCGCCGGCGGGGACCATCGTGAACACGGCCCGCGGCGCGGCGAGCGCGGCCACGAGCCCGGGGATCGTGCCGGCCGGCTCGGCCCCCTCGGCGGCGAGTTCCTGCGCGCGCTCGAACGTGCGGTTGTACACGACGACCCGGTGGCCCGCGCGCATCAGACGGCGCGCCATGTTCGCGCCCATCCGGCCCAGGCCGATGAAGCCCACGTCCATCGTCATGCCTCCGCGTCGAGCGTCCGGGCGAGGACCCGCTCGAGGGACGCGAGTCCCGCGTCCACGTCCTCGCCGAGGTGGACCCGCAGCACCGGCAGGTCGTGGTCCTCGAGCGCCTGGAAGTCCCCGGCCGCCTGCGCGTCGATGAGCCGCCCGAACGTGTACGGCGCGTCGGGCACCGGCGCGTCCGTCGGGTGGTCTGCCGTGAGCTGGAGGAACCATCCGATCGGCGCGCCGCCCTTGTGCAGCTGGCCCGTCGAATGGAGGAAGCGCGGCCCGTAGCCCGCGGTCGTCGCACGTCGCGTGCGGTCGCGCAGCAGGCGGCGGATCGAGGCCAGCCGCGCGTCGCGCTCCGGCGTCGGCGCGATGAACGCCTGGAGCGCGAGGTACGCGTCCGGGCGGATCCGCGCGACGTGGCGGCGCATCTCGCCGTCCACGGTGCCGTCCCCTGCCGTGAGCCGCAGCGGCGTGTCGCCGAAGAGCGTGAGGCCCTCGCCGCGCGCGATCGGCTCGGCGGGATGGCCCGTCTCGCCCCACTGCTCGCGCTCGAGCTCGCGCCGCGTGTTCTCCTTGGACTCCGTGACGTTCGGCTCGTCGAAGGGGTCGATGCCGAGCACGATCCCGGCGACCGCCGTCGCGATCTCCCAGCGGACGAACTCGGCGCCGACGTCGATGGGGTCCTCGACGGCGATCCGCACGACGGGATGACCCGCCTCCGCGAGCGCCTCGATGAGGGCGTCGGCGTCGAGGCCGTCCGGGGTGGCCTCGCCGGGCGGCGAGCCCGCGAGGCCGACGCGGACGAAGACGCGGTCGTGCGCGTACGTCCCCACCGTCCCGAGCGGCTCGTCCACGACCGGGACGACGCCGACGCCGGCCTTCCCCGTGCTCTCGGCGACGAGCTGCTCGATCCATGGCCCGAGCGCGGCGACCGCGGGGTCCATCACGAGGGTGAGCTTGTCGCGCCCGGCGCGCGCGAGCGCGCCGAGGAGGATGCCGAGCGCGACCCCCGGGTTCTCGTCCGGGTCCCCGAGCCGGCAGCTCTCGAGCATCCGCCGGGCGCCGTCGAGGAGCGGGTCCAGGTCCACGCCGAGGAGCGACGCCGGGACGAGCCCCACGTACGTCAGGGCGGAGTACCGCCCGCCGACCGACGGCGGGTTCAGGAACGCCTCGCGCCAGTCCACGATGTCCGGGAACGACTCGTACGCCTTCCCCTCGTCCGTGATCGCGACGAAGAACGCGCCCACGAGGTCCCTTCGGCCACGGTGCTCCCGCTTGAGCGCGTCGTGGAACTCGTGCCACGCGTACGCGCGGAACGCGACGGTCTCGGTCGTGGTCCCGGACTTCGTCGCGACGATCACGAGCGTGGTGTCCGGGTCCAGCGCGCCGAACGTGGACGTCACGGTGGCCGGGTCGGTCGAGTCGAGGGCGACCACCTTGAGGTAGTCCGGCACGTCCGGGAACAGGCTCGCGAAGACCTGGGGCGCCAGGCTGCTCCCGCCCATCCCGGCCACGAGCGCCGTCGTGAAGCCGGCGCCCATGATCGCGTCCCCGAACGCCTCCAGGGAGGCGATCCGCTCGGTGAAGTCGGTGGGTGCGTCGAGCCAGCCGAGCCGGTCCGCGATGCGTGCCGCGACGACGCCGTCGGCGGTCCAGAGGGACGTGTCCCTGTCGAAGAGCCGGCGCGCCCACTCCTGCTCGCGCGCCCGCCGGGACTCGGCCGCGAAGGCGGCCTCGAGCTCGGGGTGCGAGAGCCGCGCATCCACCCCGCGCGGTCCGCCGGATGCCGTCTGGTCCATCTCGTCCTCCGGTGCGCCCGCGCTGCCCATGCCGCCCCGGGCGACGGTCAGCCTGCCGTCCGCGGCACCGGGCGCCGTCGTCTCGCGGTGATCGACACCAAGTCTACGGAGGTCGTCCCGCTCGCGCGAGGGGCGCTCAGCCCTCCCGCTCGATCTCCTTCACCTTCTCCAGGCGGCGGAGGTGTCGCGCCTCGCCGGAGAAGCTGGCGTCCACGAACGCCCGCGCGCAGTCGGCCGCGACCTCCACGCCGATCACGCGCCCGCCCAGGCACAGCACGTTCATGTCGTCGTGCTCCACGCCCTGGCGCGCGGAGTACGGGTCGTGGCAGACGGCCGCCCGCACCCCCCGGATCTTGCTCGCGGCCACGGACGCGCCCACGCCGCTCCCGCACACGAGGATCCCGCGGTCCACGACGCCGTCGCGCACCGCGTGGCCGAGGCGCCGCGCGAAGTCCGGGTAGTCGTCGTTCGCGTCGCTCCCATCCCCGCCGAGGTCCACCAGCTCGTGACCGGCGTCCCCCAGGCGCTCGATGAGCGTCCCCTTGAGGTCGGCTCCCGCGTGGTCCGCGGCGAACCCGATGCGCATCGCCGCCTCCTCAGCCGCGCCGCGCGGAGCGATGGGGGTCGGCGTCCGACGGCAGCGGCACGCGGCCGTGCAGCCCGTCCCGCACGACGGCGCGCCCGACGTCCGCCAGGCGCTCGGCCGTCAGGCCGAACCGGGCCATGATCTCCGGGCCGGGCGCGGACGCGCCGAACCGGTCGATCCCGACGATCGCCCCCTCGTCTCCCGCCCAGCGGTCCCATCCGAAGGTGACGCCCGCCTCGACGGTGACGCGCCGGCGCGCAGCGGACGGGAGGACCGCCTCCCGGTACGCGTCGCGCTGCTCCTCGAACAGCTCCCACGACGGGAGGCTCACCACGCGGGCACGGATCCCCTCGCCCGCCAGCGCCTCGGCCGCGGCCACCGCGAGGTGGACCTCCGACCCGGTCGCGACGAACAGGAGGTCCGGGGCCGCGCCGGAGCCGTCCGGCGGGGGCGGCTCGTCGTGCACGACGTATCCGCCGCGGGCGACGCCGTCGGGAGCCCGCTCGGCGGTCGTCGCGAGCGTGGGCACCTTCTGCCGCGTGAGCGCGAGCGCGGTGGGACCGTCCGTTCGGCCCACTGCGACCGCCCACGCGGCAGCCGTCTCGTTCGCGTCCGCCGGCCGGAGCACCCGGAGGCCCGGCATCGCGCGCAGGGCCGCGACCTGCTCGACCGGCTGGTGCGTGGGGCCGTCCTCGCCCAGCCCCACGGAGTCGTGCGTCCACACGTACGCGACGTGGAGGCCGGCGAGCGCGGCGACGCGGACCGCCCCGCGCATGTAGTCGCTGAAGGTGAGGAACGTCCCGACGTACGGGATGAACCCGCCGTGGTATGCGATCCCGTTCGCCATCGCTCCCATCGCGTGCTCGCGGACGCCGAACCGCACGTTCCTGCCCGCGGCGTCCGCGGTCAGGTCGCCGCCGTCCTTCACGTCCGTGAGGTTGGACTCGGCCAGGTCCGCCGCGCCGCCGAAGAGCTCCGGGACGGGGCCCGCGAGGGCGTTGATCGTCTGCTGGCTCGCGTTCCGCGTGCCCATCCCGTCGCCGGCGGGCCACGACGGGAGCGCCTCGCGCCAGGCCGCGGGGAGAGAGCCGTCGAGGCGTCGCTCGAGCTCTTTCGCCAGCACCGGGTGCGCGGCCCGGTACGCGTCCATCCGCCGCTCCCACGCGCCGACGAGCTCCTCGCCGTAGAGGATCGCGCGGGACAGGTAGCCGGCGACCTCGTCCGGGACGTGGAAGACGTGCTCCGGGTCCCAGCCGTACGCCTCCTTCGTCAGGCGCACCTCGTCGTGGCCGAGCGGCGCCCCGTGCGCCTTCTGGCTGCCCTGCCGGTTCGGCGAGCCGTGCCCGATGGTGGTCCGCACGGCGACGAGGCTGGGCCGCGGGTCCGCGACAGCCTCCGCGACGGCGGCCTCGATCGCCGCGAGGTCGGTGCCGTCCGCCACGCGGCCGGTGTGCCAGCCGTACGCGGCGAACCGCGCGAGGACGTCCTCGCTCGTGGCCATGCGCGTGGGGCCGTCGAGCTGGATGCCGTTGTCGTCCCACAGGTAGACGATCCGCCCCAGGCGGAGGTGCCCCGCCAGCGATGCCGCCTCTGCGGCGACGCCCTCCTGCAGGTCTCCGTCGCTGACGATCCCGAAGACGCGGTGATCCACGACGGGATGGCCCTCGCGGACGAACTCGGCCGCCAGCCGCCGCTCGGCGATCGCCATCCCGACGCCGTTGGCGAACCCCTGGCCGAGCGGGCCGGTCGTCGCCTCGACACCGGGCGTGAGCCCCCACTCCGGGTGCCCGGGCGTGATCGACCCCCACTGCCGGAAGCGCTGCAGGTCGGCGAGCGTGACCTGGTAGCCGGTCAGGTGGAGGAGCGCATACAGCAGCATGCTCGCGTGCCCGGCCGAGAGGACGAAGCGGTCCCGATCCGGCCAGTCCGGGTGCGTCGGCGCGTGCCGGAGGAACCGCGTCCAGAGCACGTACGCCATCGGCGCCATCCCCATGGGGGCGCCGGGATGCCCGGAGCTGGCCTGCTGGACGCCGTCGATCGCGAGCGTCCGGATGGTGTCGACGGCGAGGCGGTCGAGCTGCTGCTCGGTCAGGGCCATGCGGTGCGGCTCCAGCGAGGCCCCCGGGCGCCGGAAGGCGGGCGATGGTGGGTCCGGGCCGCGGCGGGGCGGGGGCCGCCGCCCGCGAGCGTCACCGAGCATTCTACGGGACGCCTCCGTATGCTCAACGGCGTGACGCCCCCCGCCCCGCCCCGCGCCGTCCCGCGGCGGATCGTGCCGGCCCGTGCCGGGTCCCGCCTTCCGCCGCCGCGGCTCGTCGTCCTGGGCGACCTGACCGCCGACGTGGTCCTCGTCCCGGCGCGGCCGCTCGAGCGCGCCACCGACGTGCCCGGGCGCGTCGCGATCCGTCGCGGCGGGTCCGCCGCGAACACCGCGAGCTGGGCGGCGCGACTGGGCGCGGACGCGGCGCTCGTGTGCGCGGTCGGTCGCGACCGGATGGGCGCGGCCCTCGTGGAGGCGCTCGCGGCGGACGGCGTCCGCGTCCACGCGACGCGGCTCGCGGGCGCGCGCACGGCGCGGATCGGGATCGTCGTCGCGCCGGACGGGGAGCGATCGTTCGTCGCCGACCGGGGCGCGGCGCAGCTCCTCGCGCCTGCCACTCTGCGCGCCGCGTGGTTCCGCGGCGCCGACGTCCTGCACCTCCCCGCCTACTCGCTCCTGGGGAAGCCCCTCGGCGACGCCGGGCTCGCGGCGATCGCCCATGCCCGGGCCGCGGGCGCGCGGGTCACGGTGGATCTCGCGTCATCGGCGCCGCTGTTGGCGGAGGGACGCGCCGCGGCGCTCGCGCTCCTGGCCCGCGCGGCCCCGGACGTGCTGCTCGCCACCGAGGACGAGGCCGCGCGCCTCCTCGGCCGCCGCGACCCGTCGCCGCTCCTGCGCGTCGCGCCGGCGGTCGTGGTCAAGCGCGGTCGGCACGGCGCGACCGTCCTGGATCGAGCGGGACGCCTGCGCTTCGACGTCGCGACGCGACCGGTCGCGGCGGCCGACACCACGGGTGCGGGCGACGCGTTCGACGCCGGCTTCCTCGTCGGATGGGTCTCCGCGATGCGGAGGGGCGCCTCGGCCATCACCGCGCTCCGCGCAGGCGCTGCGGCCGCGAACAGGGCCGCCGGGCGGCACCTGCGCGGCGGGATCGCCGAGCTGGACCTGGGCTGACGCCCGCCGGCCGGCGGGCGCCAGCCCAGGGGCGCCCGGTCACCGGGGCCTCCCGTCGTCGCGATGGACGGCTCGCCCGCCCCTTCCCGGCGGCGAGCGGGCCGTCGTGGCGTGCGGCGTGGCCAGCAAGGTCCGGCGCCCTGCGCGAGGGGGTTGCGCGGGGCGCCGGCGGTGTCGCATCGCTGCTGTGCCCTTCAGCGTGCGGGAGGAGGAGCCGACTCGGGGTCGTCCCAACCTCGCCCGCAGGCTAGCCCGGCCGCGGCCGGGAGGGTAGTCGGTGGAGGTGCGTATCGGCACCGAGCACGTGGCGCTCGAACCAGTCGAGCATCCGCCGCATCCGGTCCACCCGCCGGTCCGGCCGACCCGTGATGTGGAACGTGTGCGACTCGTCCGGGTAGAGGACGTACTCGACCGTCCTGCCCAGGACGCGGAGCGCGACGAACAGCTGCTCCGCGTCCGCCGGCGGGCAGCGATGGTCCGCCTCGCCCTGGAGGATGAGGAGCGGCGTCCGCAGGTCGGTCACGTGCGCGAGCGGCGACTGGCGCCAGAGCCTGTCGACCGCCTCCGGCGTGAACGGGTGGCCGAGCAGCGCGGCACGGCAGTACTCGGGGCCGGTGTCGCTGTTCGCCCAGGACGAGACCTGGTTCGCGACGCCGCCGTCCGTCACCGCGGCCCGGAACCGGTCAGACGTCGCCGCGAGCCAGTTCACCATGAAGCCGCCGTACGAGAGCCCCAGGATCCCCAGCCTCGCCGGATCGGCGAGCCCGAGCGCCACGACGTGGTTCACCGCGGCATGCGCGTCGGCCGCGTCCACGCCGCCCCAGTCGCCGAGCTGCGGCCGGATCCACGCCGCGCCGTAGCTGGTGGAGCCGCGGATGTTCGGCAGGAGGACCCTGTAGCCGCGCGCGACGAGCATGTGGACCTCGAGCGCCGGGGCGGGCGCCCACGCGCCGAGCGGCCCGCCGTGGAAGTCGACGATCGTCGGCAGCGCCGCATCGCCGGCACCCGGCGGAGACGCGAGCCAGCACTCGATCGCGCCGCCCGGGCCCGGCGCGTCGAGGCCGCGCATCTCGGGGACCAGGAGGCCCCGGCGCCAGGCCGAGCCGAGCGTGCCCCGGCGGCGGAGGCGACCCGACGCCTCGATCGTCATGAGGTCCTGCGGCGCGTCGCCGAGCGTCGTCACGACGGAGACCGTCCCCGCCGAGACCGACAGGGTCCAGCCGGCGGCATCCGCGGTCGCGGGGCGCGCGCCCTCGTCGCGCGTCAGGGGCTCCGCGTCGCCGGCCGGCTCCCCACTCTCCGGGTCCACCGGGAAGGACCACGGCACGCACCGGCCGCGGTCGGTCACGAGCGCCACGACCTGCCCCGGGCCGTCCCACGCCGGCCCCGGCCGCGCGGAGGAGGTCCAGCCGTTGAGGTCCGTGTCCTGCCACGCGCCCACCGGCAGGTCGAGGTGAGGCGCGAGTGCGACGGGCGGGCGCGACCCGTCCGAGGGCCCGACGAACAGCCCCGGCATGACGTCGTCGAGCGGCTCCGGGACGCCGTAGCCGATGCACGCGACGAGGCGGCCGTCCGGCGACCAGGACGCCGCGGTCGCGCCCCCGGCCAGGTCAGCGAGCACGCGGGTGCCCCCACCGGCGACCGGGACCGCGTGGACGATCCGCCGGGGACGGCGGTCGGCGTCCGGCGCCATGTCGGCGAGGAACGCGATCTCGCGCCCGTCGGGGGACCAGGCTGGCGACGCGACGCCCCAGTCGCCGCGCGTCAGGCGTCGCGGCCGTGCGTCGCGCCGCGCGGCCGCGACCCACAGGTGGTCCCACCGGTCGAGGTACCCCACGTCGTTGAGCCGCCAGTCGAGCCGGTCGATGCGCCGGACGACGGGCGGCTTGCCCGGCACCACCCGCCCCGCCGCGAACCGGCGCTCGGGCCCGGGCGCGACGAACGCCAGGCGCCGCCCGTCCGGCGCCCACGCGAGGTCCGAGACCCCGTGAGGCGGTGCCGCGACCGTCCACGGGTCGCGATCCGCGACGGAGCCCGCTCCGTCCGTCCCGGCCACGTCGCCGTCCGCGAGCTCGAGCACGAGGGCGGCTGCCGGCCGATCGGGATCGTCGGGCCAGGATCGGATGAACGCGACCCGGCGACCGTCCGGCGAGATGCGGGGAGCCGTGTCCCGGACCGCGCCCGACGTGAGCCGGCCGGGTCGGATCCCGCGACCGGCCGGCGCCCCGCGGCGCGACAGGTCGCGGGCCCCGGTGCGCGCCGGTCCGAGCGGGACGAGCCAGAGGTGCGAGCGATACGTCGTGCCGTGGACCGAGCGCCGGACGACGATCGCGAACGAGGCGTCGGGCGCCATGTCGTGGTCCTCGACGACGACCTGCCGCAGCACCGTCTCCGGTCCGGCAGCGCGCCCGGAGCGAGCCGGGCGCCCTGCGCGCGCACCGCCCGTACCGCGCCCTCGCTCCGCACCGGCCATCACGCACCTCCCGCCCGCTGGGGGACCACCGGCCCAAGGGTAGCGTCCGGGCCTCGCGTCGGCTGCGGGCGGGCGCCGCCTCGCCCCGGCCGCGGGACACGCCGCGCCCGAGCCGCGGACCCGCCGCGCCCGATCGCGCGGCGTACCCTAGTTCCATGAGCCCGACCGCCTCGGCGACCGGCGTCGCCGCGTTCCTCCACGTCTCGCCGCCCGTCCGCGACGCGCTCGCCTCCGGCACCCCGGTCGTGGCGCTCGAGTCCACGCTCGTGACGCACGGCCTGCCGTACCCGGAGAACCTGGCGGTGGCGCGCGCGGCAGAGGACGCGGTGCGGGCCGAGGGCGCGGTCCCGGCGACCGTCGCCATCCGCAGCGGCCGGATCCTCGTCGGCCTGGGGCACGACGAGCTGGCGGAGCTCGCCACCGTCCGCGGGGCCCGCAAGGCCAGCCGCCCGACGCTGGCCGCGACCCTGGCCGCCGGGGCGTGGGCCGGGACGACCGTGAGCGCCACGATGATCGCTGCGGCCGCTGCCGGCATCGGGATGTTCGCGACGGGCGGGATCGGCGGAGTCCACCGCGGCGCGTTCGGCGGCCCGGCGCCGACCGGGACGGCCGGGGCGGCCGGGGCGGCCGGCGGTCGCGCGGACGCAGGCCCGGAGCCCCCCACCCTGGACGTCTCGTCCGACCTGGCCGAGCTCGCCCGCACGCCCGTCGCGGTCGTCTGCGCCGGGCCCAAGGCGATCCTGGATGTCCCCCTGACGCTCGAGTACCTCGAGACGCATGGGGTCCCGGTCGTGGTGGTGGGGACGGACGAGATGCCGGGCTTCTACTCGCGGCGGAGCGGGATCCCCGCGCCGGCGTCGGTGCCGGACGAGGCCGCGGCTGCCGTGCTCCTCGCGACCCACCGGCGGCTCGGCCTGGGCTCCGGGGTCCTCCTCTGCGTGCCGGTGCCCGCCGAGGATGAGCTGCCGCTCGAGGACGCTCGGGCCGCCATCGCCCGGGCGACGATCGAGGCGGATGCCGCGGGCGTCCACGGGCCCGCACTCACGCCGTGGCTCCTCGCGCGGGTCGCGGCCATCACCGAGGGCGCGTCGGTCCGCGCGAACACCGCCCTCATCGTCAACGACGCGCGCATGGCGGCGCGGATCGCTGTCGCGCTCGAGCGCCACCGATCGGAGGACACGCAGTGAACGGCATCCGGCGCCCGATGCGCGGCACGTCCATCGTCGTCGCCGCCCTGGCCACCGCCGCGCTCCTCGCGGCGACCGCGTGCTCGCGGGTGCCCGGGACCGTCCAGGCGGGCGACACGGTCGAGCGGTCGCTCCAGACCACCGCCACTCAGATCGACGTCGAGATGTTCAACGGCGCGATCGAGGTCACGGCGGGGCCCGCGGGCTCCGTCACCGCGACCGTGAAGCGCACCGGCACCGGGGCGAACGAGGCGGAGGCCCTCGCCGACGCCCAGAAGATCGACGTCACGCTCGAGACCGAGGGCGACAAGGCCGTCCTGCGCGCCGTGTACACGCCGAACCCGTCGAGCCCCGACCGCCGTGGCGCGTCCGCGGTCGTCTCCGTCCCCGCCGGCTCGGTCCTCGTGCTCCGGACGTCGAACGGGTCGATCGGGATCTCGGGCATCACGGGGACGGCCGTGGCCGACACGTCGAACGCCGCCGTGGCGGCCACGGGCCCGATGCAGGCGCTCCGCGTGAAGACGTCGAACGGGAAGGTGATCGTCTCGCAGGGTTCGGGGCTCCTCACGCTCGAGACCTCGAACGGCACGATCGACGTGGAGGCCGCGGACGCGGTCGTCGAGGCGCGGACGTCGAACGGGAAGATCACGTTCACCGGATCGCTGGCGCCCGGGACCAGCCGCCTGCGGACCTCGAACTCCGCGGTGGACGTCACGCTCCCGCCCGGCGCGGCGTTCTCGGTGGACGCCCAGACGTCCAACTCGCGGATCCAGTCCGATTTCGCCATCTCCGGCGGGTCCGCCACGGACGACCGGCTCACCGGCACCGCCGGCGGCGGCGGCGGGACCACGCTCATCATCGAGACCTCGAACGGGGCGATCACGCTCTCGGCCGGCTCCTGACCGCGCGGGGTCCGGCCATCGCCCGGGCAGGGCGCCCGCGGCGCTCGCGTCGGTGCGGCCGCGCCCCGGATGGCCAGATGGATGCCTTGTCCCGGCGACGGCGCCTCTCTACACTCGAAGGGCGCGTCCTGGGCGGGGAGGAAGGCCATGCGGATCTACGAGGGCAGTCCGCGGCAGGACTTCGAGGAGGTCCTCCGCTCGATCGGCGCGGTCCTCGACGCCCGGGCGGTCCGCGAGGTGCTCCTCGTGGAAGTGGCGGAGGGCTTCCTCGTCCAGGCGCTGGCGACCGATGCCATCCTCGGCGACGCCCGGAGCGAGCAGGTCGGGCGCGAGTCCAAGATCACCCTGACCTTCCTGGAGGACGACCTCGCTCGATTCGTCGAGGAGGGGCGGTCGCGCCGCGGGACGGGCGCCACGGCGCCGGACTGGCAGCGGTCGGGCTACTATGAGCAGGCGTTCCGCGTCATCGGTCGGTACCTCGACGAACGTCGTCCGCGCGACATCTTCTTCTTCGAGCAGGGTGGCGCCTTCGTCGTCCGGATCCTCGGGGGCGGGCCGTCCGGCGGCGCGCACGAGTTGATCGAGTTCACCCGCGAGGACGTCGCGGACCTGATCGCGAGCAGCCCGGCTCTCCGGACGCCACCGGACGGCGGTGGGACGGGCAACGCGTGAGACCGGCCGGAGCCGCGGCCGACACCTGGAGGTGGGACGCATGAAGGTCGTGAAGCTCATCGGGATCGCGCTCGTGATCCTCACCGCTCTCCTCGTCGTCGTGCCGCTCGTCGGGCTCGCCGGGCTCTTCGTCTGGCTGAAGCTCACCGAGGAGGCAGACGAGGAGGCTCTCGAGCTCGAGCAGGAAGGCGTCTGACGACGGATCCCGCGCGGGCGGCTGCGCCCGCGGACGAGGCGGCCCCGGAGGTCGGGCTCGGTGCCGAGCCCGACCTCGTCGTTCCACCCGCCATCACGGCGGTCGCGCCGCACCCGGTCGTGGACCGGCGCGTCGCGGAGGTCGGCGTCCTCCTCGTCATGCTCATCTGGGCGGCGAACTACGTCGTCGTGAAGGCGGCGGTCGGGGCGGTCCCGCCGACGGGCTTCAACTTCCTTCGGCTCGTCATCGGGGCGATCGCCCTGTTCGGCTTCCTGCGCCTCGCCGGCGGCCCCATCCTCCTCGCGCGCCGCGACATGCTCGCCATGGCCGGCCTCGGCGCGATCGGCTTCTCGCTCTACCAGGTCCTCTGGGGCACGGCGCTCACGACGACGACGGCGGGGGACTCCGCCCTGATCATCGGCGCGTCGCCGGCGATCATCGCCGTCGTGGCCGCCGCGCTCGGCGTCGACCGGTTCACGTGGAACAAGACGGCCGGCGCTCTCGTCGCGCTCGGCGGGGTGGGGCTGGTCGTCGCATCCGGCTCCGGCCTCTCGCTGGGCGACATCGGTGCCGGCGACCTGTTGACGCTCGGAGCCGCGACCTGCTGGGCCCTGTACGTCGCGGTCGGGACGCCCATCTTCACGCGCGTCCGTCCGGCTGCATCCGCCGCGTGGGGGATCGCGTCCGGCGCGCTGTGGCTCGTGCCCTTCGGCGTCGCCGATATCGCGGGCCATGCCGACGCGTACCTGCAGCCCGTGCCGCTCCTCGCCGTGCTCTTCTCGGGGCTGCTCGCCGTCGCCCTGTCCCAGGTGCTCGTCATGCGGGCCGTCCCCGCCCTCGGGCCGATCCGGTTCGCGAACTACCAGTTCATGCTCCCGCCGATGGCCGTCGTGCTCGGCGCGGTCGCCCTCGGCGAGGCGATCCGCCCCGGCGAGGTCGTCGGCGGCGCGGTCATCGTGGTCGGGATCCTCCTCGCGCGTCGCGACGCGCGCCTGCTCGCTGCGCTCCGCCCGCGCCGCGCGGCGCCCTGAAGCGGCGTCGCGGAGCGCCCTGAACCGGCGTCGCGCGGCGCCCGCCGCCGGTCGCGTCCCCGGGTCGCTATCCTCGGACGCGTGGACACGCAGCCCTCCGCGCGGGTGCCCCTCGCCGTCCTCATGGACTACGACAGCACCATCTGCCTCACGGCGATCAGCGACGAGATCATGAAGGAGGACTCCATCCGCCCGGGGTGGAAGGAGATCGACGACGCGTACGTCGCCGGCCGCCTGGGGTCGCGCGAGAATCTCGAGCTCTTCATGCCGCTCCTGCCGGCCGACCCGGCTGCGGTGCTCGCGACCGCGGACCGGCAGCCGCACGATCCGGCGTTCGTCCCGTTCGTGGAGCGGGCTCGCGCCGCCGGCGTCGCCCTCGAGGTCGTGAGCGACGGGTTCGGCTTCTACGTGGGCCGCAACCTCGAGCGGCTCGGGGTGGAGGGCATGGCGATCGCCACTTCCCGCATGACGTGGCCGGGAGGCGATGGCCCGCGCATCGAGTTCCCCTTCGGGCATCCCGCCTGCCGCGTCTGCGGGACGTGCAAGCGCGAGCGGGTCCGCGCGTACCAGGCCCGGGGTTGCCACGTGGCGTTCGTCGGCGACGGGTTCACCGACCGGTACGCGGCGGCGCACGCGGACACGGTCATCGCCAAGGACGACCTCGTGGGGGTCTGCGAGGCGGCCGGCATCGACTACGTCCCATGGCGCTCGTTCACGGACGTGGCGGCGTGGCTGGAGGGCGTGCTCGCCGCCCCGGACGACCTCGCGCCGCCGCGGGCACGGCCGTTCATCTGCGGGCCGGAGGCCTGGGGGCCCGGACGGACCGCGCCGCCGCCCGGCTCGATCGCCGACCGGCTGGCGACGGGAGGCTGACGGGAACGCCGCATCCTCGGCGGTGCGGGGCGTGTCATCATCCAGCGATGCCTCCCCGCGAGCTCTCGGCCCCCACTCCCGTCGTCGTGCTCGACGCCAGGGCGGAACTCGGCGAAGGCCCGCTCTGGGACTCCCGACGGGGCGTCCTGTGGTGGCTCGACATCCTCGCCGGCACGGTCCATGCGTACGATCCGGCCGCGGGGAGCGACACGTGCTGGCAGGTCGGCGCGGCTGCGGGCGCCGCGGCTCTCGACGTGGATGGGAGGGTGATCCTCGGGCTCCCCGACAGGCTCGCGGTGTTCGACCCGGCGGATGGGTCGACGACCACGATCGTCCACTTCGCGCCGGGACAGGTCCCGCTTCGGTGCAACGACTGCCGCGTCGACCCCCTCGGGCGCCTGTGGCTGGGGCGGATGGCGCACGACATGGCGGTCGGCGCTGGTTCGCTCGTCCGGGTGGACCGCAACGGGGCGGTCGTCGCTGTCCTTCGCGGACTGACATGCCCGAACGGGATGGCATGGCCGTCCACCGGCGGCTCATTCGTGTTCATCGACTCGCCGCGGCGGACGCTCGATCGCTATCCGTGGGACGAGGCCACGGACTCGGCCGGCCCGCCGGTGCCCCTCCTCGACCTCGCCACCCTCGACCTGCCCCCCGACGCGGTGCCCGACGGGCTGGCGATCGACGCGGACGACCACCTCTGGCTCGCCGTGTGGGGCGGAGGCTGCCTGCTGCGGGTCGCTCCAGACGGGACCGTGGTGGCGCGCGTCGCGCTGCCCGTCTCACGGCCCACCTCCTGCGCATTCGGCGGCCCTGACCTCGCGGAGCTCTACGTCACCTCCGCGGCTGGAGGGCTCGACAGTGCCGCCTCGGCCCGGGAGCCGCACGCCGGGGGGCTCTTCCGCATCCGGCCACCGGTGCCCGGGAGGCCGGGCGACCTCCTCCTGCGGGCAGGGACGGGCTCATGAGACGATCGTGCATGGAGGGGATCGGGTGCCCGAGGTGCCCGGACGCGTGAAGGAGAGCGGGCCATGAAGGGTCCGATCGCGCTCGAGACGAAGGTCGGCGGGCTCGATGCGCTCGTCCTGGAGAACGAGGCGCTCCGCGTGACGGTGCTGCCCGACCTCGGCGGCCACGTCCACGAGCTCGTCGATCGTGCCGCCGACCGCGACCTGCTCTGGCACAACCCGCGGGCGGTCCCGCGGCCCGCGCCGTACGGCGGGCACTTCGACGACTGGTGGAGCGGCGGCTGGGACGAGATCTTCCCGTCCGGCGATCGGGGGACGCTTCACGACGAGCCGCTGCCGTACATGGGGGAGATGTGGTGCGTCCCGTGGGTCGCGTCCGTCGCGGCGGCAGGCGGGGAGGCGCGGCTCACGGCGGTCGGACACGGCACCGTCGCCCCTGCCCGCATGACCCGGACCCTCGTCCTCCGCGGTGACGAGCCCGTCCTCACCGTGCGCTACCGGGTCGACAACCTCGACGTCCGGCCGCTCCCGTACACGTGGGGCATCCACCCGGCGTTCGCGGTGACGCCGGCGCACCGCATCGACCTCCCGCCCGCGCGCATGGTCGTCGGCGTCTCCTCCGGCCTCTCGATGGGGGTGGAGGGCGCGGAGTACACGTGGCCGGACCTCCCGGACCCGACGGCTCCCGGCGGCATGCGCGACATGCGGCGCGTGCGGCCCAGGACGGACGCCGTGTTCGGCGGCCACTGGGCGACCGACCTGGCGGCCGGCTGGGTGGCGCTCACGGACACGGAGACCAGGCGAGGGGTCGCGATCGCCTTCGACCGCGACGTCTTCCCCCACGCCTGGCTCTGGCAGGTGTACGGCGGGTGGCGCGGGCACCAGCACCTCGCGCTGGAGCCGTGGTCGAGCCGGCCCCAGCAGGTGGAGGAGGCCGTCGTGGCGGGCACTGCGCGCGTCCTCGCGCCGGGTGCGTCCGTCGAGACGGAGCTCGTGCTCGCGCTCACCGAGGGGCTCGACGCG
>JALOOH010000106.1 GCA_025454515.1 Chloroflexota bacterium
CCGAGAAGAGCCCGCTCGTCCCGTCCGGCAGCGTGTCGACGAGCACGGTCCCGAGTGCCGGCCCGCGGCCGGTGTTGGTCAGGACGACCGTGTACGACAGCGTGTCCCCCGGGAGCGCATCCGTGGGGCCGGTCGCGTCCACCGCGAGGGTCGGCGCGGCGAGGTCCGACAGGAACGCGCGCGCCGTCGCGATCGCCTCGGGGTCCATCGGGTCCGGTGGCGGCGGCGCGGAGCCGTTGGCGAAGTAGTCCGTCCCGCGGAAGCCGAACGCGACGCGCCCCCAGTCCTCGTAGCCGACGAGGCTGCCGAAGATGAACTCCTCCCCTGGATCCTGGATCTCGTTGCCGTTCGGGTCGTCGAAGTCGCCGTTCGCGTTCACCGAGACGTTCCCGCTCGCCGGGGAGCACGTGGTGCCCGTGAGGCCGTCGGCGCCGTCCCAGTCGACGGGGCCGAGCCCGAGGCCGATCCCGGCGCACTCGTCAAGGCCCGGCGGGAGGACCTCCTCCAGCGTCGGCAGGGCGATGCGCGAGAAGTCGCAGCCGCCCCGGAGCAGCCCCGGGATGGAGGGGACGCTGCATGCCCCGAACGCGTAGTTCATGACGCTCAGGTAGTTCGGCTTGCGGTTGACCGCGTCGCCGCCGCCGTGGCCGAGGCCGAGCGTGTGCCCGAGCTCGTGCAGGATGACCCCCGCCTGCTGGTCCCACGTCCCGACCGAGCTGCCGCCCGCGTCGGTGCCCCAGCATGGGTCCCCCGCGTCGTTGAGCCCGCCGAGCGACACGATGAAGTCGTTCGCGGCCACCGGGTCGCCGTGCGCGTCCACCCCTCCACCCTCGGCCCAACCGCCGGTGCAGTCGTCGACCGGGTGGCGGGCGTTCACCTGGTGGGCGGACAGCGCGTAGCGGAACGCGTACGCGCGATCAGGGGCGAAGAAGAGGGCCTTGAGGTCGTAGACGCTCGTCGCCGGGTCGCCTTCCATGCCGTCCCAGTCGACGATCTCGTTGCCCGCCTCGGGGATGCGATCGGCGCCTCCACCCCAGTTCCCGTACGAGCCGACCGCCCCTCCCTCGGCTCGCGCGACCTTCGTGTCGAGGCCGAGCGTATGGCCGTAGAGGTCGCCGATGTCGACGTGCAGCTGGATCCCGAACGAGCCGTCCGGGTCGGCGACGGGCGCATCCGCGAGAGCCTGGACGACCGTGCGGACGGCATCCTCGATCGGGCAGTGCGAATGACTTCCCGCGGCGACGAGGCAGTCGATCTCGAGGAAGAGGTCCTTGCGCAGCGGGTCCGCGCCCATGACCGGCAGGTCGACCTCCACGACGCCGTCTCCGTCCGCGTCAAGCCCGCCGATCTCCCAGCTGTCGGGCAGCCAGTCGCCGTCGGTGTCCGGCTCGATGACTTCGACCGTCCAGAAGAGGCGCGCCCGCTCCTCGTCGGCATCCCCGTCGGTGGTCTGCGTCCGACCGCACGCCTCCGGCGGGACCGTCACGTCCCCCGTTGCGGCGCAGACGGGCGCGACCTGCACGTCGAGGTGGAGGTCCTTGTCGTCCCCGCCCTGCACCGGGCTGACGTCGGCGTGGTCGTCGTCGAAGCGCAGGCCGCCGTCCTCGTCGTAGACCCCGACCCAGACCGGGACGGTGCCGCGCCCGGCGTCGACGACCCGTTCGAAGACCCAGTCCGGATCCGGGTCGGCGTTGTTCTCGTCGTCGATGGTCTCGCTCTGGGCGAGCTCGACGCCGTCGATCGAGACGACCGCGTAGAAGTCGGCCTCACCCGAGCATCCGGCGACCGTCTCCCCTTCGAAGCAGTCGATCGCGTTGACCTTCTCGATCGTGATCCTGACGGTCACCGGCCGGGGGTCCGCGGCCGCAGGCGCCGGTGTGCCGAGAGCCATCGCGAGCAGTGCCGCGCTCGCCGACAGCGCGGCGAGCCGCCTGAGACCGCGCATGCTGCGCCTCCCCGGCCGTGGGCACTGCGACGAGCGGCACGAGCGGGGGCGCGGCACTCGGAGCGCGACGGCCTCTCGTCGATTCTAGGCCCGGGCGCCAGCGTCGCCGGCGGTCGTCCTCGGTGACGTCGGGCACTGGCGGGAACTGCGAAGGTCCGCCATCCTCGCCACGAACGGCGGGCTGGATGGACGGCGATCGTGCCGACGGCCCGTCTTCTTCGACGAGGGACCATGCGATGACGACCGACGAGGCGATGGAGACGGCGAAGGCTGCGGCAGAGGGAAGCGGCGGGACAGCGCTGTTCGAGCGCCTGGTGGAGCGGCTGGGCGGACGGGCGCACGTGAGCGCCGTCTTCGGCGATCCGATCGAGCGGGACGGGATCACCGTCATCCCGGTCGCGCGGCTCCGCTGGTTCTTCGGGGCCGGCAGCGGGAGCGGCCCGGCCGCAGGCGCGGAGGACGCGACGGCGACCGGCGAGGGCTCCGGCGGTGGCGGCGGTGGGGGTGCCGAGCCGATCGGCTATGTCGAGATCGGCCCCGACGGCGCGACGTTCAAGCCGATCACGGACGGGAACACCATGCCGAGCCCGGCGCTCGTCCTCGTCGCGGGGATCTCCGCGGCGCTGGTCGTCCGGGCGCTCGCGAAGCTGCTTCGCGGCTGACCGATCTTCCCGTCCGTCCGCGCGCGGGTGACCCGCGGCGGACGGACGGCACGCCTCACGCCTCGAACGGCTGCAGCGTCTCCTTCCCGGAGAAGAGGTAGCGGTAGACGAGCCCGCCGATCACGCCACCCACGAGCGGCGCGAGCCAGAACAGCCAGAGCTGCTCGATCGCCCAGCTGCCCTGGTACAGGGCGACGCCTGTGCTGCGCGCCGGGTTCACGGACGTGTTGGTGACCGGGATGCTGATGAGGTGGATGAGCGTGAGGGTGAGGCCGATCGCGATCGGGGCGAAGCCCGCGGGCGCGCGGCGATCGGTGGCGCCCATGATGGCGAGCACGAAGAACGCGGTGAGCAGGACCTCGACGATCGCACCCGACAGGAGCGAGTAGTTCGCCGGCGAGTGGTCACCGAAGCCGTTCGAGGCGAACCCGGCGCTGGCATCGAAGCCGGGCTGGCCGCTCGCGACCACGTACAGCACGCCCCCGGCGGCGATGGCGGCGATCACCTGGACGACGACGTACGGCAGGAGGTCGCGCGGGTTGAACCGGCCCCCGGCCAGCAGGCCGAGCGAGACCGCCGGGTTGAAGTGGCCGCCCGAGATGTGCCCGACGGCGTAGACGAGGGTGAGCACGGTGAGCCCGAACGCGAGCGAGACCCCGAGCAGGCCGATCCCCACGTCGGGGATCCCGGCGGCGATCACTGCGGCACCGCAGCCGCCGAACACGAGCCAGAACGTGCCGAGGAACTCGGCGGCGAGGCGCTTGGTCATGGGCATCGCACACTCCCCCTTTGCGTGGCGTGAGACTCGTCGTCGCGTCGGTCGCGCCCGGCAGGCCGAGAGGGACGGTCGCGATCTCGCAGGCGCATGGTAGCGGTCGCGACGAAGGCCGGTCGCCCTCCCCGCGAACACACGCGCCTCGACGGCGGATCGCGCCCGCCGTCCCGCGGCCGCCTACCGGCGGATCGGGGCCTCCGTCGCGGGCGCGACGGCCGCGACGGGCTCGAGGCCCGCGAGGGCGCCCGCCGGCGCGAAGCCGACCTGGATCCAGTCCGCCGTCGCTCGGTTGACGACGACCGTCCCGACGACGGACCCCATCGAGGCGCCGCCGGACCGGACCTCGACCCATGCGTCCGAGAGCGGGATCATCGGCCGGCGCCGTCTCGCCGACGCGAGAGGGTCGATCCCCGGCGGTGTGTGGAGCGATCCGCGGATCAGGTACGGCCCGGCCTTCACCGTGACGTCGTGTGCGAGCGTGCGGACCCGTCGCCCGGGATCGCCGCGGGGTCCGTCGGTCAGGACCGCAAGGAGGTCGTCCCGGTCGATCACGACCTCGTCGGCGTGCTCGCACCGTCCCTCGGCGAGGTGCTCGACGAGCACGTCGCACAGCTGGTACTCGAGATGGCCGTTGAGCGTGTCGCTGAGCCGATCGCTGTCGAGCTGGATCAGCCCGGAGATGCGGCGCTCCTCGGTGAAGGCGACGAACTGGACCCACGGCGACGGCGACGGCTGATCGGATGGACCGGCGCCCGGCCCGGACCCGGCACGCGCCGTGCGGAAGACAAGGCGCAGGCGCCCGCGGATGCCGCCGTTCACCGGCGTGTCTCCGGGCCTGCGACCGGACCACGACCGTCCGGCCCGGGCGTGCCGCCCGTCGGTCGGCTGCAGCGGGATCGCTCAGGCGCCCGCACTTCCATCGTGTCTGTCGAGCCCCTCTCGCGGGCAGGTCCGACGATGCGGGACCTGGTCGCTCCGCCACCCTAGCGCGCCAGCCGATCCCGGCCACTGGCTCGAAGGTCCGAGCCCAGGCTCATCCGTTCGGATCATCCGGGCCAGGGGCCTCGCGGACACACGAACGCCCCGCTCCGGCGGGCCGGGCGGGGCGTTCGGGATGGGCAGCGACGCTGGTGAGCCGGCAGGGATTCGAACCCTGAACCTAGTGATTAAGAGTCACTTGCTCTACCGTTGAGCTACCGGCCCGCGGGGAGGATACACCAGCCGACGGGGCCGACGCCGCCAGGGCCCGATCCGCGCGCGTCGCCGCCTCCGTCACCGCGGCGGCCCGGTCCGGGTCTCGCGCTCGATGGCCCGGATCCCATCCTCGTCGGTCCCGAAGAAGTGGGCGACCTCGTGGCGGACGGTGGACGCCACGGCGCTCGCGCGGGCGGCGGGGTCGCGGAACATCCACTCGTGGGGCAGCCGGTAGATCGTGATCTGCGCCGGCACGACCGCCCAGTCGGCGGCCCACCGGTTGCGCGGGACCCCCTCGAAGAGCCCGTACAGCGTGCCGCCGGGCGGCCGCTTCTCCGGCGGCGGCTCGTCCTCGGTGAGGAACGCCACCTCGCCGAGCTGGGTGGCGTACGGCTCCTGGAGGGCCGCCCGCAGCGCGTCGACGGTCGCGAACACCAGCGCCGCGAACGCGTCCCGCGCCGCGTCCTGCGGGTCGGTGGAGATGCCGACGCGATCGTTCGGCCCGGGGGGTCGGGTCTCGTCGGTCACGCGCCATCCTCAGCCGGCCGAGGCATTGCGGCTCACCACCTCCATCGTCTGCGCGAGCGCGTCGGCGGGACTGAACTCGACCACCTCGGTCCCCGCGTACAGGACCGGCGTGTGGCCCGGGCCCACGTAGTACGCGGTGCCGGCGTCGTGCGTCTCCTCTCCGGACGCCGTGCGGAAGCCGACCTTCCCCTTCACGACGTAGCCCCAGTGGGGCGACTGGCAGCGGTCGTCCGGCAGCCCGACGAACAGCGGCGCCGCGTCGAAGTCCGCGTCGTAGCGCTCGAACCCGATCGCGTATCCCTCGATCTCGCCGTAGTCGCCCTGGAACCCCTCCATCGCCTCGTGCTGTGGCGCGGTCGCCCGTGTGATCCCAGCCATCGCGGGACCCCCCTTCTGCCTGCGCCCCCGGCTGGACGCTGAGCCCCGAAGGGTCCGGGGGCTGGCGGCCATTCTGGTGGGCGCAGGCGGATGCGACAAGCCCCGATGCCGGCCGCGAGGGTCGGCCCCGCGCCCCCCGGCTCAGGCCGCGGCGAGGCGGGCCAGGAGGGCCTGGATCTCGTGGATCTGGTCCGCGTCCTCGCGTCCGAGCGTCGCGAGGAGCATCCGCAGCGCCTCGACGACCGTCTCCATCTCGGATGCCGACAGCTCCAGCGTCGTCGTGGCCGTCTCGTCCGCCATCGCTGATCCCTCCCTCGGATCGGCCGGGCTCCCCGCCGGCGTGGGCCGCCCCGGACGGGCGGTCGGGTGCGTCGTGCGGCCGGTCAGCTCCCGGCCGGCTCGGCCTCGATGAGCATCGCGACGGAGCCACCGCCGCCGAGGCACAGGGCGGCGATGCCGTACCGTCCGCCCCGCCGGCGCAGCTCGTGCACCAGGGTGGCGACGATCCGTGCGCCGCTCGCCCCGATCGGGTGGCCGAGCGCGATCGCGCCGCCGTTGACGTTCACGCGCTCCTCGTCGAGGCCGAGCCCGCGGATGTCCGCGAGTGCCTGCGCCGCGAACGCCTCGTTGAGCTCGACGAGGTCCACCGCGTCGAGTGGGACACCGGTCCGCTCCACGAGGCGCCGGACCCCCTCGATCGGCGCGAGGAAGAGCCACCGCGGCGCCAGCTCCGCCTGCGCGTACCCCACGATCCGTGCGATCGGCCGCAGGCCGAGCGCGTCCGCCGCGGCCCGGCTCGAGATCACGGTCGCCGCGGCCCCGTCCGAGAGGCCGGGCGCGTTCCCGGCGGTCACCGTCCCGGGCTCGCCGTCGCCCTCGGGGTCGCTCGGTGGCGGGAACGCGGGCCGCAGCCGGGCGAGCGCCTCGAGGGTGGGGTCCCGACGCGGCGTCTCGTCGGCGGCGACGACCGTCTCGCGGCCCTTCGGGTCGGCCACCGCCACCGGGACGATCTCGGCGTCGAACCGGCCCGCGTCGGCGGCCGCGACGGCCCGGAGGTGGGACCGCAGCGCGAACGCATCCTGGTCCTCGCGGGCGACGGACTCGCGGATCGCGACGCGCTCGGCGTGCGTCCCCATGTGGCAGTCGTCGAACGCGCACCAGAGCCCGTCGGCGACCGCACCGTCACGGAGCGTGCCGTCGCCGAGCCGGTACCCGAACCGGGCGCGGTCCAGCAGGTACGGCGCACGGGACATGCTCTCCATCCCGCCCGCCACCACGACCCGGGCGTCGCCGGCGCGGATCTCCGCCGCGCCGAGCATGAGCGCCTTGAGGCCCGAGCCGCAGACACGGTTCACGGCGGTCGCGGGCGTCGTCTCCGGGAGCCCACCGGCGAGCGCGGCCCGGCGCGCGGGGGCCTGGCCGATGCCGGCGCCGAGGACGTTGCCCATCAGGACCTCGTCCACCGTCGCTCCCGGCGGCAGCCCGGCACGCTCCACGGCCGCGCGGATCGCGTGGCCGCCGAGGGTCGTGGCGGGGACGTCCGCGAACGCGCCGCCGAACCGCCCGACCGGCGTGCGGACGGCGGACAGGATCACGACGTCGTCGGGCGACGGGGCGTGCGCGGGCATCGGCACGAGTCTAGCCCCGCCGGTCAGCCGTACGCGTGGAAGCCGCGGCCCGACTTCCGGCCGAGGTGGCCCGCCTCCACGAGGGCGATCAGGCTCGCGGGCGGCGCGTACGCCGGGCCGAGCTCGGCCTCCAGCACGCGCATGATGCCCAGGCAGACGTCCAGGCCGATGAAGTCGGCCAGCTCGAGCGGCCCCATCGGGTGGTTCAGGCCGAGCTTCGCGCCGGCGTCGATGTCGGCGGCCGTGGCGGTCCCCTCCTCCAGCACGCGCATCGCCTCCGCGAGCAGCGGCATGAGCATCCGGTTGACGATGAAGCCGGGCCGGTCCGCGCTCAGGACCGTGCGCTTCCCCAGCGACTCCGCGAACGCGCGAGCGGCGTCGAGCGCCGCCGCCTCGGTCGCGCTCCCGCGCACGAGCTCGACGAGCGGCATGACGGGGACGGGGCTGAAGAAGTGGAGCCCGAGGAAGCGCGAGCGCCGTCCGGGCGACAGCGCCTCGGCGAGGCGGTCGATGGAGATCGAACTCGTGTTCGTGGCCAGCAGGGCGCCCGGGTGGATCGCGGCATCGATCGAGCCGAGGACGGCACGCTTGACCGCGAACTCCTCCGGGACCGCCTCCACGGCGAGGTCGGCCGCCGCAGCGGAGCCGAGGTCGTCGGTCGCGACGATCCGCGCGAGCGCCGCGTCCCGCTCGCCCGGCTCCAGACGCCCCTTCGCGGCCAGCTTCGCGAGGTTCGCGGCGATCCGGTCGCGGCCGGCGACCGCGCGCGCGAGGTCCGGCTCGCAGAGC
>JALOOH010000107.1 GCA_025454515.1 Chloroflexota bacterium
GCCGGATCCCGGTCTCGTCGAGGACGTCCACGGACGCGCCCTCGACGCCCGCCGGCTCCGTCCCGAGCTCCGCGGCCGCGATCGCCGCCACCTCGCGCAGCCCGCCGACGACCTCGGAGACCTTGACCGGATCGCGACCGACGATCACCACCGCCGCCCCTTCGGCGACGAGCCGCGTGGCGACCGCGAGCCCGATCCCGGACGAGCCGCCCGTGACCAGGGCCGTCCTCCCGACGAACCGCGCGCCGGACGCCATCAGTCGAGCGTCCCCTTCACGCCCGCGGTCAGGCCCGCACGGAAGGGCATGGGGTCGAAGCAGCGGCGGAGCGCCACGGCGAACGCGCGCGCAGCGGCCTCCCAGGCGTGGTGCGGGTCCCTGCTCGCTCACGCGCAGGCGGAGCGTGCAGCGCGCGCCCTGGGCGAAACCCTCGTAGAAGGCGACCATGTCGGCGCCGAGCATGTCCTCGACCCACTCGAGCTGGGCGCCGGGGGCATCGCGGTCGATGAAGTGCATCGAGCGGCCCTCGAACGAGAGCGCCGCCGTCGCGAAGGCCTCGTCCATCGCCATCGACGCGGACGCCGAGCCCTCCACGCCGGCCGCCATCGCCTCGCGCAGGAGCGCGTTCACGCCGAGGCCGAGCGCCAGCCCGATGTCCTCGGTCACGACGTGGCGGAGGGCGTAGGTCCTCTTCGCGAAGGTCACCTCGAGGTTCAGCCCGGCGTGCCACGCGATCATCTCGAGCATGTGGTCGAAGAACGCCAGTCCCGTGGCGAGCGACGGCTCGCGGCGCGGCAGGACGCGGTCGACGGCGACCTTCACCTCCGCCTCGCGCGTGACGCGCGCCACCTCGGCGGCCCCGTCGGCCACCGTCACCCGCATCCCGCGGTACTCGTTCATCGGGTCCTTCATGGCGGGCTCCTTCGTCGGCGTCGGGCGGGGTGCCGATGGGGTCCCGGCCGGGGCGGCGGCTCGGCCGGAGGTCAGAGGTCCGTGCCCGTGAGGGCGCGCCTCGGATTGTCCACCAGCAGGGCCTCGACCTCCAGCGGGTCCAGGCCGGCCGCCTCGAGTCGCGGCGCGATGCCGACGAGCAGGTGGTCGTACCCGCCGCCCCCGAAGGCGCGCAGCTGGCTCTTGAGGCAGACGTCCTGGGAGACGAGGAGGCGGTCTTCCCAGCCGTCCAGGTGCGCGACGAGGACCGCGGCGATCCGCAGGTCATCGGTGGGCATGCCCCGGTCGCCGTACGCATCCTCGTCGCCCCAGATGTCGTAGCTGATCCACGCTCCCCGGGCGGCGAGCGCGCGATGGTACGCGTGGTCCGGCAGCGACGGGTCCAGGTGGGCGAGGACGACGCGGTCGAGGTCCACCCCGGCCGCCTCGCACGCATCGAGGACCGCGTGGCCGGCGCGGCCCCAGGGATCGAGATGGACGACCATCGTCCGGCCCGTCGAGCGCTGCGCGGCACATGCCGCGCGGAGGACCTTCTCCTCGCGTGGGTCGATGGGGTCCGACGTCCCGATCTCCCCGATGATCCCCGCCCGGACGTGCTCGGCGCCCGCCACCCCGTCCCCGGGTCGGACCCGCCCGGCCATCGCCGTCCCGACCGGCACCCCATCCGTCAGGTCCCGGATCATCTCGTCGCGCAGCGCCTCCTCCGGGGCATCGCGGACCGCGGCCGGCTGCGCGCGTCCCACGTAGTGCCCGCAGCCCATGACGACGTTGAGGCCCGTCCGGAGCGCGACGTCGCGGAGGGATCCCGGGTCGCGCCCGATCTCGTCGAGCGTCAGGTCCACGACCGTCCTGCCGCCGGCCGCGGCGAACCGCGCCAGCTCGGCCACCGCGAGGTCGGCGTCGGTGAGCAGGAGGTTGTCGCGGACGGCGAACGCGTTCGCGCGGACCCGCTCCATGACGAGCGGATCGTCCGAGACCACCAGGTCCGCGACGGCGCGCTCGGCGGCCGTGGCGTCCGGCCCCGGCGCGTCGAACCACGGCCACAGGTCCATGCGGACGTGCTCGTGGATGAGCGTCGGGCCGAGGTCGTCGGCGGGGACCGGGCCCAGGACGGTCTCGACGAGGACTGGACGGGTCATCGCGCGCCTCCCGCCGGGCGGGGCCCGGGCCGGAGGACGCTCACGCCCGGATCTCCTCCTCGATGCCCGGCTCCACCCGCAGCGACTCCTCGCGGATCGACGCGAGGATCCGCCGCCGCAGCTCGAGGAACTCGGGCGCCTCCTGCTGCTCGATCGCGCGCGGGCGCGGGAGGTCGATCCGCACCTCGTCCTTCAGTCGGCCGGGCCGGTTCGTCATGACGAAGACCCGGTCGGAGAGATACACCGCCTCCTCGACGTCGTGGGTGACGAAGAGGACCGTCAGGCGATGCGACTCCCACACGCGGGTCAGCAGCTCCTGCATGAGCAGGCGGGTCTGCGCGTCGAGGGCGCCGAAGGGCTCGTCCATGAGCAGGATCGACGGCTTGTACGACAGGGCGCGAGCGATCGCCACCCGCTGCTTCATCCCGCCGGACAGCTGGCGGGGCTGCGCGTCGGCGAAGGACTCGAGGCCGACGAGGGCGAGGTGCTCGTCGGCGACCTCTCGTCGCGCCTTCGTGCTCATCTTCTCGCCGCGCAGCGCGAAGGCCACGTTCTCGCGGGCGGTGAGCCACGGGAACAGCGTGTACGTCTGGAAGACGACCCCGCGGTCGCGGCCGGGACCGTCGATCGAGGCGCCGTCCACGAGGACGTCGCCCCCGCTGGGGTCGATGAGGCCGGCGACGATCGACAGGAGCGTGGACTTGCCGCAGCCGGACGTCCCCACGAGCGAGACGAACTCGTTGGCGGCGAGCGACATGCTGACACCCGCCAGGGCCTCGACCGGCTTCTTCCCCTCGAACGTCTTGCGGACGTCGCGGATCTGGAGTCGGGGAGCGCCCCGGCCCGTCATCGGGGCGGCGGGGGCCGGATCGAGCGGGCCCGCGATCGGCGCGCCGCTCCCGCTCATCGTTCCGCCCACGGGAAGACCCGTCGGCCCACGAGCTTCATCGTCTGGTCGGTCACCAGGCCCAGGATCCCCAGCACGATGAGGTAGCCGATGATCGTCTCGGTCTGGAAGTACCGCTGCGCCGTCGTGATGCGGTATCCGAGGCCGGAGCCCGCCGCGACGAGCTCGGCGAGCACGATCCACGTCCAGGCCCAGCCGAGGCTGATCCGGAGCGTGTCCCAGATCCCCGGGGACGCGGACGGCAGGATGATCCGCCGGAGGATCGACCGGTCGCGCTCGCCGAGCGTGTAGCCGATCTCCACGAGGTCGCGCGGGACGCGCTTCACGTTGTCCATGACGAGCAGGACCTCCTGGAAGAAGGTCCCGATGAAGATGATCGCCCACTTCTGGCTGTCGTCGATGCCGATCCAGATGATCGTCAGGGGGATGAAGCCGACGACGGGCATGTAGCGGACGAAGTCCACCATCGGCTCGACCGCCGCCTCCCAGAACGAGTAGGTCCCGATGAGGATGCCGAGCGGGACGGCGAGGACGGTCGCGAGGATGAAGCCGACCGCGATGCGGCCGACCGACACGAGGATGTCGCTCCACAGCGTGCCGTCCGCGGCGAGCGTGAGCAGCCGGTCGAGCACCTCGCCGGGCGTCGGGAGGAAGAGCGGAGGGACGGCACCGGTCGCGGTGAGCAGGAGCCAGATCGCGAACAGCAGGATGAATGCGCTCGACGCGACCGCCACGTAGAGGCGCGGCGAGATCCCGCCGCCGATGCGGAGTGACTCGTGCCGCCGCCTGCGTCGGGGGGCGGCACGCGTCGGGGCGCCGGCGGGCGCGGGCAGGCCGGCCCCGTCGCCGGTCCGTTCCTGCGCCGTCGCTGTCACATGGCCTCCGCGGCGTCGCCGGGCCCGGGCGTCGCGGAGGCGCCGGGCGGGGGCCCCGGCGGCGCCGGTCGGCGCCCGGTCTACCCGGGCGTGCTCGTGCCTACTGGGTCGCCTTGTCGATGAAGGTCGTGTTCAGCAGGGTGGTCGGGTCGATCTCGGCCGGCATGATCCCCGCGGCGACCGCGATCTTCATGATGTCCGTCATCGTGCCCGGGAAGGCGCCCTCGAGGAGCGACTTCGCCTGGGCGACCGTGTAGATGTCCACCCCGTCGAACGCCGTCTTGAGGTCCTCGGGCGTCGCGCCGACGGCCTTGCTGATGATCGCCTTGGCGTCGTCGCCGTTGGCGTTGTAGTAGGCGACCGCGTCGTCCCAGGTCTGGATGAGCGTCTGGATCTGGCACGGGACCTTGCCAAGGGCGTCGTTGCGGACCACGAAGACGTCGGAGATCAGGCCCGGCTTCTCGGCGGCCGTGTAGATGAGCTTGAAGGCGGGGTCCTGGCCGAGCGCGGCGGTGAGGTACGGCTCGTAGGTGACGGCAGCGTCCACGCGCTTCGCGATCGCGGCGGTGCCCGCATCGGCGGCGGACGTGGGGACCTTCACGATGTCGTCGATGGTCATGCCGTTCTGGGAGAGGGCGTAGCGCAGGAGGATGTCGGAGGTGGTCCCCTCCTCGTACGCGACCTTCTTGCCCTTGAGGTCCTTGATCGAGGCGACAGGGGCGGCCGCGAGGGCGGCGTCGGCGGTGTTCGACTGGTCGAGGACGAGGACGATCGTCAGCGGCGTCCCGGCCTGCGCGAGGCGCATCGCCGTGTGGGTCGCGATGTTCGCCCCGTCGATCTGGCCGGCCACGAGGGCGGCATTGATCTCGTCGTCCGTCGTGAAGCTGCTGACCTTCACGTCGAGGCCGTTCTGCGCGAACAGGTCCTTCTCGTCGGCGACCCACCAGGGGCCGTAGCCCAGCCAGGGCTCGGTGCCCATGCGGAAGGTGCCCGCCTCCGGCGTGCAGGCGACGGCGGCGGCGCTCGCCGACGCGGCGGGGGCCTCGGTCACGGGTGCGCTCGTCGCTCCGCTGCTGGAGCACGCGGCGGCGACGACAGCGACGGTCGCCGCGAGGACCGCGACGGATGTGAGCCGGCGTCCGGCCGGCCGGATGGTCGTGGACATGGGGGCTCCTCCTCGGGACGCTCCGGGCTCGGGGTGCCGCGCATCGTACCGCGCGGGGGGCTCGGAGCGCGAGAGGCATGCCGGTGAAGAAACGGTGAAGGAAGGGTGGCGGGCGGGGACGGCCCCTGCCGTCCGACGTTGACGCTGTCCCTCGCTTCACCCATCCTCCGCAGATCGAGCGACCCGCCCCTTGCGCGGGCCGCGCCGACGAGAGGGAGGCATCGATGCCCGCGTTCCGTCCACGCATCCGCGCGCTCGCCGTGGGGATCGGCGCGTTCGCCCTGGTCGTCGTCGGCGCCGGGGGCACGTTCGCCGCCTCCAACCCGGCGACCCTCTACGCTTGCTATGACGTCTACGGCAACGTCCGGATGGGCGAAACGGCCCAGTGCAAGCTGCCGGGCGGCGGGCGACTCGTCAGCTGGGGGAGCGTCGGGCCGCAAGGTCCGACCGGAGCGACGGGCCCGAGCGGACCCGCGGGACCCACCGGCCCCACCGGTCCGCAGGGACCCACGGGCCCGGCAGGGGCGACCGGCTCTCTGGAGTCGACGTACCTGGACCTCCCGTTCCCGTCGGGTTGGACGGTCCTCTACGACCGTGACGGGATCAGGGTCCGCGGTGCCTGTGGCAACACCCTTGCCGACCCCCAGGTCCAGCTCGAGGTGAGCAACCACACCCCGAGCATGCTCCACGTCCAGGGTGCCTGGCTTGGTCCCACGGACATCGCGCCGGGCAACGGAACGTCCATGAACTGGGTCGGCCAGTCGATCCTGCAGGCGGGGAACCAGGACGCGGCGGCATCGATGCTGCTGACCGTGATCTCCGTCCCGAACGTCGGATGTCAGGTGATCATCGGCTCCTGACGACCTCTCGGACGAGCCGACGCCCGGAGCGCCCACCGGCCTCCGGGCGTCGTGATGTCCGAGCCCGTTCGAGGCGGCCGCGGGCGCTTGCCGGCACCCCGGCCGCGCCTGCCCTTACCCCAGCGGCCCGACCGCCGCCTCCACCGCGTCGAGGATCTCGCAGGACTTCACGAGCGCCTTCATCCGCGTGTGGTCCACGTGGAGCGGCCGGTCTTCGTCGAGATGTGCGACGTGGCGCCGGATCACGGCGTGCGCCGCGTCCGTCCCCTTGCCACGGGTCATCTCGCGGAAGTCGAGCGCCTGCGCCGCCGCCATCATCTCGATGCCGATGACCCCGTAGGCGTCGTCCACGATCTGCTCGGTCTTCATCGCCGTGTTCATGCCCATCGAGACGAAGTCCTCCTGGTCCGCGGCGGCCGGGATCGACTGGATCGAGGCCGGGGCCGAGAGCAGGCGCTGCTCGACGATGAGCGAATCGGCGGTGTACTGGCTGAGCATCATCCCGGAGAACATCCCGGCGCCCTTCGTGAGGAAGGCCGGCAGGCCGACCGAGAGGGCCGGGTTCGTCAGGCGGTTCAGGCGGCGCTCCGACAGGACGCAGACGGTCGTCACGGCGGCGCCGACCATGTCCATCGGGAGCGCGACCGGCGTCCCCTGGAAGTTCGCGCCCGTGAGGGTCAGCTTCTCGTCGGTGAGGAAGATCGGGTTGTCGCCGACGCCGTTGAGCTCGGTCTCCACCTGCGTCCGGGCCCAGGCGACCGCGTCGTGCGCCGCCCCGATCACCTGCGGCGTGGAGCGCATCGAGTAGGCGTCCTGGACCTTCGTGTGGATCTTCCCGGTCCGCAGGTCGGAGCCCTCGAGGAGCGCCACGATCGCCTTCGCCGACCGGACCGCGCCCGGGAAGCCGCGCAGCTGGTGGAGCCGGACGTCGTACGGCTTGAGGTTGGCGAGGAGGGCCTCGAGGGTCATCGCTGCCGCGATCTCAGCCTGCTTCAGCAGGCGCTCGATGTCGTACAGCGAGAGCGCGCTCATCGCGGTGAGCATGTTCGAGCCGTTGATGGTCGACAGGCCGTCGCGCGCCTCCAGGCCCGGGGGTGTGATGCCGGCCCGGCGGAGGGCCTCCGCGCCGGGGAGTCGGTCGCCCTCGTACCAGGCCTCGCCCTCGCCCATGAGGAGGAGCGCGACCTGCGCCATCGGCGCGAGGTCGCCGGACGCGCCGACCGACCCGCGCTGGCAGACGACCGGCGTGACGCCGCGGTTGAGCATCGCGACGAGGGTCTGCGTGATGACCGGGCGGCAGCCCGAGTTGCCATGGGCGTGGACGTTGATCCGGCCCGCCATGGCGGCACGGACGGTGGGGATCGGAGCGGGGTCTCCGATGCCGGCGGCGTGGTTGTAGATGAGGAAGCGCTGGAACTGCGCGACCTGCTCGTCGGTGAGCACGACCTCGCTGAACTCGCCGATCCCCGTGTTGACCCCGTACATGATCTCGTGGGCGGCGATCTTCTCCTCGAGCATCGCGCGGTTGGCCGCGATCCGGTCGAGGGCGGCGGGGTCGAGCGCGACCTGCTCGCCGTCGCGGGCGATCGCGGCGAGCTTCTCGAGGGTGAGCGACGTGCCGTCGAGGACGATCGACATGGGAGGGTTCCTGCCTCGGGACGAGGGCACATCGACGTCCGACGCGACGCCGAGCCTCCGCCATCGTAGCGGGGCCCGGGAGAGGGAGGGGCGGGGCGAGGCCGGGGTCGGGCGGCCGCAGGGCGCTCGAGGGCCTGCCCCGCCACCTCGAACCCCCGAGCGGACGCAAGCGGACGCAAGCGGACGCAGGTGTGCCTGGCAGGCATCAGATCCGGGGCATCCGTGTCGCCGCGATGCCCGGCACGCACGTCCGCGACCGATCTGAGGTCCGGAACGGCGTCGCACGGGTCGCCCTGATGCCCCGGGGGCACGGATGCGACGTGCGTGTACGTGGAAGTGTGCCTGCCAGGCACACCTGCGTCCGCGTGCGTCCGCTTGCGTCCGCGTGCGTCCGCTCGGGGGTTCGAGGAGGCGGGGCAGGCCCTCGAGCGCCCTGCAGCCGCCTCGCCCCCTCCCCCGCCGCCCCGCCGCCCCGCCCTCCCTCCTTCTCCCGCCCCGCTACGATGGCTACGGCTCGGCGTCGCGTCGGACGTCGATGTGCCCTCGTCCCGAGGCAGGAACCCTCCCATGTCGATCGTCCTCGACGGCAC
>JALOOH010000108.1 GCA_025454515.1 Chloroflexota bacterium
GGGATCCGGGCCGCGCTCGGCGGGGGCGACGAAGGCTTCGACGATCTCCTGCTGGGGCCGGTCGCAGCGTCCGTGGCTGCCGGCGGGGATCCCCTCGTCCGCGACCGCCTGGGCAATCGCACGTACCACCTGTGCGTCGTCGTGGACGACGCGCGGCACGGCGTGGACCTCGTGATCCGCGGCCGCGACCTGCTCGACGCGACACCCCTCCAGCTGCGACTCGCCGCGGCTCTAGGGCGGCCGACGCCCCCCGCTCACCTGCACCACCCCCTCGTCCTCCGGCCGGACGGATCGAAGCTGAGCAAGGCCGCCGGGGACACGGCGGTGGGGGCGCTGCTGGACGCGGGTACCCGGCCGGCGGACCTCCTCGGCGAGGCGGCGGCGCTCGTCGGGCTCGTGGAGCGGCCGCGGGCGATCGACACGGATCGGCTCGGGGAGCTGTTCGCGGGTTGACGACGGCGGGCGGCGCGGCCGGGCGCCCTGCTCAGCCTTCGGAGCGGTCCTCGATCTCCCAGCCGTGGTCGAGCACGTGCCAGGCGATGCGGCGGGCGGCGTACCGCGGCGGCCACTTCCGGCCGTCGAGGGGGCTGCCGTCGGAGGGCTCGGCGAGGAGGGCCGCGATGGCGAGCCGCTGAGCGGCGATCGCGGCCGCGTCCCCGACGGCAGGCTCGGGCACCTTGATCCCGATGGTGCGCGCATAGGCGTTCTCGGCCGCCAGTACGTGCGCGAGGACGGCGTCGCGATCGCGGCCCCCACCGCGGGGCCCCTTCCGAAGCTCCGCGGGGGCACCCGCGGCGATGCGGTCGAGCGCGGCCCACGTGGCTTCCACGAGGGCGGCGAGCCGCGCCGCCTCCGCGGCACCCAGCGGCCGCGCGTCGAGGGCTGCGCGGACGTCGGGCGCCCCGAACGCGGTGGTGGCGTTCCCCTCTGCCTGCTCGACGACCTCGATGGCGGCGAGCGGCACGGGAAGCGGATGGCCCGCGGCTGCTGCGACGCGCCCGTACCGCCCGGCGTACGCGTCGAGCGCCGCGACGGCGGCCGCCTCGTCGCGGCCGGACCGCGACCAGCCCGGCCACTCGAGCGCGGACGCGAAACTGCGCTTCGGAGTGACCTCGACGAGGACGGCGATCGGATCCGCCACGCGCCTACCCTCCCGTCGCCGCCCGCAGCCCGGCGACGAGGCGGCCGAGCGCCGCGACGTCCCGGCCGTCCGGCCCGAGAGCATCGACGAGCGCGGACGCCACGATGACCCCGTCCGCGCCGGCGTGCCGGAGGACCCGGACATGCTCCGGCCGCGAGACGCCGAACCCGACGCCGACCGGCACGGGCGAGATGGCCTTCACCTCGGTCACGTACCGGCCGACCGCCCGCGGCAGGCTCGTCCGCGCGCCCGTCACGCCGACGAGCGAGACGCAGTAGAGGAACCCGCCGGTCCGGGCCGCGATCTCCGCCCGGCGCGCCGGCGCGGTGGTCGGGGCCACGAGGTAGACGACCGCGAGGCCAGCGTCGCGGGCGGCCGCCTCGAACGGCGCGCCCTCGTCGGGCGTGAGGTCGGCGACGATGACGCCGGACGCGCCCGCGTCCGCGAGCGCGATCGCGGCAGCTCGGCCGTCTCCTCCCCCGACGACCTGGTTCGCGTATGCCATCGGGACGAGCGGGGTCCCCGGTCGCGCCGCCGCGATCGCCCGGAGGAGCGCCACCGATCGATCGAGCGTCGCGCCCGCCCGCAGGGCGATCCCGGACGCACGCTGGAGCGTCGCCCCGTCCGCGAGCGGGTCGGAGTACGGGAGGCCCACCTCGAGGAGGTCGGCCCCCGCGTCGATGGCGGCGAGCGCGACGGCGAGCGACCCCTCCGCGTCCGGGTAGCCGGCCACGACGTAGGGGATGAGGCCGACACGGCCCTCCGCCCGGGCCGCGTCGAACGCCGCGCGGATCCGCCGCGCGCCGACCGTCGCGTCCGTGCCGGCGGTCGCGCCGGGATCTGCCGGGGCGGCGGAGCGCGCCCGCCATCTCGACCCCGCCGCGGACCGCCCGCCCGCGTCCCCCGCGCGACTCATCGGTGGCTCCCGGCGCGGCGCGCCTCCCAGCGTTCCAGCGTCGCGAGGTCCTTGTCGCCGCGCCCGGAGAGCCCGACGAGCACGATCGCCCCGTCCGGCACCGGCCGCCCGGACCCCCCGACCCCCGCGAGGAACCGGGGGAGGACCGCGAACGCGTGCGCGGTCTCGAGGGCCGGCAGGATCCCCTCGGCGGCGGTCACCTCGTGGACCGCCTCGACCGCCTCCGCGTCGGTGGCGGCCTCGACCTCCAGCCTGCCGGCGGCGAAGAGCGCTGCGATCTGCGGGCCGACGCCCGGGTAGTCGAGTCCGGCCGAGAGGGAGAACGCCTCGACGACCTGCCCGTCGCGGTCCTGGAGCATGAGGCTCCGGGAACCATGGAGGATCCCGGGCGTTCCGCCGGCGAGCGCCGCCGCGTGGTGCCCGGTGGGGATCCCGTCGCCGGCCGCCTCGGCGACCGCGAGCCGCACGTCCGGCTCGCCGATGAAGCGCGCGAGCAGCCCGATCGCGTTGGAGCCGCCGCCGACGCACGCGATCGCGAGATCCGGGAGCCGCCCCTCGACCGCGGCGACCTGTGCCGCGGCCTCGTCGCCGATGACGCGCTGGAGGTCGCGGACGATCGTCGGGTACGGGTGCGGGCCCATCGCCGAGCCGAGGACGTAGTGGGTGGTCTCCACGTTGGTCACCCAGTCGCGCATCGCCTCGTTCACCGCGTCCTTCAGGGTGGCCGTCCCGCTCGTCACCGAGCGGACCTCGGCGCCGAGCGCGTGCATCCGCGCGACGTTGGGCTGCTGGCGCTCGATGTCCTCCGCGCCCATGAACACGACGCACGGGATCTCGAGGAGCGCGCACGCCGTCGCCGTGGCCACGCCGTGCTGGCCGGCGCCGGTCTCGGCGATCACCCGGGTCTTGCCCAGGCGCCGCGTGAGCAGGGCCTGGCCGAGGGCGTTGTTGATCTTGTGGGCGCCCGTGTGGGCGAGGTCCTCGCGCTTGAGGTAGAGGCGGATCCGCGACGGGACGGCCGACGGGTCGGACGCGAGGGTGCGCGCGCGCCCGAGCAGGCTCTCCGCGAGACGGTCGGCGCGATACACGGGAGTCGGGCGGCCGGAGTACGTCGCGAGGAGCGCCCGGAGCTCCGACCAGAAGACGGGGTCGTGGCGGATGGCGGCATACGCGCGCTCGAGGCCCTCGAGAGCCGACACGAGGGTCTCGGGGACGTACCGCCCGCCGAACCCGCGGTCGATGCCCCATCGCCCCTCGGCGTCCGCCTCGATGAGGCCCGCGGGGACCGGCGTCGGCCGGGCAGCCAGGTTGGGCCGGTCCCACCGGGCGGCGCGGGCGCGCTTGACGAAGAGCGCGACCGCGACGGGGTCCTTGCGGGGACGCTGCCCGGGGGCGCGCGGCCCCTCGACGCCGGAGGCGACGTCCACGCCGACGGCCGGGATCCCCAGGAGCGCGTCAGTGACCGACGCCGGATCCAGGCCGCCCGCGAGGACGACGGGGACCTCGCGGGCGACGGCCGCGGCGAGGTCCGCCCGGATGCGGCGCCCGGTGCCGCCCGGGAACGGCCCGCCCGAGGCGTCGAGGAGGACACGCTCCGCTCCGGCTGCGAGCGCGGCGCGCGCGCGGGCGACGACCGGCGCCGGGTCGTCCGCGTCTTCGGGGACGTGGACGACCCTCCACGCGGGCCGCGGGCAGGAGGCGATCGCGGCCTCGGGCTCGTCTCCGCAGAGCTGGACCGCGTCCGCGTCGGTCGCGGCGACGGCAGTGGCGAGGTCGGCGGCGCCCATGTCGGCGGTGACGAGCACGACGGAGGGCCGGACCGGGCCCGCGGCCGCGCGGATCGTGGCCGCGAGGCCGGCGGCCTCGGCGAGCGAGAGCGCGCGCGGCGTCCCCGGGACGACGTTCAGGCCGATCGCGTCCGCCCCGGCCCGCACCGCGGCGAGCGCCCCGGCCTCGTCCGTGACCCCACAGATCTTCACGAGGGGTGCGCGATCCTCCGCGCCCGGGTCCACCGGGGCGGCGCCGGCGGCGGCGAACGCGCGCACGGCCGCGGCAGGGTCGTCGGCGCGGACGAGCGCCTCGCCGATGAGCGCGGCGTCGTACCCGACGGCGCGCCAGGCGGCGACGGTGCCGGGCTCGCGGACGCCGGACTCGGCGACGGCGATCCGGTCGTCCGGGATGAGCGGCCGGACGCCGGTCGCGGTCTCCGGATCCACCGCCAGCGAGCGGAGGTCGCGGTTGTTCACGCCGATGAGGCGGGCGCCGGATGCCAGCGCGCGGTCGACCTCCCGGGGGCCGTGGACCTCCACGAGCGGCTCGAGCCCGAGGTCCCGCGCCAGTCGGACGAGCCCCGCGAGGCGTCGCGCGGGATGCAGGACGGCGAGGAGGAGCACGGCGTCGGCGCCAGCGGCGCGCAGGACCGGGAGCTGGCGCTCGTCGACGACGAACTCCTTCGCGAGCACCGGGGCGGCGACGGCCGCGCGGACGGCCCGCAGGTCCTCGACCGACCCCCCGAACCAGTGCGGTTCGCACAGCACGCTGACCATCGCGGCGCCGCCGGCGACGTAGGCACGGGCGCGCGCGACGATGTCGTCGCCGTCCGCCGCGATCGCGCCGGCCGACGGCGAGCGGCGCTTCACCTCGGCGATGACATGGCATCCGGGCGCGGCGAGCCGCTCGGCGACCGGTCGCGGCGGGGGGGCCGTCGCTGCGGCGGCGACGAGGTCGCGCAGACGCGCATCCCCGAGATCCCGCGCCACGTCGGCCGCTCGGCGCGCGGCGATCTCGGCGACCACGGACCCGCGGTCCGCGGGTGCGGTGCTGACGGCGGCGCCGCCGGCGCGCCGACGAGGACGGACGTTGGGCGCGAGGGTGGTCATCGCGGGGCTCCGTTCCGGGCGGGTGCGGGCGGGCCAGCGTCGTCCGCGGTCGACGCCGCCAGCGTCGCTTCGTATGCGCGACGGGCGGCGCGCAGGCGGTCGAGGAGCTCGACGGCGCGGCCCGCGTCGACCGTCTCGGCTGCGAGCGCCGCGCCGGCGGCGAGGTCCGGGGCGCGCCCGGCCGCGACGAGCGCCGCGGCCGCGTTGAGGAGGACGACGTCGCGTCGCGGCCCGGGCGCGCCGCCGAGGACCGCCTCGACGAGGGCCGCGTTCTCGGCGGGCGAGCCGCCGGCGAGGTCGGTGGTCGCCGCGGGGGCGATCCCGAGGGCAGCGAGCACGATCGCATCGACGGGGCGGCGCTCCACGCCCGCGGGCGTCACATCGTAGACGACGCCCGTCCCGTCGAGCGGGATCTCGTCGATGCCGGCGCCGTGGACGAGGAGCGTGCGATCCGTCCCGAGCCGGCCCACGACCTCGGCGAGGCGTGGCGCGGCATCGGCGGCGCCGACCCCGATGACCTGGCGTCGGGCGCCCGCCGGGTTCGTGAGCGGTCCCAGGAGGTTGAACGCGGTCCGGACGCCGATCTCGCGGCGCGTGGGTCCCGCATGGCGCATGGCCGGGTGGAAGGAGGGGGCGAAGAGGAACGCGAAGCCGTCGTCCCGGAGAGCGGCCGCCGCGGAGGCTGCGTCGTGGTCGATCCGCACCCCGAGCGCGTCGAGGACGTCCGTCGAGCCCGACCGCGAGGTGATCGCCCGGTTGCCGTGCTTCGCGACGGGGACGCCCGCCGCCGCGACGACGAGCGCGGCAGCCGTGGAGATGTTGAACGTCCCGCTCCGATCGCCGCCCGTCCCGCACGTGTCGACCGTGCCTGCCGGGGCGTCCACGCGCACGACGCGATCCCGCATCGCCGCAGCGAAGCCTGCGAGCTCGTCCACCGTCTCCCCGCGCATCCGGAGCGCGACGAGCAGCGCGGCCAGCTGCGACGGGGTGGCCGCGCCGTCCATCACCGCGCCCATCGCGGCGCGCGCCTCGTCGAGCGAGAGCGTGTCGCCGTCCACGACGCGGTGAAGAGCCGCGGAGACCACCTCCGCAGCGCGGGCGGCGGCGTCGGGCGCGGGGTCCCCGGCCGGAACGGGAAGCACCGCCGAGGGAGCCGTCTCGACCCCCGGGGCAGGCGCGGAGGTGGCAGCCGTGGCCGGCAGGACCGCCGTCGTCGCCACGACCTCGTGCGGGCCCGGCTCCTGCGGCGCGTCAGGGTCGGTGAGGCCGCGCGTCGCGAAGGTGCCCGTCGCCGCGTCGAGCACGCCCGCCTCGCCCTCCCCCGCGAGACGGAGGAAGTTCGCGAGCAGATGCGGCCCCTCGGGCGTCAGGACCGATTCCGGGTGGAACTGCACGCCCTCGAGCGGCAGCGTCCGGTGGCGCATCCCCATGAGGACGGTGCCGTCCTCCGCGGTCGCGGTCACCTCCAGGTCGGGCGACAGCGTCGCGGGGTCCACCGCGAGCGAGTGGTACCGGGCCGCCATGAACCCGGGCGAGAGGCCCGCGAGCAACCCCCGGCCGTCGTGGTCGATGGGCGACGCCTCGCCGTGGACCAGGGTGGGCGCCCTGACGATCGACGCGCCGAAGGCCGCCCCCATGGACTGCATCCCCAGGCAGACGCCGAGGACGGGGATCCCCCGGGCGGCGGCGACGCGGATCGCGTCCACGCTCACGCCCGCGTCGTCGGGATCGCCGGGGCCGGGCGAGACGACGATGCCGCGGAGGTCGGCGGCCGGGTCGTCGGCGAACGCCTCGACCCCCGCCCGGTCGATCGCGTCGTTGCGGACGACGCGGACGGCCGCGCCCGCCGCCTGGAGCGCCTGCACGAGGTTGAACGTGAACGAATCGTAGTTGTCGATGACGAGGATCACGGCGCCGCCTCCTCGCCGCCGGTCCCGGCCGCCGGGACCGACCCGGCCGACGGTGAGGCCGCGGCCCCCGCCGCCTCGATCGCCCGTCGCATCGCGGCGGCCTTCGCCTCGGTCTCCCGGAACTCCGACGCGGGATCGCTGCCCTTCACGATCCCGGCGCCCGCGTGGAGATGGGCGAGGCCGTCCTTGAGGACCGCGCTGCGGATCGTGATCGCCGTGTCCAGGTCGCCGTCGTACCCGAGGTACCCGACGGCCCCGCCGTACAGGCCGCGGCGCTCACCCTCGGCACGGGCGATGAGCTGCATCGCCCGGACCTTCGGCGCGCCGGTCAGCGTGCCGGCGGGGAAGACGCTGCGTAGCGCGTCGAGCGAGTCGCGTCCCTCGGCGAGCTTCGCCTCCACGTGGCTCACGAGGTGGAGGACGTGGCTGTACCGCTCGACCTCCATGTACTTCGTGACGGCGACGCTCCCGGGCTCGGCGACGCGGCCGAGGTCGTTGCGGCCGAGGTCCACGAGCATGACGTGCTCGGCGCGCTCCTTCGGGTCCGCCTGCAGCTCCTCTCCGAGCCGTCGGTCCTCGGCGTCGTCGGCGCCCCGTGGCCGGGTGCCGGCGATCGGGTGCGTCGCGACCTTCCGTCCGGTGACGCGGACGAGCAGCTCCGGGCTCGCGCCCACGACGTCGTGGCCCGGGGTCCTGACGAAGAACAGGTACGGGCTGGGGTTGACGCGGCGGAGGGCACGGTAGACGGCGAGGCCGTCGACCGGGCGACCGCCCGCTCCGGGCGGCAGGTCGACCGTCTGGCGCCTCGCGAGGACGACCTGGATCGCCTCGCCCGACGCGATCGCCTCCTTGGCCACGACGACCGCGTGCTCGTACGCCGCGCGGCCCAGGCTCGTCCGACCCGCGCGTGCGTCGGCGTCCGTGTCGCCGTCC
>JALOOH010000109.1 GCA_025454515.1 Chloroflexota bacterium
CATCACGCAGACGCGCCCCGTCGGCCCGGTCCGGTACGCCGGCGGGCGGATGGCATGGCCGGTCGTGGGCGGGGGGAACTACCTCAGCCAGTACTCCCACTACGGGCACCCCGCGATCGACATCGCGGGCGACTACGGATCGTCCGTCGTCGCCGCCGCCGGCGGCCGTGTGATCTACGCCGGGTGGCGCTCCAACGGTGGTGGGTACCAGGTCTGGATCGACCACGGGAACGGCGTGTACACGACGTACAACCACCTCGCCGGCGTGTCCGTCGGATCCGGCCAGACGGTCGGCGCCGGCCAGCGGATCGGCTCCCTCGGCGCGTCGGGGTGGGCCACCGGCCCGCACCTCCACTTCGAGGTCTGGGTCGGCTACCCGTGGAGCGGCGGAAGCCGCGTGAACCCGCTCGCGTACCTGCGCTGACCTCCGAGCGATCCAGCCTCCCCGGCGCGTGTCCGAGCGCGCCGATCGCCATGCGAGAATGACGGCGTGTTCCTCGACCGCGTGAAGATCTGGGTGAAGGCCGGCGCGGGCGGCGACGGCGCGGCCACCTTCCGGCGGGAGGCGCACGTGCCGCGCGGCGGCCCCGACGGCGGCGACGGGGGGCGCGGCGGGTCGGTGGTCCTCCGCGTGGACCCCGGCCAGACCACGCTCCGCGACTTCCGCCACGCGCACCACTTCCGCGCCGGCGACGGCGGGAGGGGCGAGGGCGCCCGGCGCCACGGCAAGGCGGGGACGCCGCGCCAGATCGACGTCCCGCCGGGGACCTCGGTCTTCGATGACGCCACCGGCGAACTCGTGGCCGACCTCGTCGCCGCCGCCCAGACGGCGGTCGTCGCGAAGGGCGGCCGGGGCGGGCTCGGGAACGTGCACTTCGCGACCGCGACGCACCGGACGCCGCGCCATGCCCAGAAGGGCGAGCCGGGCGTCGAGCGCTGGCTCCGCCTGGAGCTCCGCCTCATCGCCGACGTGGGGCTGGTGGGCCTCCCGAACGCAGGCAAGTCCACCCTGCTCGCCGCCCTCACCGCCGCGACCCCGAAGATCGCCCCGTACCCGTTCACGACGCTGGAGCCCAACCTCGGCGTGATGGAGCTGGGCCCGGACGACGAGCGCCGTCCGACGATCGCGGACGTCCCGGGCCTCATCGAGGGCGCGTCGGCCGGCGCGGGCCTGGGGCACGCGTTCCTCCGCCATGTCGAGCGGACGCGGGTCCTCGTGCACGTCGTGGATGGGTGCGACCCGGACCCGGATTGGGACCACGACGTCATCCGCGACGAGCTGCGGGCGCACGATCCCGCGCTGCTGGAGAAGCCGCTCATCGTGGCGTTCAACAAGATGGACATGCCGGCCGCAGTTGCGCGCTGGCCCGCGTTCCGCGACGCGCGCGCGGCCGACCGGATCCCGTGCGTGGCCGTCAGCGCCGAGAGCCGCACCGGCCTCGACGCGCTCCGTGCGATGCTCGCCGAGGTGCTGCCCGGCGCGGACGAGGACGCGACGCCGGAGCCGTCGGGCGTCGTCGTCCATCGGCTCGAGGCGCTCGGCGACGCGTTCTCGGTGGTCCGCGAGGCCGACGGGGCCCTCCGCGTCGCAGGGCGGCGGATCGAGCGGATCGCCGTCCAGACGGACTTCGACGTGGAGGAATCCGCCCAGCGCTTCCAGCGCGACCTCGAGCGGCTGGGCATCGACGCAGCGCTCCGGCGCGAGGGGATCGAGCCGGGCGACACGGTCCGCATCGGCAGGGTCGAGCTCGAGTGGGAGGGCGACATCTGGGGAGACGAGGCGTGAGCGGGCCCGGGGACGCGGGCTCCGACGGCCGGGCCCTGCCCGACGCCGGTGGCGCGGGTGGCAGGACCGCATCGATCGTCCCCGGTCGCACGGGGATCCTCGGCGGGACCTTCGATCCCGTCCACGTGGGCCACCTCGCGATCGCCGAGGAGGCGCGCGAGGCGCTCGGCATGGAGCGCGTCCTCTTCGTCCCCGCCGCGGCGCCCCCGCACAAGCCGGACCGACGGCTCGCGCCCGTCGCCGCCCGCGTCGCGATGGTCGCGGCTGCCATCGCCGGCAACCCAGCGTTCACCCTCAGCACGGTGGAGGTCGACCGGCCCGGCCCCTCGTTCGCCGTGGACACCGTCGCGATCCTCGCAGCCGCGGCCCGGGCGGAGGGCCGCGACCCGGACCTCTGGTGGATCCTCTCCTCCGAGGCGTTCGCCGCGATCGGGACGTGGCGCGAGCCCGGTCGTCTCATCGCCGCCTGCCGGATGGCGGTCGTGCCGCGCGCCGGCGCGCCGCGGCCCACGGCCGCCTGGATCGAGGCGTGCCTGCCGGGCTCCGGCGACCGCGTCGCCGTGGTCGACGGACCGGAGCTCGGCGTATCCTCGTCGCTCATCCGGGAGAGGCTCGCCGCGGGACGTTCCGTTCGCTACCTCGTCCCGGACGCCGTCCGGGCGTACATCGACGACCGCCGTCTCTACGCAGCTCCGACCACGCACCCCGAATCGAGGACCCCCCGACCGTGACCGAGCCCGCCGCCCCCGCCACGCCCCGCACGGACGGACTGCCGCGCCGCGAAGGACCGGCGCAGCCGGCCGACGCCGTGTCGCCGATCGACGTCGCGCGGGCGGCGGTCGAGGCCGCGGAGGACAAGAAGGCGGCGGACATCGTGCTGCTCGACGTGACCGGCCTCACGTCGATCGCCGACTACTTCGTCATCTGCTCGGGCGGGAGCGAGCGCCAGCTCGCCGCGATCGCGGAGGCGATCGGCGACCGGGTGTCGGAGCTGGGCGTCAAGCCGTACGCTCGCGAGGGTTCGGCCCTGTCCCACTGGCTGCTCGTGGACCTGGGTTCCGTGATCGTCCACGTCTTCGCGCCCCCGGAGCGCGACTACTACCAGCTCGAGCGGCTCTGGGCCGAGGCGAAGACGGTCATCCGCGTCCAGTAGGGCAGGGGTGACAGGACGCACCGGCGACCCCCGCGACGTACCACGCGGCCGGTACCTGCGGGTCATTCGATAGCATCTCCCGCCCGCATACGATCGGCCCGACGACCCGCGTGTGGCGGGCGCGCAGCGCGAGGTAGGGTCGCATGCCGGTGCCCCAGGATCGCTGCCCCGAGTGCGGCCACCCGCTCTACGAGTCGCGGTTCGACACGACCTTCCGCCTCACCGACGGCACCGAGCGGATCTGCCTCGACCTCGCCGGCGGCCTCTGCCAGGCCTGCACCCAGCTGTACGTGGACCCCGACGTGGTGGACCTGCTCGACCTGCGCCGGGGTCGATGCATCTTCGCCATCGAGAGCGACACGGTCCTTCTGCGCCGGGCGTCCCGCCTCGCCGACTGAGACGGGTCAGCGGGGCGCGACCCGCTCCACGAGCCACAGGGTGAGCGCGAGCCGCTGCGCCCGTTCGCCCGCGGCCGGATCGCCCTTCATCGACGCGTCCACGGCCAGCAGGCCGTCGAGCGCGGCCTCGAGCTCCCCCGGCCCCCAGCGGCGCGCCTCGGCGAGGGCGCGGTCCACGCGCCACGCGAGCGTGGACAGCGCCTTCTCCTGCTGTTCCGGGTCGCGCTTGCTCGGGATCGCCCACCCGAGCGACCTGGCGATCTCCACCGGCCGCGTCCCCGTCCCGACCATCCCGGCCGCGATCGCGATCTCGCGGAGGCGCCGGTGGACCCGCGTCACGAGCACGGGGCCGGGGACGGAGGCCGACGCCCGGTCCAGCAGCACGATCGCCCGGCGGACCTGGCGCGTGCCGATCGCGTCGATGAGCTCGAAGAGCGACGTGGGGAGGCGCTCGGCGACGACGCCCTGCACGTCCTCGACGGTCACCTCGGCCCCGTCGCGGTACAGGCCGAGCTTCGCGAGCTCCGCCGTGGCGTCCGCGGCGAGCGCCCGGTGGTCCACGTCCGTTGCGCGCTTCCGGGCCGGGTCGCGCGGACCCTCGATCCGCCGCGCGAGCTCCGCGGCCGCTCCGCGCCCCAGCAGGACGCCCATCTCGGGCGCCGTCGCCTCGATCCAGCGGGCGAGGTCGGGCGGGATCCTCGCCTCCAGCACCTGGCCGCCGATCGCCGTGACTGCGTCTGCGAGTCCCTTCGTGCCTGCCGGCGGGCGGTCGGACTCGTCCGCGAGCGCGAGCAGCGCGAGCACGTTGCCCTCCGCGACGAGGCTGATCGCGTCGGACAGCGCCCGGCCGGCGGCATCGACCCCCCAGAGGGCGGGGGCGTCCGAGACGATGACGAGCGCGCCATCACCGAAGAGCGAGCCCGTGGCCGCGGCCTCCAGGGCCGCTGCCGCCCGCTCCTCGGCGAGCCAGGCGGGCCGCGCCACGCCCGCGATCCGCACCGTCCTCCGCTCGCCCGTCGCGGGGACGGAGGCGGCGAACCGCCGCGCCGTCCGCTCGACGCCGAGCGCGTCGTCGCCCCTGACGAGGACCACCGGGACGGTCGGCGCGGTGCTCGAGCCCGCGTCGGCGTGCCCTGCCGGCGGGGTCGTCATGCTCGCACCCGACGCGCCGCGGAGATGGCGCGGCCGGTCCACGCGAGCCTCCGGACGTCGGCCGGCCGGATGCCGGCGCGGCCGCACACGGCATGCTCGAGCGCCGCGGCACCCGCGCGCATGCGGGCCACCCGCGCGGCCTCCGCCGCATCGCCCGCCGCCGTCGGGTAGCGGCGCCGCCACGACGCGAACCGTGCCTCCATCGGCTCCAGGCGCTGTCCGGCGCGCTTGTCCGCGTACGCGACGATCCGCACCTCGTCGGGGGCCGCGAGGAGCGCGTCCGTGGCCGCCGGGTCGCCGAGGATCGTCACCGCGTGGGTCGCGACGACGGGTGCAAGCTCCGCGCAGCCGAGGCCGCGGAGCCATGCGGCCGAACCCTCGCCGTGCGGGAGGGGACGATCGGCGCCGTCCCGGACGTCGACGAGCTTGTCCACGTCGTGGAGGAGCGCGGCCGCCTCGACGAGCCGCGCGTTCACGGGCACGCCGGCCTCCGCGGTGCGCTGGGCGAGCCACGCGGCGATCTCGGCGACCGCGCGCGCGTGCCGCATGAACCACGGGGGCGGGTCGAGAGAGAGGAGGAGCGCCGCCGACGCGCGGCGCCCGGGGACCGTCATCGGGCCGATGGTACCGGAGGGCGCCCGCGCCCATCCCGCGCTCCGTGTGCACCGTCGCGCGCCCGGCCTCGAACGTCACACCGACCCTCCCGTCGCGGTCCGTGCGGAACGTCCGCGATCCGTGGGACTCGAGCCGTCGGAGCGTGACCGGGCTCGGGTGGCCGTACGTGTTGTGGGCGCCGACCGAGATGACCGCGATCGGCGGATCGATCGCGTCGAGCAGCGCGTCCGACGACGCCGTCCGGCTGCCGTGGTGCGCGACCTTGAACACCGTGACCCGGGGCAGTCCCCGCGCGCGCAGGACGGGGTCCACGTCGTCCTCGGCGTCCCCGGGCAACAGGAAGCGCGCGCCGTCCGCGTCTCCGAGGAGCACGACGGACGTGTCGTTCACCGCCCGGCCGTCGTCCGACGCCCGTCCGTGCGCGCTCCCCGGGTCCGGCCACAGCACGCGCAGCCGGACGTCGTCGACGCGGATCAGGTCGCCGGCCGCAGCGGTCGTCGCGGCGACCCCGTGCGCCTCGCGCGCCTCCTCCCAGGCCGCCCACCCCGGTCCCGCGCCGGCGAGGCCCGACCCCACCACCCGTCCGACGGCATAGCGGCCGAAGAGGCCGGGCAGTCCTCCCACGTGATCCTCGTGGGGATGAGACACGACGACGACGTCGATGCGCCGATCCCAGGGCGGCACGAGCGCGTCGAGCGCCGCCACGAGGCGGTCAGGGTCGGGGCCGCCGTCCACGAGGACGCGGCCGCCGTGGCTCCCCGACACGAGGATCGCGTCGCCCTGCCCCACGTCGAGGACGTCCAGGCGGGGATGGCCGTCGGGCATGCGCGCAGCGCCGATCGCCACCCCTGCGACGACGACCGCGAGCGCGACGGCGGCCACCCGTGTCCGACGGCCCCCGGGGGGCGCTCCACCCGCCTGCCGCAGGCGCTGGGCCGCGACCGGGCCGTCGGCGGGGTCCGCCCCGTGCCGGGCCCGTGACGCGCCTGCGTCGAGCGGCCGCTCGACGCCGCGCGCGCGGCGTGGAAGCAGCCTCGCGAGCGCTCCTCCGGCGAACGCGCGGCCTCGAGCGGTGCCGACGAGCACGAGGGCGGTCGCCGCCGACGCCGCGAGGAGCTGCGAGATCGGCGGTCCGACCGCGACGCTCGCGAACGGGACCTGCGCGCCGACCGACGCGGCCGCGATCACCGCGCCGAACGCGACCCACGCCGGAAGCCCGGCGAGCGCCCCGACCGCCGGCAGCGCCGCGGCGACCGCGAGCATCCCGCCGCAGAGCGCCACCGCGCCGGCCGCCATCGCCGGGGCCACGATCGGCGCGACGACGAGATTCACCGCCGGCGACACGAGCGACACGCGCCCGAACCCCTCGAGCACCAGGGGCAGCGTCGCGGCCTGCGCTGCGAGCGAGACGCCGAGAGCCTCGGCCACGCTCGCCGGCAGCCGCCGGCCGCCGATCGCGGAGAGCCGGGCCGTCAGCGGCGCGGACCAGGCGATGAGGCCCGCCGTGGCCGCGGCCGAGAGGCGGAACCCCGGGTCGTCCACCGCACGCGGGTCCGCCACCAGCATCGCGGTCACGGCCCACCCCAGCGCGGATGCCGCCCCGGCTGCCCGGCCCATCTCACGCGCGGCGAGGACCACGCCGGCCATGAGCGCCGCCCGGACGACCGGTGGCGACGCGCCGACGAGCGCGACGTACGCGATGACGACGGCGAACGTCACGGCGAGGCGCGGACGCCTGCCCGCGCGCCGGAGGAGCGCCGCGAGGGCGGCGACGACGATGGCGATGTTCCAGCCGGAGATCGCGACGACATGGCTCAGGCCGGTGGCCACGAACTCCGCGGAGACCGGCCGCGGGACGCGCTCACGCAGCCCGAGCAGGACGCCGGCCGCGAGCCCGCCGGCGGGCTCCGGGACCGACGCCCGGAGCCCGAGGTCGGCGAAGCCCCGGAGCCCGGCGAGCCAGGCCCCGGGGCCCGCCTCCGGCTCTCCGATCACGAGGGTCTGGATCTCGATCGTCCCGGCCAGGCCCCGCGCCGCGAGCGAACGCCCGTACGTGTCGTCTCCCGGTGGCCGGACCCGACCGGTGAACGTCACGCGCGAGCCCGCACCCACCTCCGGGTAGCGAGGGGCGCGAGCGTCCAGCAGGAGCGCCGGTTCGTCGATCCGGAGCGTGAAGCGCTGCCGTCCATCGCGCGGGGCGGACACGGCGACCACGCGTCCCGAGCCGCTGGCCTGTCCGGCTGCGTCCGCGCCACCGATGGTCGGGGCCGTCGCGGTGCCGACCGCGGCTCGCGACAGGACGATCGCGGCCCCCGCCGCGATCGCGAGGGGCCGGAGGTGGGCGAGACGCGACCCGCGAGGGGGTCGCCCGCCGTGGGCCGCGACCCCATGAGGCCGCGCGGCGGGCGCCGAGCGGCGTGGGGCGGCGGCCGGGCCCCGGGCCCCGAGCCACGCGAGGGCGGCCCCGGCCGCGACCGCCGCCGCCGCGGCCACGACGCAGGCGCCGGCGGACGGTGCCCACCACGTCGCCGCTGCCGCGGCTGCCACGGCGCCGACGGCGGTCGCGACCGCCCGGGTCACGGGCCGACCGCGACGAGCCCCTGGAGCTTCGCGTACGTCGATGCGGAGACG
>JALOOH010000294.1 GCA_025454515.1 Chloroflexota bacterium
GTCCGCCGGCGCGTCCGCCCCCAGCCCGGTCAGCGCGTCCGCGAGCAGGTCGGCGCCGAGCTTGGCGGCGCAGCCGCCGCAGTCGGTCAGGTCGGTCAGGCGGATCGGGCGATCCGGCGTCGGCTCCACGCGCGGATGATAGGGGCGCGACGCCCTCCCGACGCGCGGGACCCCGACGGTCAGGCCGCCGCCCGCCCGCCCTTCCGTGCCCTGCGCGTCGCCTGCCGGACCTCGATCGCGGCGATGACGTACGGCTGGACCACGAGCGCGACCGCCACGGCGATGACGATGAGCGCGACGAGGACCGTCTCCGCCTGGAGCATGACCGCGGTGAGCAGCACGACCATGAACGGCGCCTTGAACAGGACCGTGAGGAAGCCCGCCATCGTGCCCGCGATGAGGACCGCGAGGTTCGCTCCGGGGAAGACGAGGCTCACGGCGAGCGCGACGCACGTGGCCGCGAAGATCGACGGGAACGTGGGCCCGCCGAGGAACCCGCTCTTGAACGCGACCGAGAGGAGCGCCAGCTTCACGATCGCCATCGCGAGCAGAGCGACGACGCCGTACCCGGCGGGGTCGGCGACGACCGTCTGGATCTGCTTCTCGCCCGAGAAGAGCACGATCGGGGCGACGATCCCGACCGCGCTGAAGATGAGGCCGGCGAGGAGCGCCCGCTCCACCTCGCGGCCCTCGAGCCGGCCGAAGAGGGTGGCCGACGCCCGCATGCACGCGCCCGCGACGATCGCGAGGACCAGCCCGACGACCGCGAAGACCGCGACGAGGACGATGTCGAGCGCGGTGATCGCCGGGCCCGGCTGCAGGTGCAGGTAGTTCTCGAGCCCCGTGCTGCCGATGCTCCAGAAGATGAGGAAGCCGATCGCGCCCCCGAGGAGGTTCGCCGGCATGTCCTTCGCCCGTGCGGCGGCGTCGCCGACGAGCTCGGTGCCGAGGATGCCCGTGAACAGCGGGTTCGCGATCAGGCCGTTGTACGCGGACGAGACCGTCGAGAAGACGATCTGGGAGCCGCGACGATGTTGACCGGGAGCCCCCGCCAGTCGATCCGCGTGACGTCGCCCGTGAGGCTGTCGAGCATCGACTCGTCGAGGTTCGTCGGCGCCTTCCGGTACTTCACGAGCAGGCCGACGAGCAGCGAGAACGGCAGGCAGATGACCGGGAAGGTCCAGGGGTTGGACGTGACGAAGTCGTTCTCCCAGAGTGCCGTGTTCACCACGTCGTACACGACGAGCCAGGCGAGCGTCCCGAGTGCGCCGATCACGGCGACGACGAGGACGTGGAGATAGAGGTGGACCGGCTGGGCACGCGTGACCGGCGCCTGCTCGATGGGGCCGACGCCGTCGCTCGCGCGCGGCGTGCCCGCGCCCGACACCGACGCGAGGGTCTCCGCCGTGTCGCTGTCGCTCATGTCGCGTCGTCCTCCTCATCCCGTGCGGTGTCGCGACTCATCGCGTCCGGGGTCACGCGCGGATGATAGAGGCCGGCAGGTCCCGTGATGATGAGGAGGTCCCATGAGCCGCGAGATGATGGTGCCGGTGCCGGGCGGGCGCCTGCACACGGTGGACGACGGCGACGGGCCGCCCGTCCTCCTCCTCCATGCCGGCATCGTGGACCTGCGCGCCTGGGACCCGCTCATCGCGCACCTCCTCGCCCGGGGACTGCGCGCGATCCGGTATGACGCCCGCGGCTACGGCCTGTCGGAGACGGACGACGTCGAGTACTCCAACCGGGCCGATGTGATCGCGGTCCTCGACGCCTGCGGCGTCGACCGCGCCTGCCTGGTCGGCAACTCGCGCGGCGGGCAGATCGCCGTGGACGCCGCCACCGAGCACCCGGACCGCGTGGCCGCGCTCGTCCTACTCGGGGCAAGCGTCGGCGGCTACGAGGCGCCGGCGACGCCCGACGAGGAGGCCCTCTTCGCCGAGATGGAGCGCCTCGAGGAGGCCGGAGACCCCGAGGCGACCGCCGACTTCGACGTCCGGCTCTGGGTGGATGGACCGGGTCAGTCGCCGGACCGCGTGCCGCCGGCGATCCGGGAGGCGGTCCGCGCGATGGACCTCGCGGTCGGCGACCCGACCCGCACCCGGGGCCGGCCCGTCCGGCTCGACCCGCCCGCGAACGAGAGGCTGGGCGGCCTGACGATGCCGATCCTGGCGATGGCCGGCGCGCTCGACGTGAGCGACGTGTGGGCGACCGCGCTCCACCTGCAGGATGCGTGCCCGGACGCTGCCGCTGAGCTGGTGCCGGGGGTCGCGCACATGATCGCGATGGAGGTCCCCGAGCTCGTCGCGGACCGGATCGCCTCCCTCGTGGCCCGGGCCGACCTCGAGGGCTGACGCGGCTGCCCGACGCGTGGCGTGCCCGCCGAGACCGGGTGCGCCGGCCGGGACGACACGAGGCCCCGGCCCCACGACGGGGGCCGGGGCCTCGTGCGTCGGCGCGTCAGCAGTGACGTCAGCGGCCGACGCTCGGCAGCGCGACCGACGGCTCGCCGATCGACTGGATGCCTACTGCCGCCGGGCTCGCCGGCAATCCCGCTGCGATCAGGAAGAAGGCGGCATCCGCGCCGCTGCCCGTGAAGACCGTGGTGGTCGCGAACCCGCCGCCGCAGACGCCGCCGTTGACCCACAGATACGTGTTGTCGAAGGCCGTGAACGTCGCCGCCGGGCAGGCGGACCCGAGGCCCGTGATCTCGAGCGAGTACTGCCCCGCCGCGGTCCTGCCGACGGTGAGCGTCGCGCCGGGCGGCACCGAGCTCACCAGGATGCTGCCGTCGGCGTTCACCACCGCCGTGAGCACGCTCCCCGGCCCGGCAGGCCCCGTCGCGCCGTCGGCTCCCGTCGGCCCGGTCGCGCCCGTCGGTCCGGTCGCGCCCGTCGGGCCCTGGGGTCCGGTCGGGCCCATCGGTCCCGTGGGCCCTGTCGGGCCCGGGACGCCCGCCGCGTTGATCTGGACGAGCTGGCCGCCGCCGGGGAGCCTGCACTGGGCGGACGAGCTCATCGAGACCTGGCCGTACACGTTGAAGCAG
>JALOOH010000010.1 GCA_025454515.1 Chloroflexota bacterium
GCCCGGGATGGCCGGAGAGGAGGCGCGCGATGACCGCCGCGAGCGATCCCGTCGGCGCCGTCGGCGCCGTCGTCCCGCCGCAGGCTGCCGTCGAACCGCCGCCGGCCATCGCGGCCCCCGCTGTGCCCGCGCACGGCCACGCCGGGGGCGCCGCCGAGGCGGAGGGCCGGCACCGCGTCTACGTGTGGCAGATCCCCGTCCGGATCACGCACTGGGTGACCGCGACGGCCATCGTCGTCCTGAGCATCACCGGCGGCTACATCGCCGACCCGTTCATCATCCCGCCCGGCGGCGCCGTGATGACGAACGTCCGCTTCATCCACATCGTCTTCGCGATCGTGCTCGTGGCGTCGGGGCTCGTCCGCGCGGTCTACCTGCTCGTGGGCAACCGCTACGCGCGATGGTCCGCGTTCATCCCCACGTCCATGTACCAGGCCACGGAGATCTTCCGGCAGGCCTTCTTCTACGCCTTCATCCGAAAGGAGATCCCGCGGATCATCGGGCACAACCAGCTCGCCGCGGCCGCCTACCTCTTCCTGTGGATGCTCCTGCTCCTCGAGACGCTCACCGGCTTCGCGCTCGACGGGCTGCTCGGGTCGGAGCCCGGCGCCACCGCGCTGTGGTGGCCGCGCGCGATCTTCGGCCCGCAGCTGATCCGCATGGTCCACCACGCGGCCATGTACCTGATCCTCGCGATCGCGCTGTTCCACGTGTACAGCTCGGTGCTCGTGGACAGCCTCGAGCGCAACGGCCTCCTGTCGAGCATCTTCAGCGGGTACAAGTACATGACCCGCGAGGAGATCGTCCTCGCGCGCGACGGCGACGACGGCGTCGCCGACGAGGCGGAGCGGATGGGATGAGCGATCCGCGCGGGCCGCTGGTCATCGTCGGCGTCGGGAACGTCCTCGGCGGCGACGACGGCGTGGGCGTGCACGTCGTGCGGGAGCTCCGCCGCCTCGCCGAGCGCGGCGAGGTCGGGCTGCCACCTCGGACGGAGCTCGTCGACGGCGGGCTGCTGGGCCTCGGGCTGTCGCCCGTCGTGAACGCCGCCCGGGCGCTCGTCATCGTGGACGCGGCCCTCATCGCCGGCCCACCCGGGACGGTGGCCGTCGTCGATGGCGCCGCCGTGCGCTCGCACGCGGCCCGCGAGTCCGCATGCGCCTCCGACGGTGTCGGCGAGCTCGTCGACGCGGCGCGCCTCACCGGCACGCTCCCGCCCGCCTTCTCGCTCGTCTGCATCCGACCCGCCTCCTTGCGGCCGGGCCACGACCTCTCCGATCCCGTCCGTGCCGCGCTCGACGCGGCCGTCGTCACGACACTCCACGAGGCCCGTCGGCTCCACGCGCGGACATGCGCCCCGTCCGCCGCTCCCGACGGGCGCGACCTGGTGGGAGTCCCCGCATGAGACGCAAGCTCGACCTGGCGATCAGCGCCCTCATCGTCGTGAACATCGTCGTCATCGTGGGGCTCCTCACGGTCGTCTTCTTCGACCGGCTGCAGTCGCCGGCGTCGAAGCCCGGCCACCCGGAGCAGGCGACCGCCGGGCCGACCGCGACCGCGGAGACGATGGCGATGGGGCTCGCCCACATCCCGACGAACAACGCGTGCGTCCTCTGCCACGAGTCGGGTGGCTCGGCCGGCCTCAAGACGATCCCGTCGCTCGGCCACCCGCTCGAAGGCTGGCGGGGGTGCCTGACCTGTCACGACGACCAGGACCTCGGCCGGAAGGCGCCCGGCCACGACGGCGTCGCGCAGACCGAGTGCCTCAACTGCCACAAGGAGCCCGTGCCGGGCAAGTCGATCACCCAGCCGCACTCACGGCTCCAGGACCAGAAGTGCCTCGACTGCCACGGCAACTACGTCCATCTGCCGTCGAGCATGGCGAACAAGGGCGAGGACACGTGCGTCCTGTGCCACAAGCCGCAGGCCCTCCCGCCGCCCTCGTACCCGCACGCGGAGGGTGCCCAGCTCACGTGCCGCGGCTGTCACCGGGCGGAGGAGGTCGGCGCCCTGCCGATCGACCACGCGCTGCGGGGCGACTCGACGTGCCTGCTCTGCCACGACATCAAGATCGGGGAGAGCACCGTGACCGCGCCGCCGCTGGCGCCGGGGGCCGAGGGGTCGAGCGCGCCGGTGCCGCTGCCGCTTCCCGCCAGCCCTTCGCCGACGCCCGGCGGCTGAACGCGCCGCAGCCCCGCGGGCGCCGGCCTGCGGCCGGACGCCCGCGCCCGCGCCCGCCGCCGTCGGTCCGCGCCCCGGGGTCAGGCCAGGTAACGGACCCAGACGTACGCCGTCGAGATCGCGAGCGACGCGGCGACCACCGCCACGCCGTATCGGAGGAACTCGAGGAAGCCGATCCTGTGGCCCGCGCGGTCGGCGAGGTTCGCCACGACGACGTTCGCCGACGCCCCGACGATCGTGAGGTTCCCGCCGAGGCAGGCGCCGAGGGCGAGCGACCACCACAGCGGATCGGCGCGCATCCCCGTCTCCACGAGCCGCTCCACGACGGGGATCGCGGTGGCCGTGTACGGGATGTTGTCGACGATCGCCGACGCTCCCGCCGAGAACCACAGGAGGGCGATGGCAGCGACCGCGGCGTCCCCCTGCGTCGCCTCGGCGAGCGTGTCGGCGAACCCGCCGACGATCCCCGTCGCCACGACCGCCTCGACGAGCACGAAGAGGCCGACGAAGAAGAAGAGGGTGGACCACTCGATCTCCTTCAGCGCCTCCGCCGGGTCGAGTGGCGCGACGATCATGAGCGCGACCGCGCCGAGCATCGCGACGGTCGCCGGCTCGAGCCCGAGCGGTCCGTGGAAGAGGAAGCCTGCGATCGTGAGGACGGTGACGACGCCCGACCGGATGAGGAGCGGCCGGTCCTTGATCGCGGTCCCCTCCGCGTGCTCGAGCACCATCTCGCGTCGCTCGTCCGGGACGGCGAGCGACCGTCGGAACGAGAGCCACATGATCCCGGCGAACGCGGCCAGGATCACGACGACGACGGGAGCCAGGTTGAGGAGGAACGCGTCGAATCCGAGACCGGCCGCCGATCCGATGAGGATGTTGGGCGGATCGCCGATGAGCGTCGCGGTCCCGCCGATGTTCGACGCGAAGACGCTCGCGAGCAGGTACGGCACGGGAGAGACGTCCAGGCGTCGCGCGATCGACAGGATGACCGGCGTCATGAGCAGGACCGTCGTGACGTTGTCGAGGAACGCGGAGAGGAGCGCGGTCACGACCGCGAGGATCAGCAGCAGGCGCATCGGGCGCCCGTGCGAGAGGCGCACGGACCGGATCGCGACGAGCTCGAAGAACCCGGTCCGTCCGAGGATCGACGCGATGACCATCATCCCGGCGAGCAGGAAGATGACGTTCAGGTCGATCGCGGCGAAGGCCTCGTGCTGGTCGATGACCCCGAGCGCCACGACGAGGAACCCGCCGGCGAGGGCGACGAGCGTCCGGTCCCACCGCTCGATCGCGATGAGCCCGTAGGCGATGACGAAGACCGCCGCGGCGATCCAGGCATCCATGCTCACGGCACGACCGCCCCGGGCACGAACGGGCGGTGCCCCGTGAGGTGATGGCGGGTCGCGCCCCGATGGCGGGTCGCGCCCTGGCGGCGGATCGCGTCGCGTGCGCCTCCCCGCGTGGGGCGGTCGGGCGGGCCGGGTCGGAACGGTCGTCGGCGTCGAGGCGTCACCCACCCGGCCCGTCGCCGGCCGCCACCACCGGCGACGCGGGCCCGGAAGCCGTCGCGTCCCTCGACTCCACGCCGCTCATGCGCTCACGATACGGCACCGCGCCAGCGGAGCGTCATCGTCGCGACCAGGGGTCGCCCGGGCTCCACGAGGGCGTGCTCGACGGCGTTGAGGCCGTTCGGCGGCCCCGTCTGGGGCTCCACGCAGACGCCGCTCTCCTGCTCCGTGTACACGACCACGTACCGCGCGTCGCTCTCGACGTCGATCCGGAGCGCGCCGGGCCAGGTCACCGATGGCCCGCCGGACAGCTCCGTGAAGCAGTCGTCCCACGGCCCGGGCGGGATCGGCCGCACGACCGTCCCGTCCGGCAGCCCGTCCGCGCCGCGGTGGAGCATCGCGGCAGCCGGGACGTCCACGGCCGCGCTCCCCCCATGGATGTCGCCCGCGCCGTCCCGCAGCCTGCGCGCGAACCACGGGTGCCACCCGACGATCGCCGGGAAGGGGCGATCGGTCGCCCGGACCTCCAGCACGGCCTCGAGCCGGTCGGGCGCCACGCGGAGGCGGTGGGTCGCCACTCCACCGAACGGCCACGGCGCGGCGAGGTCGGCGCGCAGCTCGATCGACGATCCGGAGGCCCCCATGACCTTCCACGGGCCGTCCATGAGCGTGCCGTGGATCGCGTGCGGCGGGGTCACGTCCGTCGGGAACCGGTGCTCCTCGTCGCGCCAGCGGAGGACGCCCCGGTCCAGCCGGCCCGCCCACGGGACCATGGGGTAGGCGCCCCAGGCGAGCGGCCCCCACCCCTCGGTCACCAGGACCTCCAGCCCGGCGATCCGCAGCGACCCGATGCGGCCGCCGCACTCGGGGACCACGACGGCCTCGAGGTCCCCTGCGCGGAGGATGGGGCGGCCCTGGAGGTCGGACTTCGTCATGCGCCGACCGTACCGCATCGGCACGGGCGCGGACCTGCCCCTCGGACATGTCGAGGCCCCTCCCGGGGGAGGGGCCTCGACGATCGTGACGGCGCCGGCCACGTGGGCCGGCGGCGCGGGTGTGGCTACGCGGCGGTGTCCGCCGTGACCAGGGTCGCGTCGGCGACGTCCTGGCCCTTCTCCTTGATGAGGGCGGCGAGGACCCAGTAGACGACGAACGCGATGAGCAGCGCCGCCATCCAGCTGTAGTCGTACACGGGCTTGAGGATCGAGATGATCCCGTCCTCGGGGAACGGGCCGGTGCCCGGTGCCGAGTACGCGCCGCCGAGCGCGATGAACGCGCCGACGACGAGCGCGACCACCGCGCGCCAGTTCCAGCCGCGTGCGTAGCGGTAGATGCCGTGCGGCTTGTACAGGTCGGCGAGGGCGAGCTTCGACTTCCGGATCAGCCAGTAGTCGGCGATGATCACGCCCGCGATCGCGCCGGTGAGGCCGCCGTAGAAGCCGAGCCACGTGAAGATGTACAGCTCGGGGCTGGACAGCAGGTTCCACGGCATGATGAGGATCCCGATGACGCCCGTGATCAGGCCGCCGGTGCGGAAGCTGATCTTGGACGGCCACGCGTTGGAGAAGTCGTAGGACGGGCTCACGACGTTCGCCGCGACGTTCGTGGTCAGGGTCGCGAGCGCGAGGGCCGCGAGCATGACGATGAGGGCGATCGGGTTGTCCAGCTTTCCGGTCAGGACGACCGGGTCCCAGATCGCCTCGCCGTAGACGATGACCGTCGCCGACGTCGTGAGGACGCCGACGAGCGGGAAGAGGGTCATGGTCGTGGGCAGGCCGAGGGCCTGTCCGGTGGCCTGCTCACGCTGGCTGCGGCCGAACCGGGTGAAGTCCGGCATGTTCAGCGACAGCGTGGACCAGAACGCGATCATGCCCATCAGCGAGAGCGGGAAGATCGCCCAGAAGTCCGGGCCCCAACCCAGCGTGCCGGCCTCATCGACGACCGGGCCGAGGCCGCCGGCCTGGGCGACCATCCAGACCATGAGGAGGAGGAAGACCGCGATGAGGAACGGGGCGGCCCAGTTCTCGAAGCGCTTGATCGCCTCCATGCCCCGGAGGATGATCAGGATGTTGAGGGCCCAGAAGATGGCGAAGCACAGCCACGCCGTCCAGGGGAATGAGCCACCCACGAGGAGCTCGAAGCCCGGCGCATTCACCCACGCGTCGTTGCCGCCGGTGAGCGTCAGAAGCAGCGCCCCGACGACGGCGAACAGCGCCGTGCCGCCGATCCAGGTCTGGATGCCGAACCAGCCGCAGGCCACGCCGGCGCGCAGCAGGGCCGGCAGGTTGGCGCCCCACACGCCGAACGAGGCGCGGGCGATCACCGGGTAGGGGAGCCCGAACTTGGTCCCCGCGTGGCTGATGAGCAGCATGGGGATCAGGACGATGATGTTGGCGATCCCGATCGTGATGATCGCCTGGTACCAGGCCATCCCGAGGGCGATGAGGCCGGAGGCCAGCAGCCACGTCGGGACGTTGATGGCCATGCCCACCCAGAGGGCGAGGTAGTTGTACGTCGTCCAGGTCCGCTTCTTCATCGGGACCGGGGCGAGGTCTTCGTTGTGCAGCGGGGAACCGTCGAGTGCCGCGTCGGCTTCGGGCGTGAGCGCGTGTCGACCGTCGGGGAAGACGATCTCGCCGCCCGGCATCGTTGCCGCCGTCATGAGCCTCCCTCCATGAGCGTCTCGTTGACCGATGTCTCGCGACGGTGGGCGACCGTCGCGGGGTCGCACGGACGGGTTCCTGCCTGAAGGCACCTCCCTGCTTCAGTCGGCCCGGCGGCTGCCGCTCATCGGATCACGCGGTGGGCACCGGCGCCGCGTAGCCCTCGGCCTCTTCCTGGTACCCGCCGTGGTACTCCGAGGACTCCGGGCGGCCGATCTGCGATTGCGCCACGATATTGCCACGTCGCAGGCCGCGGAAGTCGGCCAAAGTGGACCAGCCGCGGTCGGCGTGGCGATCGAGGAACGCGGTCATCCCGTCGGTCAGGTCGCGGATGACGTTGGGGCCGATGGCGTGGTCCAGCATCGCCGCCGTCGCCACCTGGACGGTCCCGCACCCGAGCAGGATGTAGTTCAGGGCATGCGTCCAGCCGGAGATCCCGCCGATCCCCGAGAACTCCCGGTCGGGGAAGGCCCGCGTCATCCTGGCCATGTTCGCGAGCGACTGGGCGAGGATCGCCGGCCCGCCGAGGCCGCCCGACGAGACGTACCCGTCCACGTTGACCTCGAACTCGAGCGTGTCCGGGTCGATGAGGGGGACCGACGGGAAGGTGTTCGACGACACGATCGCGTCCGCCCCGCCGCGGAAGGTGGCCTCGGCCTCTTCCACGATGTCGGCCGTCGCGGGCGTGAGCTTCACCCACACCGGGACTCTCGCGACCTCTTTCACGGCCTGCGTGGAGACCGAGCAGAGGACCGGGTCCTTCCCCACGTTCGCGCCCATGTCCACGCGGTCCATGTGCGGGCAGGAGAAGTTCAGCTCGATGGCATCGGCCCCTGCGCCCTGGACGCCCTCCACGAGCGTCTGCCAGGCCTGGAGCTCCTTGTCCGACCCGGAGCCGGCCATGATCGAGGCGACGAGGACGCGGTCCGGCCACGCCCGCTTGATGTTCTCGATCCGCGGGAGCCACCAGTCCATCGGCTTGTCGCTGATGAGCTCCCAGTTCCACGACGCCATCAGGGTCGCGTTCTCGCGCTTCGCCATGGACACGCGCGTGCCGCCGTCGTCGACCCGAAGGAACTTCGTCTTGGGGCCCCGGACGTTGACCACGGGGTGGAGGCCGATCGTCTTCGTGACCACCCCGCCCCAGCCGGCCTCGTAGGCCCGCATGATGTTCGACTCCGACTCGGTCGGGGGCGCGGACGCGAGCAGGAACGGGTTGTCGAAGCGGATGCCCGTGAAGACGGTCGACAGGTCGGCCACAGGTGCCCTCCCTCAGCGCCGGTCCGAAAGTCGGCATGCTCCGGCACACCATACCGCGCGTGTAGGGTCTTTCGGCACGTTTCGGGTGGTGTCGGAGGGCAGCGCCGGGTCCCGCCGTCGCGTCCACCGGGTGGTCCGGGACGCGCGGCGGGGTCGCCCGGCGCGGTAGCCTGACGACATGACGAACGAGGACTGGCCCGCCTACTACGCTGTGACGGTCGACCGGCCGGCGTGGTGGACGACCCTCGCGGCGGCCGACCTGTTCGCAGCCGAGGACGGGCCGGACGTGCCGCCGCGGCTCGCGGTGGACCTCGGCTGCGGTGCCGGACGCGACTCGCGCGCGCTCCTCCGGCGCGGATGGCGGGTCATCGCGGTGGACCGCGAGCCCGCCGCGATCGAGGCGCTGGTCGCCGCGACACGGAAGCGCGACCGCGCCCGCCTGGATGCGCGCGTCGCGGACCTCGCGACGTTCACGGTGCCGCCCTGCGACCTCGTCGTCGCGAACGTGAGCCTGCAGTTCCTTCCCGCCGCGCGCTTCGCGCGCGCCTGGCGGTCGATGGCGGCCGCCGTCGGGTCGGGCGGCCGGATCGCGGCGATGGTCTACGGCGACCGCGACGAGTCGGCCGGCGACCCGGGCGTCACGTGCGCGTCACCGCGGTCGATCCGGGCCCGCCTGCGCGGCTTCGATGTCGAGCGCTGGGTGGATCGCGAGGAGGACGGCCACATGGCGCTGGGCGACCCGCACCACATCCACCTCGTCGAGCTCGTCGCCCGGCGCCGCGCCCCCGCCCCGCAGCGGCCCGGAGCGGGAGCCCCGACTCCCGCCCCGGGCCGGCCGGCTACATGACGTCGAGCGTCTCGCAGACCTCGATCGACGCGCCGCCCACCAGCACCGGACAGCCCTTCGCGAGCGCGACCGCCGCATCGAGGCTGTCGGCCGTCAGGACCGTGTAGCCGCTGACCGAGGCCGGCACCACCTCGGCCACGCTGCCGTCGGGCCGGATCGTCCGTGCCACCGACGTGGGCTCCCCCGGGTCCGCCACGGCCCCGCCGATCGAGGCGAACCACGCCTCCCACGCGGCCATGACCTGGGCCACCGCCGCCTCGTCCTCCGGCATCGAGCCGCCGTGGTACACGAGCAGGTACTTCGTCGCCATGGTGTTCGAGCTCCTTCTCCCGTCGGTCGGCCTCCTGGCGACCGTCATGAGGACGACGATCGGGACCGCCGGGAATCGACATTGACCCGACTCGTGCATGCGCAGGCACCCCAGGCAGCTCCTCGCGGCTGGGACGGCCTTCGGCCTGGCCGCCGTCGCCGACGTGCTCCGACGGGGGGGATGCCGCCCGACCGGCCGCATCCGACGGCTCGACGCATCCGGCGGCTTGACGCGTCCGGCCCGACGGGGTATCGTAACGATACTGTATCGTTTCGATATACCCGGGAGGGCTCCCGATGACGACGCTCACGACGGTGGCGGCGATGCTCCGACGGCGCGAGACCTGGGCGGCGCTCGCGGTGCTGGCAGGGCTGCCGACGCTCTTCCTGTTCTTCAACCTCACGCTTGCGGCGGATCCGAGCGCGCACCTCGACCGCGTGGATCTCGGCGCGGTGGTCCTCGACGAGGGCGTCGCCACGCCGCAGGGCCAGGTCTCGGTGGGACCGAAGGTCGTCGGCATGCTGCACGAGCGCCTGGGCGTGGCGATCGTGCCGTTCGCGAGCGAGGACGCTCTGCGCGACGCGGTGCTGGCACGGCAGGTGGCCGGTGGCCTCGTCGTCCCGGAAGGAGCGACCGCGAGCCTGCAGGCAGGGCAGCCGGCATCGCTCACGATCGTGCGGAGCGACGCCGGCGACGCATTCACCAATGCGCTCACGACGAACCTGGTGGCATCCCTCGGTCCGACGCTCGAGGCGGCGCTCCCGGCAGCCCATGCCGGGGAGCAGCCCAGGGCGCTCGTGACGGTCGTGCCGGCGAACGTGGCGCCGGCGGCGGACTTCCGCTACCCGGCCCTGCCGGGGCTCCTCGTCCTGCCGTTCTGGGTCGCGGGCATCGGCGCCGTCGTCCTGCTCGCGCGGGCGGGCGACGCGGTCCGGGAGCGCAGCGACGCGGTGCGGACCGGGTTCGCCGAGGTGGCCCTCGCGCTCGCCGGCGCGGGCATCGCGGCGGCCGTCCTCACGCTCGACATCGCGGCCTTCACCTGGCGCTGGGAGATCGATGCGGTCGGGCTGTTCGGGTTCCTCTGGCTCGCGACCACGGCGTCGGTCTGGATCATCCTCGGCCTCGTCCGGGCGTTCGGGCGGGCGCTCGGCGCCGCGCTTGCGGCGCTGGCCCTCTTCGTGCAGCAGGCGGTCTCCGGCGCGAGCTACCCCTCGGCGTTCGCGCCGGACGTCGTCGCATGGACGGTGCCGTATCTTCCGGCGCCACACCTCGTCGAAGGTCTCCGGAACCTGCTCATCGGCGGCACGACCACCGCGGACGCTGCCGTCGCGCTCGCGTGGCTCGCCGTCGCCGGCATCGTGCTGATCATCATCGGGATGGGCCGCCTGGTCCACGCCGCTCTTCGGTCAGCGGCTCCCCGGGCGGCCCTGCCGGCAGCCTGAACGGGCGCCTCGTCAGGACTGCTAGGGTTCGAGGATGACTCGTGGAGCCGTGGCCAGGCTGCCCGGTCGGCCCCGCGACCCGGCCGTCGACCGGGCGATCCTGGGGGCGGCGGTCCGCCTGCTCACCGAGCAGGGCTACGACTCGATGTCGATCGACGGAGTCGCGGCCGCGGCCGGCGTCGGCAGGACGACGGTCTACCGGCGGTATCCGGGCAAGCGCGAGCTCGTCGTGGCTGCGATCTCGTCGATCGCGTCGTCGATGGAGCCGATCGCGGACTCCGGGACCGCCCTCGGCGACCTCCGGTCCCTCATGCGCCAGACGATGGCGGTCTTCCGGCGCGACGGGCTCGGTTTCGCGATGCTCGGCACGCTGCTCGTCCGCGAGCGCGAGGACCCGGCGCTGCTCGAGCTCTTCCGCGAACGCGTCATCCTCCCGCGTCTCGAGCTGGCGTCCGAGATCGTGCGGCGTGGCGTCGCCCGGGGCGAGGTGCGGCCCGACGCGCCGGCCGAGGTGATGGCCCACGCGCTGCAGGGCTCGATGTTCGCCGGGCACATCCTGGGCCGCGAGCTCGATGACGCGTGGCTCGAATCCGTCCTCGCGGTCATCTGGGAGGGGATCGCGGCGCGGCCGGCCCCACCCGGAGGCGGCGCAGGCCCGAAGCCGGGCGGACCCTAGCCGAGGGAGACGGCGAACCCCACGCCGCGGCCGTGGGCCTGCGCCAGCGCGAACCAGACCGGCACCATCATCTCGAGGGCCCGGGCATTCGCCATGCCGCCGGCGTCCTCGGGCGCGAAGCCGAGCTGGCCCGCGAGGTCCATCGCGACGCGCTTGGCGTCCGGATCGTCGCCGGCGACGAACATCGCCGCCGGGACCGCCCGCTCCCGTGCCGTCGCGTAGTTCTCGAACCCGATCGTGTTGAACGCCTTGGCCAGGCGCGCGTCCGGCAGGAGGTCCGCGAGATCCTGCGTCGTGCTCCGAAGCGGATCGCCGTCGAGCCGGTTCATCGCGTCGATCACGACCCGGCCGGCGAGCGACGGCATCCCCTCGACCGTCGAGGGGACGGCGCTCCAGCGGAGCGCGAAGACGACGACGTCGGCGCCCTCGACCGCTTCGGACGGGCTCATGGCCGCCGCCGACGGGACGGCCGCGAGCGCCGCCGCCGTCTTCAGGCTCCCCGGGTCCCGGACGCCGAACGCCACGTCGTGGCCGACGGCGGCGAACGCCGCGCCCAGGCCGCCGCCCACGTTCCCGGCGCCGATGATCGCGATCCGCATCTTCGTCCCCTCCCTGGCGCCGCCGTCCCGGCGGGCGACGACCCCATGATGCCGCGTCCGCCCCCGGACCGCCCGCGCGCGGCCGATCCCCCCGCGGGCGCAACCCAACCACCACCGAACCTTCCCCGCGGCGGCACCGACACCCTCGCTCGCCGAACGTATCGTCGGGCTCCGACACCCGCCCCCGGGGGACAGCCGTGCTCAGCCGCACCCTGTACGAGCCCACCACCGAGCACGACGCGTGCGGATTCGGGTTCGTCTGCGACGTGCGCGGGCGGTCGTCGCACGCGATCGTGCGGGACGCGCTCACGGTCCTGGTGAACCTCGAACATCGCGGCGCGAGCGGGGCCGAGCGCGCGACGGGCGACGGCGCGGGGATCATCCTCGCGATGCCGCGCGCGTTCCTCCGCGCGGCCGCCGACGAGGCGGGCGTCGTCTTCCGGGGCACCGGCGACGCCGGCTTCGCCGTCGGTGTCGTCTTCCTGCCGCGCGACCCGGCCTCCGCGGCGGCCTGCCGGGACCACGTCACCGCGGCGCTCGCGAGCGAGGGGCTGGACCTCCTCGGCTGGCGCGACGTCCCGACCGACCCGGACGGACTGGGCGCGGCCGCCCGCGCGAGCCAGCCGGGCATCGTCCAGGCCTTCATCGCGCGCCCGCCGGACGTCGAGCCCGGGCCCGCCGGCGATCTCGCGTTCGAGCGGCGGCTGTACGTCGCCCGACGGCTGGTGGAGAAGTCGGTCCAGCGGAGCGCCCTGCCCGGGCGCGGGGACTTCTACATCCCCTCGATGAGCTGCCGCACGATCGTCTACAAGGGGATGCTCAACGCGTCGCAGCTCCGGTCGTTCTACCCGGACCTCGCCGACCCGCGGATCGAGACCGCGATCGCGCTCGTCCACTCGCGCTTCTCGACGAACACCTTCCCGTCATGGGCGCGCGCGCACCCGTACCGCTACATCACGCACAACGGCGAGATCAACACGCTTCGCGGGAACGTGAACTGGATGTTCGCGCGGCGCTCGGCGCTGACGTCGTCCGTCTTCGGCGACGACCTGGCGAAGATCCTGCCGGCGGTCGATGCGGACGGCTCCGACACCGCGATCTTCGACAACGTCCTCGAGCTGCTCCACCTCTCGGGTCGGAGCCTCGCCCACGCGATGATGATGATGGTCCCGGAGCCGTGGAGCCGCGATCCCGCGATGGATCCGGCGCGGCGGGCGTTCTACGCGTACCACGCCTGTCTCATGGAGCCGTGGGACGGGCCCGCGTCCCTCGCGTTCACGGACGGGATCCGCGTCGGCGCGACGCTGGACCGCAACGGACTCCGCCCGGGCCGGTACTGGATCACCCGGGACGAGCGGGTCGTCATGGCCTCCGAGTCGGGCGTCCTCGACGTCCCGCCCGCCGACGTCGTCGCGAAGGGCCGACTCCGCCCGGGCCACATGTTCCTCGTGGACACGTCGCAGGGCCGCATCGTCCCCGACCGGGAGCTGAAGGCCGAGGTCGCCGGCGCGCAGCCGTACGGCGAGTGGGTCCGCCGGTCGCTCGTGCACCTCGCGGACCTCCCCGAGCCGGCGAACGTGATCGGACCCGATCACGAGACGGTCCTCCGTCGCCAGGAGGTCTTCGGGTACACCGCGGAGGATGTCCGGCTGCTCATCGACCCGATGGCGGTGACCGGTGCGGACCCGATCGGATCGATGGGCAACGACGCCGCCCTGGCCGTCCTCTCCGACCGGCCGCGGCTGCTGTACGACTACTTCACGCAGCTCTTCGCCCAGGTGACCAACCCGCCGGTCGACGCGATCCGGGAGGCGATCATCATGGCGACCGACCGGTCCCTCGGGCCCGAGGACAACCTGCTGGAGCCCGGACCGGGTGCCCCGCACCAGATCGCCCTCGCCTCGCCGATCCTCTCGAACGCCGACCTCGAGCGGATCCGCGCCCTCGACGGCGGTCCCGCCTCCCACGGGTTCCGGGCGATCACCCTCCCGATCCTCTTCAGGGTGGCGGAGAACGGTGCGGGCCTGCGCCGGGCGATCGAGGATCTCCGGCAGAGGGCATCGGAGGCGATCGCCGAGGGGTACGACCAGATCATCCTCTCCGATCGCGGCCACGACGAGGTGGACGCGCCGATCCCCGCCCTCCTCGCGGTCTCGGCGGTCCACCACCACCTGGTCCGATCGGGCACGCGCGGCCGGACCGGCCTCGTCCTCGAGTCGGGCGAGCCGCGCGAGGCGCACCACTTCTGCCTCCTCGTGGGCTACGGCGCGAGCGCCGTCAACCCGTACCTCGCCTTCGAGACGATCGACGACCAGGTCCGCCTCGGCGTCATCCCCGGGCCCACCGGGAAGGCCGAGGCGCGCTATCGCGCCGCCCTCCTCAAAGGGATCGTGAAGGCGATCTCGCGCATGGGGATCAGCACGGTCCACAGCTACCACGGCGCGCAGGTCTTCGAGGCGCTCGGCCTCGACCGCGACTTCGTGGACGAGTACTTCACGTGGACGCCGACGCGGATCGGCGGGATCGGCATAGAGGTCGTGTCGCGGGAGGTCGCGATGCGCCAGGCGCGTGCGTACCCTCCCCGGCGCCCCGTCGTCCACCGCCAGCTCGGGACCGGGGGCGAGTACCAGTGGCGGGCGGACGGCGAGAAGCACCTGTTCGACCCGCTCACGATCCACACGCTCCAGCGAGCGGTCCGCACCGACGACTACGGGACGTTCAAGGACTACTCCAGCCTCGTGGACGACCAGTCGAGCAGGCTCGCGACGCTTCGTGCTCTCCTCGAGCTCCGGCCCGCGCTCCGCCCCGTGCCCCTCGACGCGGTCGAGCCGGTCGAGGCGATCGTCCGGCGGTTCAAGACCGGCGCGATGAGCTACGGCTCGATCTCGGCCGAGGCACACGAGGCGCTCGCGGTCGCGATGAACCGGCTCGGCGGGAAGTCGAACACCGGGGAGGGTGGCGAGGACCCGGCGCGGTACGCGCCGGACGCGAGCGGCGATTCGCGGAACAGCGCGATCAAGCAGGTGGCGAGCGGGCGGTTCGGCGTGACGAGCGAGTACCTCGTGAGCGCCCGGGAGATCCAGATCAAGATGGCGCAGGGGGCCAAGCCGGGCGAGGGCGGCCAGCTGCCCGGCTCGAAGGTCTACCCGTGGATCGCGAAGGTCCGCGGCTCGACGCCGGGGGTCGGCCTCATCAGCCCGCCGCCCCACCATGACATCTACTCGATCGAGGACCTCGCGGAGCTGATCCACGACCTGAAGAACGCGAACCCGCGAGCCCGCATCAGCGTGAAGCTCGTATCGGAGGTCGGCGTCGGGACGGTGGCGGCGGGCGTCGCGAAGGCGCACGCGGACGTCGTGCTCATCTCGGGGCACGACGGTGGGACCGGGGCCTCGCCTCTCACGTCGATCAAGCACGCGGGGATCCCGTGGGAGCTCGGGCTCGCCGAGACGCACCAGGTCCTCCTGGCGAACGACCTTCGGTCCCGGATCACCGTCGAGGTGGATGGCCAGCTCAAGACGGGCCGCGACGTCGTCGTGGGGGCCCTCCTCGGCGCGGAGGAGTTCGGGTTCGCGACCGCGCCCCTCGTGGCGCTCGGCTGCGTGATGATGCGCGCCTGCCACCAGAACACGTGCCCGGTGGGCGTCGCGACGCAGGACCCGGAGCTGCGGCGCCGGTTCACCGGCGACCCCGAGCACGTCGTGGCCTTCATGCGCTTCGTCGCGCAGGAGGTCCGCGAGCACATGGCGCGCATGGGCTTCCGGACGATCGACGAGATGGTCGGGCGGTCGGACCGCCTGGAGGCCCGGCCCGCGTTCGACCACTGGAAGGCGCGCCACGTGGACCTCTCGCGCGTCCTCGCCCAGCCGGACGTCCCCGCGTCGTACGGCCGCTCGCACACGATCCCCCAGGAGCACGGAGTGGAGGCGTCGCTCGACGCCACCACCCTGCTGGCGCTCTGTGCGCCAGCGCTCGCCGAGGGCCTGCCGGTCCGCGCGCGCCTCCCGATCCGGAACGTGAACCGCGTCGTCGGCACGCTCCTGGGATCGGAGGTGACCCGCCGCTGGGGCGCGGAGGGGCTGCCGGACGACACGATCCGCCTCACGTTCACCGGCTCCGCGGGCCAGAGCTTCGGCGCGTTCCTGCCGCCGGGCGTCACGCTCGAGATCGAGGGTGACGCGAACGACTACGTGGGCAAGGGGCTGTCCGGGGGGCGCATCGTGGTCCGGCCGCCCGACGAGGCGCCCTTCGTCGCCCAGGAGAACGTCATCGCCGGGAACGTGGCCCTGTACGGCGCGACGGGCGGCGAGGCGTTCCTTCGCGGGATCGCCGGCGAGCGCTTCGCGGTCCGCAACTCCGGATCGGTCGCGGTCGTGGAGGGAGTGGGGGACCACGGCTGCGAGTACATGACGGGCGGCAGGGTCCTGGTCCTGGGGCCGACCGGCCGCAACTTCGCCGCCGGGATGTCCGGGGGGATCGCCTGGGTCTACGACGACGACCGGGCCTTCGCAGGGCGCTGTAACACCGAGATGGTCGGTCTCGAGCCGCTCGTCGAGGCCGGCCCGGAGGAGATCGCCGAGGTGGTCGCACTGCTCCGCCGGCACCGCGACCTGACGGGCAGCGACCGCGCTGCCGCGATCCTCGCGGACGGCGACGCCGCGCTCGGGCGGTTCGTCCGCGTCATCCCGCACGACTACCGCCGCGTCCTCGATGCGCAGGCGCGGATGCGCGCGGCCGGCCTCCCGCCCGCTGAGGCGGAGATGGCGGCCTTCGAGGAGAACGCGGGCGACCTCGCGCGGGCCGGCGGCGCCTGATGGGCCGGCCGACCGGCTTCCTCGAGTTCGGGCGCCGTGCGGCAGCCGCGCGCCCGCCGCTGGAGCGCATCCGGGACTGGAGCGACGCCCATCCGCGACTGCCGGATGCGGTCCTCGGCGAGCAGGCGGCGCGGTGCATGGACTGCGGCGTCCCGTACTGCCACACGGGGGCGCAGATCTCCGGCATGGCCGCGGGGTGTCCGCTCAACAACCTCGTGCCGGAGTGGAACGACCTCGTGTACCGCGGCCAGTGGCGCGAGGCCGCCATCCGTCTGCACCGGACCGACAACTTCCCGGAGTTCACCGGCCGCGTCTGCCCGGCGCCGTGCGAGGGCTCGTGCACCGTGGGCCTGAACGGCGACCCGGTCGCGATCCGGACGATCGAGCAGGAGATCGCGGACCGCGCGTGGGACAGCGGGTGGATCGTTCCGGCGCCGCCCCTCGCGCGGACCGGGTTCACGGCCGCGGTCGTGGGCAGCGGCCCGGCGGGGCTGGCGGCCGCCGACCAGCTCAATCGGGCGGGCCATCTCGTCACGGTCTTCGAGCGGGCCGGCAGGGTCGGCGGGCTTCTCATGTACGGCATCCCGGCGATGAAGCTCGACAAGGGCGTCGTCGCGCGTCGCGTCCGTCTCATGGAGGCGGAGGGCGTGCGGTTCGAGGTCGGCGTGACGGTCGGCGTGGACCTGCCGGCCGAAGAGTTGCTCGCCGGCTTCGATGCCGTCGTCCTCGCGACCGGCGCGACCGTCGCGCGGGACCTCCCGGCGCCCGGTCGCGATCTTGGCGGGATCCACCTCGCGATGAGCTTCCTGCGCGGAAACACCCGCCGGCTCCTCGACGGCGGCGCCGCTGCCGAGGCGCCCATCGACGCGGCTGGAAATGACGTCGTGGTGATCGGCGGCGGCGACACGGGCACCGACTGCGTCGGGACCGCGATCCGCCAGGGAGCCCGGAGCGTCCGGCAGCTCGAGATCCTCGCGCGCCCGCCCGACGCGCGGGCACCGGACAACCCATGGCCCGAGTGGCCGAAGGTCCATCGGCTCGACTACGGGCAGGAGGAGGCCCGGGCGCTGTGGGGCGCGGACCCGCGGCGCTACGAGACGACGACCCGCCGGTTCGTGGGGCGCAACGAGCACGTGACCGCCGTCGAGGTCGCGAGCGTCGAGTGGGTCGCCGGCCCGGAGGGCCGGGCGGAGGCGCGGGAGGTCCCCGGGACGGTCGAGACGGTGCCGGCCGACCTGGTCCTGCTCGCGCTCGGCTTCACGGGGCCGGAGCCGGCGCTGCCGCGGGCCTTCGGGTGCGAGCTGGACGGACGCGGCTGCGTCCGTGCCGGCGCGGACAGGATGACGTCGGTCCCGGGCGTCTTCGCCGCGGGTGACTGCGTGCGCGGCCAGTCGCTCGTCGTCTGGGCGATCCGCGAGGGGCGGACGGCCGCGCGCGGCGTGGACCGGTTCCTGATGCGCGGCGAGACGGTCCTGCCCGTGTAGATGCGGTGGCAAGATGGCGGTCGAGGGCCGCCCGGCGCGCGCCGGCCTCGCCTCCCGCAGCCAGTCCTGGAGGGACGCCATGGCCGAGGCCGATCCGATCCTCGACGCCGGGTACGCGCCCGCCGGCGACGCACGGGCGGCGTACGAGACCCACGGCGTCTCGCTCGTGCGGTACCTCGCCCGGCGCACAGCCAAGACCCGGCTCCTCGCCGAGCTGCCGGCGCTGCTCCCGGCCCATGGCGAGCCGGACGTCGCCCGCGCCCTCGCCGTCTTCGGCATCTACTGCATCGCGGCCGCCGCCTCGTTCGGTCAGGGCTACCGCCAGCCCACGTTCGATCCGACGGGCACCTCGCTCGAGGAGGTGGACCCGGAGACGAGCGCACGCCTCGTCGCCCGCCTCGAACGGCGCGGTCCCGGCTCGCGGCTCCGGCTCGCCGTGGACGCGGAGGTCCCCGGCATCGGCCGGTTCGAGGGCCGGGAGGAGATCGTCGGCACGACGGTGGGCATCCGCGGGCTGGGCATGCCGGCCCCGTCGCGCTTCACCCTCCGCACGGCGGACCCTCTCGCCGCCTGGGCGGCGAGCGCGGTCGGCGTCGTCACCGCCGAACTCGCGCCCCGGCTCGGCGGCACGCTCGTCCGCGGCCACGGCTCCCTTGACCTGTCGGACGACCGCGGCACGCGCGGCCGCGTCGTCCTCGAGCGTTCGGGCCTCGCGGAGGCGCGGACGGACGGTCCCCGATCCGTCGTGATCCGGCGGTCCTTCCGGCGCTGACCGTCCGGGCCCCGGGGCGACGACGCCGCACGGACCGCGCGGGCGCCGGCCGCCGCGGTGATGGCTCCGGGGACGCGGGAGATGTGCCGACCGGCGTGGTGGGGCCACCCGCCGCGCCCCGCCGGCCTCGTCAGGCGGCTGGCGCTTCCTTCGCGGGCTTGCGCTCGGGCTTCGGCAGGGGCGCCGCGCTCCCGTCCGGCCCGAACCGCAGGCCGAGCTCGCGCTCCGCCCACCGTCGGATCTGCCGGTAGACCGCCTCGGCGCCGACGATCTCCTCGTCGAGCTCCCACTCGGCGGGGTACATGAGGATCGGCCGGACCTGGGGCCCGCCGAGGCCGCCGTGGGCGCCGATCAGCTCCTCGAACGCCGCGATCTCGTCGAACTCCGGGTCGTACATGCTGACCACGGAGATGTCCGGGCAGTGCTGCATGCCGTCGAGCCGCAGGAAGGCCTCACGGGCCTTGCCGCCGAACTGCGCGACCGGGTCGGTCCCCTCGATCCGCTCCTCGTCGAGGTAGTGGATCCCGTCGCGCCCGACGACGATCGCCCCGTGCTCCGCGGAGCGGATGAGCATCGCCCCGACGCCCGGATGGTTCGCGAGCGCCTCCACCATCCCGGGGTAGGCGGCGGCGATCTGCTCGACGGTCGCGCGCCCCGGCATCGGCGGGAAGAACACGAGCCCCAGGTTCCCCGACGCCATCCAGATCATGTCCGGACGGTCCTCGGGCTTCGCCGCCTCGATCGCCTCGTCGCGGTCCGCCGCCGCCTTCGTGGGCCCGAGCTCCACGACGCCGTTCTCGGTCCGATTGCGCAGGGCGGTCCGCGCCAGCCGGCCGGAGACGCCCTTCACCTGCGTGACCTCGGAGAGGAACGCGTTCGTCTGGCCCCACTCCTCGACGCGGGCCACCGCCTCCGCCACCTGGGCCTCGCCGCCCATCAGCTCGCGGATGACGTCGCCCAGCGTCTTGCCGTAGCGCTGCAGGAACGTGGCGCCCAGGCTCTGGCCGTGGTCGGAGACGACCACGAACCGATACGGCCGCGGTGCCTGGGCCGACGCCTTCTCGAGCGTCGCGAGGGCCTGGTCCACGCCGTCGAGCGCGTCGAGGCTCTCCGGACGCTCCGGTCCGCTGTGGTGGGCGATCTCGTCGTAGTCGGTGTAGTCCACGTAGATCGTGGAGGCGCCGCGGTACATCTCCTCGATGACGAGCGCCGTGGAGAGGTTGCGCAGGGCCACGTTCGTCGCGGCGCGTGCCACGGGGTACGGCATCCCGCGATGCATCCGCGGGACGATGCCCGCCCGCTCCTGGCGCCGCGCCTGCACGTACTCCTTGCCGATCTCGGCCACGAACAGCACGAGCGTGTGCAGGTAGTTCGTGGGGCTCGCGAAGAAGGAGAAGAAGGTCTGGCTCTTGCCGAGCCCCTGGCTCTTGTCCTTGATGGTGGCCATCGTCATGTACGAGCGCGCCGCATCGCCGGAGAAGAGGTTCCCCACGCTCGCGCCGCCGTTCGACAGCAGGCCCTCGCCATCGCTGATGCGCTGCCCGATGACGAGCGCGTCGTCGGGGTGGTTCGCGACCATGATCTTCCCACTGTCCTTCTCGTACCACCGGAAGGCGGGGATGCCGTCGTTGTTGCCGTGGAGGATGCCCGCCTGGCTCGCAGGGGTCGTCGGGGGGAGCAGCGCGTCCCACATCGAGAGGCGGTACTTCTCCGACCGCAGCCATCGGGACATGTGCGGCACCCGGCCCGCGCGGACCTGGCGGGAGAGGACGTCGTGCGGGAGGCCGTCGACCTGGATGACGACGAGGCCGGGCTGGTCCGTCCGCACGACGTTCGGGTCCCTGCTGGCGAGCTGCTGCACGAGGAGCGACCAGTAGGAATCGTCCTGGCTCACCGAGAAGATGGCGGTGAGGATCGTGAGGACGAACGCGTAGATGAGCGACCCGATGAGCGCCGCGACGAGGCCGCCCACCTGCAGGCCGCTCACGAAGAAGGGCAGGACGAAGAACGACGCGATCTGGAATACGAGTGTCGCCGCGAACACCGCGATCACGGAGACGCTCGCGAACAGTGCGATGAACAGCGGGCGCACCGCCACGTTGAGGATGCCCAGGAAGACCGCCGCGACGATGGAGGTCGTCCAGAAGCCGTAGTCCCCCTGGATCGTGATCCCGGGCGTCAGCATGACCGCGAGCGCGAAGGCGACGACGCTCATGACGAGCGTCACGAGGATCCGCCTGAATCGGGAGCCGCCGCTCGGCCGCCACGTCCGCATGACGTGGATCTGCAGCCGGTAGAAGTCGACGATGCGGCGGATCATCGGTCCCTCCCTCGAACCGGGACGACACCCCTCTCGCGGTCGCGTCCGGGCAACGTGTCAGCGGGGATGATGGCACACGAGGGCTGCGGGACGCGGCCCCAGGGTGGCGGGGGTCCGCGTCCCGCGGTCGCCGCTCAGCCGGCGCTCAGCTGGCGGAGTAGTACTGGTTGGGCGACCAGAAGCTGTTCGCGTTCACCGGGGTGGGCTGGGCCTGCGCCCGGACGTACCAGCTCCCCGAGGAGAAGGTGACCGTCCAGGACGCGACCCCGTCGTCGTCGATCACGAGCGTGGCGCTCTTGGAGAGGACCCAGGAGGAGCCGCTCTTCTTGTAGAGCTGGAAGAGGACCTTCGCCTTCTCGAGCTCGGGGCGGGAGGGGCGGACCGTGGCGGTGAAGGTGACCTTCGTGCCGGCGGAGACGCTCTTCGTCCCCGAGTTCTCGGGGCGGATCGCGATCGTCTGGCGGACCGTGACGCGGGGGTTCGGGGTCTGGCTGTAGGAGCTCCCGGACACCGCGCGGTACCAGTAGTTGCGGACCGGGGTGTAGCGGTAGGTGTACTTGCCGTCGGCGGCGGTCGTGAACGTGAGGATGTTGCCGACGGAGTCCTTGAGGGTCTCCCAGACGGGGCTCGCGGTCGCGGCCGGGTCGTCGACCGTGACCTGGAGCTGGAACGCCGTGCCGGCGGTCGCGGTCGTCGTGAGGTCGACGTACTCGCCCCAGAGGATCGCGCCGTTGTTCATCGTCGGCGCATAGACCGAGAGCGTGAGAGAGACCGGCGGCGGGGTGGCCGTGACCATCGCGAGGAAGCCGGCGTTGCCGATCGACCTGGTCCCGAGCGTCGGGCTCACGAGCGCGGCCGCGATGTTGCCTGCCGATCCGGTCGCGTTCGCGTTCACCGGCCGCACCTGGAGGAGCGTGGCGAAGTCGATGCGGCAGAGCGCCATCACGGTCGCTCCGGCCTTCTTCTGGAGCGTCACCGAGAGGACCGTGAGCGACGGGTACGTCGTGACCTGCGCCGTCCGGTCGCAGTTCGTGACGACCGGGGGGTTCACCGCCGCGGTGTTCCACTCGAAGTTCGCCGGGAGCGTCAGCGTGATGGCGGTGCCGGCCGGGATCTGGTCGATCGCCGACTCCTGGATCACCGGGCCGGTCAGCTGGGTCCACGCGCCGCTGCCGCCGACGCGCGCGGTGCTCGAGGGGATCGACGCGCCGCCCGTCGCGGGCGTGATCGTCGGGTTCGTGACCGGCGGCGGCGCGCTCGCGATCATCCTGATCGTGCCGGCGTTGCCGGGGACCACGAGCGGAAGCGGGAACTCGGGATCGACGATCGAGGCGAAGATCGTCCCTCCCGTGCCCGCGAGCGCGTTCGAGCTCACGGGCCGCACCTGGAGGATCCGCCCGAAGTCGATGGAGCAGATGCTGCCGAGAGCGATCCCGCGCAGGAGGATCGTGATCGACGCGGTGCGCGAGGTGGGGTAGGAGATCGCCGATGACATCATGTCGCAGCCGGTGATGCTCGCCGGCGTCTTGTTCGCGGTGTTCCACTCGAAGTTCTCGGGGAGCTCGAGGCGCAGCTTCTGACCCTCTTCGAGCGCTCCGATCTGGGTCTCCGTGAACTGCGGGCCGTTGAGTTGCGTCCACGTCCCGTTCCCGCCGTTCTTGGCGGTCGACGACGGGATCGCCTCGCCGCCCGTCGCGGGCCACGCCACCGTGAGCCCGCCCGCAGCGGACTGGACCCCGCCCCCGGCGGCGAGGACCGTGCCGCTGGCCACGACGGCGACAGCGAGCGCCGCTGCCGTGGCGATGCCCGCGATCCGCGAGCCCGCCAACGTTCGATGGGTCATCGGTGACCTCCCCTTGTGCCGCGCGTCCCGTGCGGGTCGCGGGCGTCTGCTCCAGCGATGTCCGGCCGCGGCCGGGTCCTGGGCGGTGCCCGTGGGCACCGCTCGCGCGGAGAAGGATGCACGCTCGGCGCGGATCGCGCCGCGATCGCCACGGTGCGCCTCGTTCGTGCCCCGGGCATCGCCCGGTTCGCATGACGGCGCACCGCCGTCCGCGGGGCGTCCGCCGGGGCGGTCTCCGATGCCTCGCCGCGCGGCCCCATAGACTCTCCTGCCATGCGGTACGTGGAGATCGACGGGATGCGCGTCTCGCGCATCGGCCTGGGCGCGTGGCAGTTCGGATCCCGCGAGTGGGGATACGGCGAGACGTACGCGCGGGAGACGGCGCCGGCGCTCGTCCTGCGGGCGATCGAGCTCGGCATCACGATGATCGACACGGCGGAGGCATACGGGCCCGGCCGTTCGGAGCGGATCATCCGCGACGCGCTCGAGCCGCTCCCGCCGGACGATCGCGACGGCCTCGTGATCGCGACGAAGTTCATGCCGATCGCGCCGGCCGAACCCATCGTCGCCTGGCAGGCGGGCCGCAGCAGACGGCGCCTCGGCGTGGACGCGATCGACCTGTACTACGCCCACTGGCCCAACCCGTTCGTGTCGCCGCGGCGGACGATGCAGTCGGTCCGTCCGCTCCTGGCCGCCGGCCATGTGCGCCGCGTGGGCGTCAGCAACCACTCCCTCGCGGCATGGCGTGCCGCGGAGCGCGCGCTCCGGGCGCCCGTGGTCGCGAACCAGGTCCGCTTCAGCCTGGAGAGCCCCGGCCCACTTCGCGACCTCGTCCCGCACGCGGCCGCGAGCGGCCGTCTCGTCGTCGCCTATTCGCCGCTCGCCCAGGGCATCCTCGCCCGCGACGGCGCGTCCGCCCCAGAGGCGCCGCAGGGCGGGTTCCGCTCGCGCGACCCCCGGTTCCGGGCTGCCGGCGACGGGCGGATCGCGCCGCTGCGTGAGGCGCTCCACGACATCGCCGCCGCCCACGGGGCCACCCTCGCCCAGGTCGCGCTCGCGTGGCTGCTCGCGCACCCCGCCACGGTCGCGATCCCGGGCGCGCGGACCCTCGCACAGCTGGAGGAGAACGCCGCGGCCGCGGACCTCGACCTCGCGCCCGAGGAGGTCGCGCGCCTCACCGTCGTCGCCGAAGAGCGGGTCGGCTCCCGGGGCCGGCAAGGCGCACGGATTGGACCGGACCATTGGCAGCCGAGCCGGTGACAAAGGACTCGCCGGGGCGGGCCGGGGGCATCGGTATGCTCGACACATGGACCGCATCGTGCTCGTCAAGCAGGTACCGGACGTCTCGAACATCCCCGAGGAGGCGTGGGACAGGGAGAAGGGGACGCTTCGGCGCGGGATGCTCGACAGCATCCTCAACCCGCTCGACCTGCATGCCCTGACATTCGCGGAGCGCCTCGCGGAGGCCGACCCCGCCGGCCGGACCATCTTCCTCACGATGGGCCCGCCGATGGCGCGGGAGGTCCTGGTGGACTGCCTGTCGCGGGTCCCCGGCGAGGCGGTGCTCCTGACCGACAACGCGTTCGCGGGCGCCGACACCGCGGCGACCGCCTACTCGCTCGCGATGGCGATCCGCCGCATCGAGCGCGAGCTGCTCGACGGTCGCCGCGACTACGTGATCGTCTGCGGCATGCAGTCGGTGGACGGCGACACCGCGCAGGTCCCCCCGGAGATCGCCGAGGACCTGGACATCGACCACATCGCGTATGCGAAGGGCCTGGAGGTCACGCCCGAGGTCGTCATCCGGCGGATCGCGTCGGAGGGGATCGAGGACGTCCGGCCGCTGCGCTGGCCCGTGCTCATCACCGTCACGGCCTGCACGGAGCCCCTGTACCGGTCATTCGCCGCCGCTCGTGCGGCGCGCACGGCGCCGATCCACGAGTGGGATGCGAAGTCGGTGGGCGCCGATCCGGCGCGCATCGGCCTCAAGGGATCGTGGACGCAGGTCTACCGCCTGTTCTCGCCGTCGGAGGACCGCCCCAAGACCGTCGAGTACGTCAGCGACCCGGCCACCCTCATCGGGAGGATCGCGGCGCGGTACCAGTCCGCCGCGCCCGGCGCGGAGCTCGACGCCGGCGAGGACTACGTCCTCGACGGGAAGGAGCCGTCGTACCGCGGCGAGTTCTGGGTCGTGGCGGAGCGCGAGGGCGACGGCGTCCGCTCGGTCTCGCTCGAGCTCATCGGCAAGGCGCGCCGCCTGGCCGAC
>JALOOH010000110.1 GCA_025454515.1 Chloroflexota bacterium
GGGCGCGCGATGGACGCGCGCGATGGACGCGCGCGATGGACGCGCCCATGGACGGATGACGATGGCCCGGCCCGCCTCCCGCCGATCGTGCACCGGGCGCGGGACGCGTATGCTCGGCGTCCCGTGGAGCCGAACGACCGCGACGGACGCCCGACCGAGCCCCTCGATCCCACCGTGGGGTCGATCCTCCGCGACGCCGTGGAGGAGGCGACACGGCTGCTCGGCGCCGACGGTGGGTTCATCTACCTCGTGGACCCCTCGGACGGCGGGCTGCGCTTCGCCGAGGACGCCGGGGTCACCCGCGAGGCGGCGGGGCGCGCGTGGATCCGCGACCTCCACCTGGAGCCCGGGCAGGGACTCCTCGGCGCGGCGATCGCCGGCAGGCGGGTCGTGGCGACCGACGACTACGAGCGCGACCCGGCGTTCCGGCACACGACCGGCGCGGACCGCGTGGTGGCCGAGCTCGGGATCCGCGCGATGATCGCGGCGCCGATGGCCGTCGAGGGGCATGACCTCGGTGCGCTCGCCGTCTACCGCGCCCGCCCGAGTCGCTTCGACGAGGCGCACTCCGCGCTCCTCCGGGCGCTTGCCGGCCACGCCGCGTCGTCGATCCACAACCGCCGCCTGATCGCGGAGCTGGCGCGCGAGCGCGAGGAGGCGGCGCGACGGACGGAGGTCGAGCGGACGCTGCGCCAGCTCGCCGCCCGCATCGCGGTCCTCCCGGACCCGGCCGAGACGCTCGCGGAGATCGTGGAGGCCACCCGCCGGCTCCTCGGGGCGGCCGTCGCGTCCGTGGACCTCGTCGAGCCGATCGACGGCCGGTGGTCGTGGGTGGCTCCCGCCGAGGCCGCGTCGGCGACGCACGATCCGACCAACTTCGAGAACCGCGACGGCCCGGACCCGATGCCCGGGATCTGGGGGCTGGCGGTGCGGGAAGGTCGGGCGGTCGCGACGGGCGACTACCTCACCGACCCGTCCTTCGTCCACCATCCGATCCCCGACGGCCTCGTGCGCCGCGACGGGTTCCGGACGGTGGCCGCGGCGCCTCTGCTCAGCGAGGGCCGGCTCCTCGGCGTGCTGGGGGTCATGTCGCCGCACCCCGATGCGGCCGGGCCAGCCGAGCTCGAGCTGCTCGAGGCGCTCGCGACGCTCGCCGCGACGGCGCTGGGGACCACGCGGCGGCTCGGCGAGCTGCGCTCCTCCCGCGCGGAGCTCGCCCTGCGCGTGGACCGGGAGCACGCGCTGCGCGAGATCGCCGCCCGCGTGTCGGTCATCGCCGGCCCGGAGGAGATCCTCCAGCGCATCGTGGACGAGTGCGTGCGCCTCCTCGACGCCGACGGGGCGCGGATCGACCTCTACGACGAGGAACATGAGCTCCTCGTCTGGGGCTACGCGGCGGGGTCCGTGGCCGAGGCGGACCGCGCCCACTTCGGCACCGGTGGGCTCCGCCTCGGCGAGGGGATCGCCGGGCGGGCCGTCCTCGAGGGCCGGCCCGTCTTCACCGGCGACTTCCTGGGCGAGACGCGGCTGTCGAAGCGGCACGCCGCCGTCCGGTACGCGAAGGAGACCGGGGTCCGGTCGGTCCTCTCCACGCCGCTCGTCTCCGACGCCGGGCCCCTCGGCGCCCTGTCCGTCGTCTCCCGCCGCCGCGATGCGTTCGGCGCCGAGGACGGGGAGGTCCTCGCCGCCCTCGCCACGCAGGCCGCGATCGCGATCGCCAACAGCCGCCTCGTCGAGCAGCTCGCGCGTTCCCGCGAGGAGCTCGCGCACCGCGCGGAGGCGGAGCGGGCGATCCGCCAGCTCGCGTCGCAGATCCTCGCCGCCGGCGACGTGGGGACGGTCCTGAAGTCCACCGTGGACGCCGCGGTCCGGGTGCTCGGGGCGGACGGCGCCCTCATCGACCTCGTCGACGAGGGATCGGGGACGCTCGGCTGGGCCGTCGACTCGGGGATGGACGGCTTCTCGGATGCCTCCTGGCTCCGGACCCAGAAGATCGCCGTCGGCGAGGGGCTCTCCGGCCGGGCGGTCGCGCGACGCCGCGTGGTCGTGACCGACGACTACGCGGCCGACCCGTCCTTCGCGCACACGCCCAGCGCCGACGCCTTCATCGCGAACGCCGGGATCCGCGCGATGCTCGCGGCCCCCATCGTCGGCGAGGGGCGCCCACTCGGCGCCCTCGAGGTCTACGCACGCAGGCCCGCCGCGTTCGATGGCGACGCGATGGACCTGGCGGCCGCCCTCGCCGACCAGGCCGGCATCGCGGTGACGAACGCGCGGCTCATCGAGGACCTGGAGGCGTCCCGGGCGGCCCTGCGACGCAGCGTGGAGACGGAGCGCTCCGTCCGCGAGATCGCCGCGCGGATCGCGGCCCTGGCCGACCCGGCGCACGTCCTCGCGCGGGTCGTGGACGAGGCTCGTCGGCTCCTCGGCTCGGATGGCGCGCACCTCACGCGGATGAACGAGGCGCGGACGGCCGTCGTGCCCGTGGTCGTGGCCGGCGACATGACGGAGCGGACGTCGGCCTGGCTCCGCACGCAGGAGTTCCCGATCGGCGAGGGGATCAACGGCCTCGCCGCCGGGCAGGACACCCTCGTCTGGACGCACGACTACGACGGCGACCCGCGGATCCCGCACGACCCGGACGACAACGCGGTCGCGCGACGGCTCGGGCTCCGCGGGATGGCGGCCGCCCCGCTCCGCGCGCCCGGCGGCGAGGTCATCGGCACGCTCGCCGTCTCGTATCGCCGACCGCACGATTTCAGCGAGGCGGACCTGGAGCGCCTGCAGGGCCTCGCCGACCACGCCGCGATCGCGCTGTCCAACTCGCTCCTCTACGAGCGGCTCCGTGCGTCCGAGGCGCTCTACCGGCTCCTGGTCGAGCACTCGCCGGACGTCGTCTACCAGGCGGACGCGGACGGCATCTTCACGTACGTGAGCGAGTCCCTCGAGCGGCTGCTCGGGTGGTCCCCGTCCGAGATCGTCGGGCGCCATTTCTCCTTCCTCGTCGACGAGGGGTCGCGCCAGACCGGCGGCTCGCGCTGGGCGGAGCTCGCAGCGAACCCGGGCTCCACGCTCTCGGCCGACCTGGACCTCATCGCGAAGGACGGCACGCGCCATCCCTACGAGGTCACGGCATCGTCCATCGGGCGCGACGGCGTCTTCGTGGGGATGCACGGCTCCGCCCGCGACATCTCCGAGCGGGCGCGCCTCCAGCGGGAGCTGCGCGAATCGGAGGCCAGCTACCGCCACCTCGTCCAGGCCTCGCCCGACGCGATCTGGCGTGCCGCCGCCGATGGGCGGTTCACCTTCTGGAGCGCCACCGCGGAGGCCGTCTTCGGGCGGCCGCTCGAGGAGCTGGTCGGCAGCCACTGGTCCTCGATCGTCGCCGAGGAGTCGCTCCCGGTGGCGACGGAGGCATGGGTGCAGCTCGCCTCCGACACGGGCCGCGTGCTGCGCCTGGAGTTCCGCCTCCTCCGCGCCGATGGGTCCAGCTTCCGGACCGAGACGTCCGCCGTGCCGATCTTCGAGGGCGGGGTCTTCGCCGGGGCCCACGGGGCGGTGCGCGACCTGAGCGAGCACGACCGGCTCGAGCGGGAGCTCGTGCGCCAGGCGGGCGAGCTCGCCGCCGCCGAGGAGCGCACCCACCTCGCGCGGGAGCTGCACGACTCGGTCACCCAGGCCCTCTTCTCGATGGGGCTGGTGATCCGGAGCATCGAGGTCCTCATGGGCGAGGATCCGCCGCGTGCCCGCGAGCGCCTCCGCACGCTCGCCGACCTCCAGCGCGATGCCCTCGCCGAGATCCGGTCGCTCATCTTCGAGCTCCGTCCCGGCAGCCTCGCCGAGGACGGCCTCGTGCGCGCGCTCCGCACGCACGTCGCCGCCGTCGAGGGTCGGATCGGGCTGCCCGTGGTCCTCGACGCCGACGACGACCTCGGGCGGTTCCCGCTGCCGGTGGAGGACGCCCTGTACCGGATCGCGCAGGAGGCCCTCCACAACACGGTCAAGCACGCGTCGGCCCGCTCCGTGCGCATCGAGCTCCGCCGGACGCGGGCCGGTGCACGCCTCGTCGTGGAGGACGACGGCGTCGGGTTCGACCCCGACGCCGTCGCGGACGGGCACCTCGGCCTCACGGGGATGCGGGCGCGGGCGGAACGGGTCGGCGGCACCCTCTCCGTGGAGCCGCGGCGCCGGGGGACGCGGGTGGTCGTGGCGGTGCCCCTGTCCGACGGGTGACCCGCAGCCCATCGTCAGATGACGATGGCGGGCGATCGTCGCCCGCCCGTGGCGCGGGCCGGGACGATCGGTCACGCTCGTCCCGTGAGCGCACAGCCCGACCAGCCCGCACGCACGCGACGCCCTCGCGTCATCGTCGTGGACGCCGACCGCCGGGTGCGCGACGGCCTCACGGGCCTCCTCGCGTGCGACGCGAGCGTCGAGCTCGCGGGCAGCGCCTCGCACCCGGGGGCTGCGGTCGAGCTGTCGGCGTCCACCCGGCCCGACGCGATCGTCATCGACCCCCGGCTGCCGGAGGTGGCCGACGGCATCGCCCTCATCGAGCGCCTCCGCGCGGCCCTGCCCGACCTCCGCGTCGTGGTCCTCGCGTGGTCCGGCGCCCTGGAGCGCGCGTTCGGCGCGGACGCGCAGGTGTCGGTCGTCTCGCCGACGGTGGGATGCGCGGACCTCGTGGACAGCATCCACGGCCTCGCGCCCGTCCCCGTCCGGGCGGCGACCGAAGGGCCCGATGCTAGAATCCGCGGGTCCGTCCGATGACGGTCGGCGCGGACGTGGTTCCGTCCCCGGATCCCGCCACCGCGACCGTGCGAGGGGCCATGACCGAGCACTCCCCCACCCGGATCCGCGTCCTGCTCGTCGACGATCACGCGGTCGTCCGCACGGGCCTGCGCGCCTTCCTCGAGCTCCTCCCGGACGTCGAGATCGTCGGCGAGGCCGGCGACGGGAGCGAGGCGCTCGCCGTCGCGCGCCGGGTCGAGCCCGACGTCGTGCTCATGGACCTCCTCATGCCCCGGATGGACGGGATCACGGCGATCGCCCGCTTCCGCGAGGAGCTCCCGGAGACCGAGGTCGTGGCGATGACGAGCTTCATCGAGGAGGAGAAGGTCACCGCGGCGCTGGAGGCCGGTGCGGCCGGCTACCTGCTGAAGGACGCGAGCGCCGACGAGGTCGCGGCGGCGATCCGGAGCGCCCACGAGGGCAACATGCCCCTCGACCCGGCGGTGGCGCGGCTGCTCGCGGCGCGGATCCGGCGACCGAAGGACGACGGCGACGGGCTGGAGCAGCTGACCGAGCGCGAGCGCGACGTCGTCCGCCTCCTGGGCCGCGGGATGAGCAACAAGGAGATCGCTGCCGAGCTCTTCATCACGGAGCGCACGGCGCGGACGTACGTGAGCAACATCCTCGGCAAGCTCGGGCTCGCGAGCCGGACGCAGGTGGCGCTCTGGGCGGTCGAGCACCACCTCACCTGAGCCGCGCGCCGCCGCGCGGCACCCGCCGACCACCCGGCGCCCACCCCGCGCGCGTCTACACTGGCCCGATGCTCCCTGCCGACAGCCACGACGTGATCCGGGTCCGCGGCGCCCGCGAGAACAACCTGCGCGACATCGACGTCGACATCCCCAAGCGGCGCCTGACGGTCTTCACGGGCATCTCGGGCTCCGGCAAGAGCTCGCTCGTCTTCGCCACGATCGCCGCCGAATCCCAGCGCCTCATCGACGAGACCTACCCCGCCTTCGTCCAGGGCTTCATGCCGACGCTGGCGCGGCCGGATGTCGACGTCCTCGACGGCCTCACCACCGTGATCACCGTGGACCAGGAGCGGATGGGCGGCAACCCTCGCTCAACGGTCGGCACGGCCACCGACGCGAACGCGATGCTCCGGATCCTCTTCAGCCGTCTCGGGCAGCCGCACATCGGCACCCCGAAGGCGTTCGCGTTCAACATCCCGTCGGTCCGGGGGGCCGGCTCGATCACCGTCGAGCGCGGCGAGAAGAAGGCCGAGCGCAGGACCTTCACCGTCATCGGTGGGATGTGCCCGCGCTGCGAGGGCCTGGGAAGCGTCACCGACATCGACCTCGGGGAGCTGTACGACGACACGAAGTCGCTCGCCGAGGGCGCGCTGAAGGTCCCCGGGTACGCCCCGGGCGGCTGGAGCCACCGCCTGTATGCCGCCTCCGGCCTGGTGGACCCGGACAAGCCGCTCCGCGGCTACACGGAGAAGGAGCTCCGGGACCTCCTCTTCCACGAGCCGATCCGGATGAAGATCGGCGGGATCAACATGACCTACGAGGGCCTGGTGCCGCGGATCCGGCAGTCGATGCTGTCGAAGGACGTGGAGGCGCTGCAGCCGCACATCCGGGCGTTCGTCGGGCGGGTCGCCACCTTCACCGCCTGCCCCGACTGCGGCGGCACCAGGCTCAACGAGGGCGCCCGCTCGTCGCGGATCGCGGGCGTGAACGTCGCCGACGCCTGCGCGATGCAGATCACCGACCTGGCCGAGTGGGTCCGTGAGATCGACGAGCCCTCCGTGGCGCCCCTGCTCGCGGCACTCCAGCACACGTTCGACTCCTTCGTGGAGATCGGACTCGGCTATCTCTCGCTCGACCGGTCGTCGGGCACCCTCTCGGGCGGCGAGGCGCAGCGGACGCGGATGATCCGGCACCTCGGGTCGTCGCTCACCGACGTCACGTACGTCTTCGACGAGCCGACGACGGGGCTCCACCCCCACGACGTGGCCCGGATGAACCGGCTGCTCCTCCGGCTGCGGGACAAGGGCAACACCGTGCTCGTCGTCGAGCACGAGCCCGAGGTGATCGGGATCGCCGATCACGTGGTGGACCTGGGCCCGGGGGCGGGCTCGGCGGGTGGCACCGTGTGCTTCGAAGGGACCGTGGATGGCCTTCGCGCCAGCGACACGCTGACCGGACGCCATCTCGGGGACCGAGCGACGCTCAAGCCGGAGACCCGCGCGCCGACCGGCCGGCTGGAGATCCGCCACGCGAACCAGCACAACCTCCGGGACGTCAGCGTGGACATCCCGCTCGGCGTGCTGGTCGTGGTCACCGGCGTGGCCGGATCGGGCAAGAGCTCGCTGATCCATGGCTCGCTCGCCGGCGAGGCGGGAGTCGTCTCCATCGACCAGGCGCCGATCAAGGGCTCGCGGCGCAGCAACCCGGCGACCTACACCGGGCTCCTGGACCCGATCCGGACGGCGTTCGCGCGTGCCAACGGGGTGAAGGCGGCCCTCTTCAGCGCGAACTCCGAGGGCGCCTGCCCGAACTGCAACGGCAACGGCGTCATCTACACGGAGCTCGGCTTCCTGGAGACGGTCGAGTCCGTCTGCGAGGAGTGCGAGGGCCGGCGGTTCGACGCGTCCGTGCTCGAGTACCGGCTCGCGGGCAGGGACATCAGCGAGGTGCTCGCGATGCCGGTGGACGAGGCGCTCGCGTTCTTCGGCTCCGGCGAGGCACGGACCCCGGCGGCCCGGGCGGTGCTCGGCAGGCTGGCCGACGTGGGACTCGGGTACCTGCGCATCGGACAGCCGCTCACGACGCTCTCGGGCGGCGAGCGGCAGCGGCTGAAGCTCGCGATCCAGATGGGGTCCGACGGGGGCGTCTACGTGCTCGACGAACCCACCTCGGGCCTGCACCTCGCGGACGTGGAGCACCTGCTCGCGCTGCTG
>JALOOH010000011.1 GCA_025454515.1 Chloroflexota bacterium
GCCCTGGAGGCGCCCATCCGCCAGATCGCCGAGAACGCCGGCAAGGAAGGCTCCGTCATCGTGGCGGCCGTCCGCGACCTGCCCATCGGCCAGGGCTACGACGCGCTCAAGGGCGAGTTCGGCGACATGTTCGACCGCGGCATCGTGGACGCCGCCAAGGTGACGCGCTCGGCCCTCCAGAACGCCGCCTCCATCGCCGCGATGGTCCTCACGACGGAGACGCTCGTGACGGACATCCCGGAGAAGAAGGAGTCGATGAACGCCGGCGGCCACGGCCACGGCGGGGATATGGACTTCTAGTCCGAACATCCGCGAACGGATCGAGGCCCGGGCCCCGCGAGGGGCCCGGGCCTCGATGATTCACCGGCGAGTGGGGCGCCTACTGCGGCACGCAGATCGCGTACGCCTGGATGATTGGGGCCACCCCGTCGAAGCCGACACCCCGGTCTCCCCGGGCCGCAGTCGGCCAGCACCGCGGTTGAACCGAGAGCAGTCGCGCTCACGACCGTCGCCGAGGTCGTCCCGGAGGTACCCGCGGGGCCTGTCGGCCTCGCCGCGCCGGTCGGCCCCTGCCGTCCCGTCCGGGCCCCGTCGTCAGGCGGGACCGGCGGCGGCGCACCGCGCGTACAGGCGGATCGTGATGTAGCCGCCGGCGCCGTTCGACACCCCGAACGCCCACGTCCCCGCGGCGCTCTCCCAGCTGCGCCAGACCACGAGATCGGTGAGGTCGCTCGGCGGCGTGACGCTCGCGACGTCCCATGCCCCGGCGACGACCGCGTCCCCGGGCGAGCAGGCGATGCTCGTGACGACGGCCGCGTCGGGCCCGAGGATGATCGGGTTCGACGGGGACGCGATCGTGTAGAAGCCGGGCATCGGGCCGGTCGGCCCCGTGGCTCCCGTGGGCCCTGTGGCTCCCGCCGGTCCGGTCGGTCCGGTCGCGCCCGTGGCGCCCGCCGGTCCGGTCGCGCCCGTCGGCCCGACGGAGCCCCAGGACACGAGCCGCCCGCCGCCGGGGAGCTTGCACTGGGCCGTCTCGCCCATCCGGACGTTGCCGTACGCGTCGTAGCAGGCGTAGAGCGTCGCCGGGTTGGAGGCGGCGAGCGCCCCGCCCGAGCCCACGGCGACGAGCGTGAACGCCGCCAGCATGACGACGACGGCGCGGATGCGCGGACGGGACGGAGCCATCGTGACCTCACCTCCGACGATGCCCGCGGTCGCCGCGGGGTCCGCGTCGACGGTCGCCGGGCGCGCGTGCTCCCGCAAGTGCCGAGCGGCAGAGGTCACGATGCCACCCGGCATCGCGAGACCCGTGGTGCGGGTGTGGGCCTCGCGCCGACGAGCGTGCGCGCGACGGGCCGCACCGGGTGCCGTCGGGCCGTCCTGCTCGCCAGCCGCCTTCAGGGCGGATTCAGCGTGGTCCGCCACCCTCGGTGCGACGCGGCGCCCACGCGCCGCATGCCACGAGGATCCAGATGGCCGCCACCACCGCCGGCGCCGTGCCCGCCCGCCGCCGCAGCCTGCCTCTCCCGCGCATCTGGCCCGTCCGCGCGACGGACCTCTACGCGCTCGCGATCGGGAACGCGGTCCTCATCGGCGCCATGTGGGTCCGGCACGGCGGGCTCGACGAGCTCGGGACCGTCGCGGGGGCCTTCATGGCGGCGGGGCAGCTCAGCGCGCTCTTCGGCACCTACCTCGCGCTCCTCGAGGTCGTCCTCATGTCCCGCGCGCCGTGGCTCGACCAGGCGTTCGGGATGGACCGCCTCGCGTGGGCCCACCGATGGGTCGGCTTCGCGACCGTCTGGCTGCTGGTCGCCCATTTCGCGCTCACGACGACCGGGTTCGCCCTGGGCGACGGGACCACCGTCGTCGACGAGGCCCTCACCCTCGTGACCACGTACCCGTTCGTCCTTCTCGCGGCAGCGGCCCTCGCCCTCTTCGTGATGGTCGCGATCACGTCGATGCGCGCCGCGCGCCGCAGGATGGGGTACGAGACCTGGTTCGGGACGCACCTCTACGTCTACCTCGCGATCGCGCTCGGCTCCGCCCACCAGGTCGTCGTCGGCTCGGACTTCGCCGACGACCCGGTCGCTCGGGGCTACTGGATCGCCCTGTACGTCATCACGTTCGGCCTCCTGGTGGCCCACCGGGTGGTGCAGCCGGTCCTCACATCCGCCCGCCATCGACTGCGGGTCGCGAACGTCGTCCCGGAGGCCCCGGGCGTGGTCTCGATCTACCTGGCGGGCCGCGACCTCGACGCGCTCCCGATCCGCGCGGGCCAGTACGTGCTCGTGCGCTTCCTCACGGCCGACGGCTGGTACCGGGCGCACCCCTTCTCCATCTCCGCCGCGCCCAACGGGCGCTTCCTCCGGATCACCGTGAAGGACCTGGGGGACTGGACCAGCCGACTCCAGGCGATCCCCGTCGGGACGCGTGTCTTCGTCGAGGGCCCGTACGGGATCCTCACGGGCATCCGCCGCACGCGCCGGAAGCTGCTCTTCATCGGCGGCGGCGTCGGCATCGCGCCCATCCGCGCGATGCTCGAGGCCTTCCCGGCCGAGCCCGGCGACGTGACCGTCCTCTACCGGGCGCGCTCGTGGGACGACGTCGTCTTCCGGGCCGAGCTCGACCACCTCGCCCGCTCCAGGGGCGCGACCGTCCACTACCTCGTCGGTCGTCGCGGCAGCCCGGGCGTCCCGGCGGAGCCGCTCGGCGCGGCCGCCATCGGCGCCCTCGTCCCCGACGCCGCGGACCGTGACGTCTACCTCTGCGGCCCCGCGTCCCTCATGGGTGCCGCGCGCACGAGCCTCCGCACCCTCGGCGTCCCGGGCGCCCGCATCCATCTCGAGAGCTTCTCCTACTGAGCATGGAGCCACCACCGATGCCGAAGCGCGGGATCCTCGCGCTGGTCGTCACGACCGGCGCCCTCGTCCTCCTCCTCTCGTTCCGGACGCCGGACGCGCCGGCGGTCGCCTCCGGGAACGATGCGGTCGCCATCGCTGCCGGCGCGAGCCCGGCGGCAGCGCCCTCGCTCGACGCCGGCGACGGGTCGTCCGGCGACGCGGGAGGCGCGCCGGCGAGCACGCCCACGCCGACAGCGAGCGTCCTCACGCCGGCCACGACGGATGCCCCTGCCGCCACGCAGGTGCCCGCCGCCACGCAGGTGCCCGCTGCCACGCAGGCCCCGGCCGCCGATGGGACGGTGACCGGCGACGCCGTCCGCATCCGCTGGGGCTACGTGCAGGTCGCCGTGACCGTCGCTGACGGACGGATCACGGACGTGACGACGCTGCAGATCCCGATGGGCGACCCGCGTTCCGCCCAGATCAACGGCTACGCCGAGCCCTACCTGCGCGAATCCGCGCTCGAGTCCCAGAGCGCATCGATCGACTACATCTCCGGCGCGACCTTCACGAGCCGCGCGTACGCCCAGTCGCTCCAGTCGGCGCTCGACCGGGCGAGCATCCAGGGGTGATCGCGCACCCGACGTCGGTCGTGGGCGCGGGCCGGCCCGCGGCCGGCAGGCTCGTGGAGCCGGCGACGGTCGCGTCCCGGCCGGACCGGCCGCGCGGGCCCATGCGGATCGACCGCGTCATGGGGACCGTCGTCACCATCGACGTGCGACACCCCGGGTTCGACGCGGCGGCGGTCGATGCCGCCTTCGCCTTCCTCCGGGGCGTGGACGCCCGCTTCTCGCCGTACCGACCCGACAGCGAGGTCGGCAGGCTCATCCGCGGCCAGGTCGACGCGGACGGCTGCTCGGACGACCTCCGCCACCTCCTCGCGCTCTGCGAGGACCTCCGCCGGACGAGCGGCGGCGTCTTCGACATCCGCGGACACCGTCGCGACGGCCGGCCGGACCCCACCGGGATCGTGAAGGGCTGGGCCGTCGAGGAGGCGGCCCGCATCCTCGACGAAGCGGGGGCGCGGGCGTTCGTCGTCAGCGCGGGCGGCGACATCGTCGCGCGCGGGGAGCCCGAGCCGGGGATCCCGTGGCGGATCGGGGTCCGGCACCCGAAGGACGCCGACCGCATGGCCGCCGTGCTCGCGGTCCGCGACCTGTCCGTGGCGACCTCCGGCGCCTACGAACGCGGCGGGCACATCACGGACCCGCGCACGGGCCGTCCCGCGCAAGGGCTCATCTCCGTGACGGTCGTGGGACCATCGCTCACGCTCGGGGACGCGTATGCGACCGCCGCGTTCGCGATGGGCGTCCCCGGCGTCGCGTGGGCGGCCGGGAGGACCGGCTGCGACGCCCTCGGGATCACGGGCGACCGGCGGCTGCTCACGAGCGCCGGGATCGACCGGCTCCTGGCGGGCTGATCGTCGGCGGGTCGCCGCCCGCCCGCGGCCCGGATCCCCATCGACATGCGGCAGGCGCCCGGCTACAGTGCACCCTCCACGGCCTGACACCGGGCCGTCCCAGAGGTGAGGGACTCGCATGCAGATCACGTCGAGGAGGATCCGCGCGGTGTCGGTCGGTGCGTCCGCCTTCGCGCTCCTCGCGGTCGCCGCCGGCGGGACGTTCGCAGCGTCGACGCCGACCACGCTCTACGCGTGCTACGACGCCTACGGGAACGTCCGCATGACCGACTACAACACGTGCAAGCTGCCGGGCGGGGGCCGCCTCGTGCCGATCAACGTCGCCGGCGTGCCCGGGCCGACGGGCCCCGCCGGGCCGACGGGTGCCACCGGTCCGACCGGGCCGATGGGGCTCCAGGGGATCCCCGGGCCCGTGGGACCGCCAGGACCGCCCGGACCGCCCGGCATGCCGGGACCCACGGGGCCGACGGGCGCCACCGGCGCGACGGGTGCGACCGGAGCGACGGGGCCGATGGGCCCTGCCGGGACCGCATCGGGCTTCGGGACGACGGCATCGCCGGACAGCGGCCGCGGGTTCGCCGAATGCATGCTCGGCGAGGTCCGGCTCTCGGCGGCGAACTGGGCCTACGCGGTCCCGGCCCAGGGCCAGATCCTCTCGATCGCGCAGAACACGGCGCTCTTCTCGCTGCTCGGCACTCAGTACGGCGGGGACGGCCGTACGACGTTCGCGCTGCCGGATCTCCGGGCCGTCACCCCGCAGTCTGCGAACGGCCAGCCGCTCATCTACTCGATCTGCACGCAGGGGATCTTCCCCAGCAGGAACTGAGCCGACACGCCGGCGCCAACCCGGACGGCCGGGCTCCGAACGGAGCCCGGCCGTCCGGCTCCTGCCGCTCCGCCGCGGCCTGGACGGTCGCCCCGTACCTCCGGGCGCTTGACACCTCGGACGAACGCGGGGACCCTCACCATGCACGCGTGCCTCGGGCGCGCGGCCTCATCCTCGGAGGTCCCCATGCATCGACGCCTCGTCGCGCTCGCCGCGACCGCGCTCGTCGCGCTCGCCGCCTGCTCGGGCGGCGCCACCGCCACGCCGATCGCCGACCCGTCGGAGATCGTCACCCAGAGCCTCGACGCCCTGTCGAAGGCGAAGACCGTCCACGCCCGTGCCGATGTCACCGGGACGCTCCCGTTCGACGCCGGTGCCCTGCTCGGCGGCCTGAGCGGCGACGGCAGCGCGCCGTCCTCGTCGGGCGCGTCGATGGACCTCGCCGGTACCTATCTCGATGCGACCGTGGACATCGCCGGCAAGAAGGGCACGATCACCGTCGCCATCCCGTTCCTCCTCGGGACCAAGCTCGAGGCGATCATGGACGGCGACACCTCGTACACCCGCATCAGCCTCTTCGGCGACACGTGGCAGAAGAGCGTGGCATCCCCCGACCCGAACGCCACGCCGGCCCCGTCCGACGATCTCGCCTCGATGGTCGCCGACGTCCAGAAGGCGCTCTCGCAGGACGGCGTGACGACGGAGAAGCTCGCCGACGAGAAGTGCGGCGAGGACGACTGCTACCACGTCAGGATCACGGCTCCCGCGAGCGCCCTCGCCGAGGACGCGAGCGGTCTCGCCGGGGGTCTCGGCGGCGACCTGGGAGACCTCGGCGACCTCGCGCAAGGCCTCACCTCGCCGGCGCCCGGCGCCTCACCGCTCGTCGGTGGGGACGTGACGATCGACTGGTGGGCCCGGAAGAGCGACCTCCGCCCGATGAAGATCGTCCTCGGGACGACGGCGGCAGGGTCCACCCTCGCCGTCACGGTCACGATGGACAAGTGGGACGAGCCGGTCACCGTGACGCCGCCGCCCGCCGACCAGGTGACGGATCAGCCGGCGTTCGAGCTGCCGAGCTTCGAGATCCCGAGCATCGAGCCGTAGGGACGGGCCGGGGCGACGCTGCGGCGTCGCCTCGGCGACCGGTGGCAACGGCGCCCCGGGCGCCGCCCCCGTCACCGCCCCCGTCACCGCCCCGGCGTCGCCTCCGTGACCGGCCCCGGCGCCGCCCGCCCCTCCGGGCGGCCCGCTGGGTCGTGTCCGCCGGCCGCCTCTAGAATCGCCGGGTGACCCGACGACCCGCGCCCGACGAGCCGCCCGACGTGGCGTCCGCCTTCGAGGAGGACGTCGGCCCTCCCGACGACGACTTCGTCGCGGTCGGGACGCACGTCGTCACCGCCGGCGGGGGCTGGGCCGAGGAGGACGAGGAGGCAGCGGCAGCGGCCGAGGATGCCGCCGCTGCCGAGCGCGAGCAGCGCGCCGCCGACGAGGTGGAGGATGCGGCGCGTCGGGCCGCCCGCGCCGAGGCGATCCTGGGTCGCCTGAACCCGGAGCAGGCGCAGGCGGTCTCCACGACCGACGGGCCCGTCCTGATCCTCGCGGGCGCCGGGAGCGGGAAGACGCGCGTCCTCGCGCACCGGGTCGCGTACCTCGTCGGGGTCCGGGGCGTTCCGCCCTGGCGGATCCTCGCCGTGACGTTCACGAACAAGGCCGCCGCGGAGATGCGGGAGCGGATCGTCGGCCTCGTGGGGCCGGAGGCCGGCCGCGACGTCGCGATGGGCACCTTCCACGCGCTGTGCGCCCGTCTGCTCCGCCGGGACGGCCCGGCGATCGGCATCCCGGCGCGCTTCGTCATCTACGACACCGACGACCAGCAGGCTCTCATGAAGCGGCTGCTCAAGGACGAGGACCTGCCGGTCACCGGCGAGTTCCGGCCGGCCGCCGTCCTCGGCGCGATCAGCCGCGCGAAGAACGACATGCTCGACGCGACGTTCCTCGCCGACAACGCCGCGAGCTACCACGAGCGCCAGGTCGCCAAGCTCGCCCGCCGCTACGAGAGGGCGCTGCGGGAGGCGGGGGCCCTCGATTTCGACGACCTGCTCCTCCAGGCGGTCAGGCTCTTCGAGGAGGCGCCAGAGGTCCTCGCGCGCTACCAGCAGCGCTGGCGCTACGTCCACGTGGACGAGTACCAGGACACGAACCGCCCGCAGTACCTGTGGGTGAAGGCGCTCGCCGCGAGCCACGCGAACCTCTGCGTCGTCGGCGACGACGACCAGAGCATCTACGCGTGGCGGGGCGCCGACGTGACGAACATCCTCGAGTTCGAGCGCGACTGGCCGCAGGCGACCGTCGTGAAGCTCGAGCGCAACTACCGCTCCACCCAGCTGATCCTCGACGCGGCCCACGCCGTCGTCTCCCGCAATCCGAGCCGATCGGAGAAGAAGCTCTGGACCGACCGCGACGGCGGCGCGCCGATCACGCTCTTCGAGGCGTACGACGAGGAGGAGGAGGCCGAGTGGATCGCTCGGCGGACCGAGGAGCTCACCGGGTCGGGGTCCGGCGTCCTCGCGAGGCGCGCCGACGCCCGGCCATTGCGCCGGCGCGCCGTGGCGGTCCTGTACCGGACCAACGCCCAGTCCCGGGCGATCGAGGAGGCGATGCTCCGCCACGGCATCGCGTACCAGGTCATCGGCGGGACCCGCTTCTACGCCCGGCGCGAGGTGAAGGACGCGATCGCGTACATGCGGGTCCTGCGGAGCGACGCGGACGCGGTGAGCTTCGAACGGATCGCGAACGTGCCCGCGCGCGCGATCGGCGAGAAGACCCTGGAGGCCGTCCGCCAGCACGAGGCGGCGTCCGGCGCGACCGTCTGGGACGCCCTCCATGCCGCCGCCGAGGGGCGGATCGAGGCCCTCGCGCCGCGCGCCCGCACGGCCGTCGGCGGCTTCGTGGCCCTCGTGGATCGCCTCAGGGCCCGCGTCGGCGTCCTCGACCTGCCGGAGCTCCTCGACGCGGTCCTGGAGGACTCGGGTTACCGGGCGATGCTCATGGACGGGTCGGCCGACGGCGAGGAGCGCTGGGAGAACCTCCTCGAGCTGCGCACGGTCACCGCGCGGTACGGCGACCTCGAGCCGGAGGACGCCCTCGACCGCTTCCTCGAGGAGACCGCGCTCGTGGCCGACCAGGACGCGTACGAGGGCGAGCGCGACGAGGTCACCCTCATCACCCTCCACGCCGCGAAGGGCCTCGAGTTCCCCGTCGTCTTCATCGCCGGCCTCGAGGAGGGGGTCTTCCCGCACGCGCGCTCGCTCGACGACGAGCGGCAGCTCGCGGAGGAGCGGCGGCTCGCGTACGTGGGCATGACCCGCGCGATGGACCGGCTCTTCCTCTCCCACGCCTGGCGGCGATCGACCTGGGGCCCGGGGATGCCCGCCGCCCCGAGCCGCTTCCTGCTCGAGATCCCGGAGAGTCTCGTCGAGGGCCCCCGTCTCGGCGCCCCCGGCCCGGAGGCGGAGGACCTCCGCGGCGAGATGGACATGCTCTGGGGTGCGCGGCGGACGAGCCGCGTCGGCGGCACCCGCCCGGCCGGGGGCGCCTTCCGGCAGGGGAGCGGGCGCCCGGGCGCCCCGCGACCCGGCGAGCCGTTCCGCCCGACCCGCGACCTCGAGGCGAGGCGGGCCTCGTTCGCGGCTGGCGAGCGGTCCGGCGTCCTGCGCGTCTCGCCCGACCAGGACGGGGGCTTCGACGTCGCGTTCACCGACGACGGCGGCCCGCAGGAGGCGCCTCCCGCCCAGCTCGCACCCGGGCGCCCGGACACGAGGCCCCGTCCCGCGCGGGTCCGCGTCCCCGGCCAGCGCCTGTTCCGGGACGGTGACCGCGTCCGCCACCCGCGGTTCGGGGACGGCATCGTCGTCACGTCGAAGCTGACGCGCGACGACGAGGAGGTCACGGTCGCGTTCCGCGAGGGCGGGGTCCGGACGATGCTGGCGAGCCTCGCGAACCTTGAGGAGGCGGGATGAGCGACGAGACACCGCCCGTCCCCGGCCCGGGCGCAGCGCGCGACCTCCCCGTCGACCCCGCTCTCGTGGATGCGGCACGCGCCGCCGGGCCGCGGGTCGCGGCCGCGCGCCACGCGGAGTCGGCCGCGGCGATCGAGCGCGCGAACCGCCTCTACTACGTCGAGGACGCGCCCGAGCTGACGGACGCGGAGTACGACGCCCTGTTCCGCGAGCTCGTTGCGCTCGAGGCGGCCTTCCCGGCGCTGGTCACGCCCGCCTCCCCATCGCAGCGCGTGGGCGGGGCGCCGGCACCCGGCGGACCCTTCTCGGAGGTCCGTCACGAGCATCCGATGCTCAGCCTGTCGAACGCCTTCGGCCACGACGAGCTGCGGGCGTTCGACGCGCGGGTCCGGAAGGGCCTCGGCCTGCCGCCCGCGCCGGAGCCCGCACCGGGCCTCGCGTACGTGGCCGAGCTGAAGATCGACGGGCTCGCCGTCAGCCTGCGGTACCGCGACGGCCGCTTCGTCCTGGGTGCGACGCGCGGCGACGGCACGACCGGCGAGGACGTGACCGCGAACCTGCGGACCATCGAGTCGATCCCCGACCGCCTGGCCGAGCCGGTGACGGTCGAGGCCCGGGGCGAGGTCTACATGCCGAAGGCCGAGTTCGCACGGATCAACGCGGAGCGGGAGGAGGCGGGGCTCCCGCTGTACCAGAACCCGCGGAACAGCGGCGCGGGCTCGCTCCGCCAGCAGGATCCTGCCGTGACCGCGAGCCGGCGGCTCGCGACCTGGATCTACCAGCTGGTCGAGGAGCCGGCCGCGCCCGAGGCCCCGAGTCACGCCCGGCCCTCCGTCCTCGGCGAGGCCGTCGCCAGCCAGTCGGCCGCCCTCGCCCGCCTGGAGGCGCTCGGCTTCCGCGTCAACCCGGATCGCGCGTCCGGGCTGGACATCGACGGCGTCATCGCCTTCCTCGAGCGCTGGCAGGACGCACGGCACGATCTCCCGTACGAGACCGACGGGGTCGTGGTCAAGGTGGACGACGTGGACTCCCAGCGGCGGCTCGGGATGGTCGCGCGCGCCCCGCGCTGGGCGATCGCGTACAAGTTCCCGCCGGAACAGGTCGAGACGGTCGTCGAGGACATCGTCGCGTACGTCGGCAGGACGGGGTCGCTCACCCCGGTCGCGCACCTCCGGCCCGTGAAGGTGGCGGGGTCCACCGTGGCCCGCGCCACCCTCCACAACCTCGACGAGGTGCGCCGCAAGGACGTCCGCATCGGTGACACCGTGATCCTCCAGAAGGCGGGCGACGTGATCCCCGAGGTCGTCCGGTCCCTGCCGGAACGACGGACCGGGTCGGAGCGCGAGTTCGAGATGCCCACGGAGTGCCCGGTGTGCGGCACGGCGGTCGTCCGCCCGGAGGGTGAGGTCCGTCACCGCTGCCCCAACGTGCGGTGCCCCGCGCGGATCTTCGAGGAGCTCGCGCACTTCGCGGGGCGCGGCGGGATGGACCTCGAGGGCGCCGGGTACGCGGTCATCACGCAGCTCCTCGAGACAGGGCTGCTCAGCACGCGGGGCGACTTCTACCGACTGACCGTCGAACAGCTCGAGGGGCTCGACCGGTTCGCCCGGAAGAGCGCGGAGAACCTGGCGGCGGCGATCGAACGGTCGCGACGCCGGCCGCTCGCGCGGATCCTCAACGCCCTGGGGATCCCGCAGGTGGGCGAGCAGACGGCGATCGACCTCGCACGGTGGATCGCGGCGACATGGCCGCCCGCCGACGACGAGCCGATGGGCGGCGAGAACGGCTGGCTCGCCCGCGTGGCGCGGGAGCTTCGGGCGGCCGACCCGGAGCGGTTCGCCGAGGTGCCCGGGATCGGGCCGACCGTCGCCGCGAGCATCGGCGGGTGGCTATCGGACGAGGCGACGGCGGACGTCCTCGATGACCTCGTCCGTGCCGGCGTGGAGCCGGAGCGCCCCGCCCCGCCGGCGGCGGCCGGGGTGGGGGAGGCGGCAGGGCCCCTGGCGGGGAAGACGATGGTGGTCACGGGCACGCTCGACGGCTTCAGCCGCGAGGAGGCCGAGGAGGCGATCCGCGCCGCGGGCGGGAAGGCGGCCGGGTCCGTCTCGAAGAAGACCGACTACGTCGTGGCCGGAGCCGGCGCCGGCTCCAAGCTCGCGAAGGCGACCGAGCTCGGCGTGCCGGTCCTCGACGAGGAGGGGTTCCGGGCGCTGCTCGTCGGCGCGGAGGATCCGCCGCAGTAGGGCGCCCGGGACGCGCGGGAGCGGCCGGCCGCCACCCATCGTCCCGGACGGCGCGCCTCGCCCCGCCCGCCTCACCCGAGGGCGTGGTTGAACTGGCCCCAGATGGCGTCCGGGTGCCAGACGAGCGGCTCGCCGCGGTGGAGGCGCGGGGCGCGCCACGCCTCGGTCCAGCCGTCGGCCGCGAGGGCGGCGAGGCCCGCCCTGTTGGAGAGCAGCGTCCCCGCCCGGACGCGGTGGCCCGGGGCGGCCGCGGCGAGCCGCGCCCCCAGGATCGTCCGAGCGTCCCCGAGGTCCGGCGCGATCGTCGCGCCGCCGCCCCACGGGGCCCGCACGACGGACCCACGGAGCACGCCACTCTCGTCGCGGAGCGCGAGGCCGCCCGGGATCCCCGCGAAGGAGGAGAGCAGATGCTCGCGGTCCTCGCCAGTCGCGGCCAGGTCGAGAGCGGCGGCCTCCGCGACGTCGGCGGGGCCGAACGCGTCCACCGTGGGGGCCGGGCTCGGGCCCGGGTCGTGCCGCCCGGCGGACGCCTCACGATCCCCGGCCGGCGCCTCGCGCTCCACCGTCACGTACCAGTCCACGACCGCGAAACCCATCCGTTCGTACAGCGGGCGTCCCTGCTCGGTGGCGACGAGCGCCAGCGTCCGGCAGCCGGCCGCCGCGAGGCCACCGCAGATCCGCTCGGTGAGCGCCGTCCCGAGGCCCGCGCCGCGCCGGTCGGCCGCGACGAAGATCGTCCCCACCCAGCCGACCCGGCCGCTGCGGGTGCCGACCCCCGTCCCGACGACCCGGTCGGCGTCGACGGCCACGATCGCGTCGCACCCGGGGTGCGCGACGGCGAACGCGAAGAACGACCGGCGGTCGCCCCAGTCGCCGCGCAGCAGCGCGTCGGCGGCGCCGTCGACGTCTGCGGCGGTCATCGTGCGGATCACGGTCGTCACGGGTGGAGCGTACCGCGGGGGTCACGAGCGGACCCGCGCCGGGACGCCCGCGCCGGGACGCCCGCGCCGGGACGCCCGCGCCGCCCGGCTATCATCGCGTCATGGCGAGCCTCACCCGTGCCGACGTCGAGAAGGTCGCGCACCTCGCGCGCCTGGGGCTGAGCGACGCGGAGGTCGGCCGGCTCGAAGGCCAGCTCAACCACATCCTGGAGCAGTACGCGAAGCTCGCCGAGCTCGACACGGACGCGATCCCTCCCACCGCCCAGGTCATCGAGCTCGAGAGCATCCTCCGCGACGACGTCGCACGGCCGTCCCTCGGCCGCGACGACGTGCTCGCGAACGCCCCGGAGACGTTCGAGGGACGGTTCGTGGTCGCGCAGATCCTCGGCGGTGATCGATCGTGACGACCCGATCGTGACCACCGACCTGGCCCGCCTGCCGGCGCACGCGATGGCGGCCGCCCTCCGCACGGGCGAGGCTTCCGCGACCGAGCTGGCGGCGGCGCACCTCGACCGGATCGAGACGGAGGATGGCGGCCTCCACGCCTGGCTGCACGTGGACCGGGCCGGCGTGACGGCCGCGGCACGCGAGTCGGACGTGGTCCTCGCCCGCGCGCGCGCCGACGGCCCGGCGGCGCTCGCCGGCCTCCACCCGCTGCACGGGATCCCGGTCGCGCTGAAGGATCTGATCTCCGTCCGCGGCGGCCCCGTCACGGCGGGCTCGCGCATCCTCGCGGGCTACCGTGCCCCGTACGACGCACACGTGACGGAGCGGCTGCGTTCCGCGGGTGCGGTGATCCTCGGGAAGACGAACATGGACGAGTTCGCGATGGGCTCGTCCACGGAGCACTCCGCGTACGGGCCCACCGCCAATCCATGGGACCTCGAGCGCGTCCCGGGCGGGTCGTCCGGCGGCTCCGCCGCGGCCGTCGCCGCGCACCACGCGCCCGTCGCGCTCGGCACGGACACCGGCGGGTCGATCCGCCAGCCGGCCTCCCACTGCGGCGTGGTGGGGATGAAGCCGACATACGGCCGGGTCTCGCGATACGGCATCGTGGCGTTCGCGTCGTCGCTCGACCAGGTGGGGCCGTTCGCGCGCGACGTGCGCGACGCCGCCGCGCTCCTGCACGCGATCGCGGGACGCGACGACCGCGACTCCACGTCGGCGCCGGTCCCGGTCCCCGACGGGCTCCTGTCGCTCCCGGCGTCCGACGACGAGGCCGCGTCCGCCCTCCGCGGCGTCCGCCTGGGGCTGCCGCGCGAGTACTTCGTCGAGGGGATGGAGCCGGGGGTCGCGGCCGTGGTGCGGGAGGCCGTCGACGGGCTCCGATCCGCGGGCGCGATCGTCGAGGAGGTCTCGCTCCCGCACACCGACTACGGCCTCGCGACGTACTACATCGTGGCGCCGGCAGAGGCGAGCGCGAACCTCGCGCGGTACGACGGGATCCGCTACGGCCTCTCCGTGCGCGACGGCGACGTCCTCGCCGACTACCTCGCGACGCGGGGCCGCGGCTTCGGGCCGGAGGTGAAGCGCCGGATCATCCTCGGGACCTACGCGCTCTCCGCGGGCTACTACGACGCCTTCTACGGCACCGCCCAGAAGGTCCGGACGCTGATCCGGGCGGACTTCGACGCGGTCTGGGCGTCGGGCGTCGACGCCGTCGTCGCACCGACCAGCCCCGGTGTCGCCTGGCGCTTCGGGGAGAAGCTCGACGACCCCGTCGCGATGTATCTCACGGACGTCTGCACCTTGCCCGTGAACATGGCGGGGCTGCCGGGCATCTCGGTCCCGGCCGGGCTCTCGGGTGGCCTGCCGGTGGGCCTCCAGCTCATCGGCCGCCCATGGGGAGAGCTCGAACTCCTCCGGCTCGCCCGGGGCCATGAGGCGGTCACCGCCGCCGCCGCCTGGCGTACCGTTGAGCCCCCGGGCCTCGCGGCGCTCCGCGCCGGCGAGGCACCCACCCCGGCCGAGCGCGTCGCCGCGCTCGGCGCCGGCGATCGCTGAGAGGAAGGGACGCGGATGACCACGACGTCTGCCGGCGCCGACGGGAGCGCGGCCACGGCCCCCGTGGGACCCGGCGCGGCGGCCGGCCCCGCGAGCTTCGCGGAGAGGGCCCTCGCCCGGCGCGTCCGCGAGGTCCCGCCGTCGGGCATCCGGCGGTTCTTCGACATCGCCGCGACGATGAAGGACGTCATCAGCCTGGGGATCGGGGAGCCCGACTTCGACACGCCCGGGGACATCGTGGAGGCCGGGGTCGCGAGCCTCCGTGCAGGGCGCACCCATTACACGAGCAACTTCGGCACGCGCGAGCTGCGCCAGCGCCTCTCCGACCACCTCGCCGCCCGGTACGGGGTCCGCTACGACCCTGACCGCGAGATCATCATCACGGTCGGCGCGTCGGAGGCGGTGGACATCGCCGTCCGCGCCACGGTGGACCCCGGCGACGAGGTGGTCCTCCACGAGCCGTCCTACGTCGCGTACACGCCGGCGATCATGTTCGCCGGGGGCGTGCCGCGGTTCGTCGCGACGCGCATCGAGGACGACTTCGCGCTGGATCCCGACGCGGTCGAGGCGGCGATCGGCCCGAAGACGCGGGCGATCTTCCTCGGCTACCCGTGCAACCCCACCGGCGCCGTCCTCCCCGACGACGTGCAGGACCGGGTCGCGGAGATCGCCGTCCGTCACGACCTGCTCGTCTACTCGGACGAGATCTACGACCGGCTCGTGTACGGCGGCCACCGGCATCGGGCGATGAGCGCCCTGCCCGGGATGCGCGAGCGGACGATCCTCATGGGCGGCTTCAGCAAGGCGTACGCGATGACCGGCTGGCGGGTCGGCTGGCTGTGCGCGCCCGCGCCGCTCATCGAGGGCATCGTCAAGGTCCACCAGTACGCGATCATGTCCGCGCCGACGACGGCGCAGGACGCTGCCGTCCATGCGCTCGAGCACGGCGAGGACGATGTCCTCCGGATGCATGCCGAGTACGACCGGCGGCGCAGGATCATCGTCGACGGGTTCAACGCCATCGGCCTCAGGACATTCGAGCCGCTCGGGGCCTTCTACGCATTCCCGCGCATCACTGCGACCGGCCTCGACAGCGAGACGTTCGCGATGCGGCTCCTCGAGGAGGAGAAGGTCGCGGTCGTCCCCGGCAACGCCTTCGGGCCCTCGGGCGAGGGCCACGTGCGCGCCTGCTACGCGACGTCGGAGGAGCGGATCCGGGAGGCGATCCGTCGGATCGCCCGGTTCGTCACAGGGCTCCGCGAGACCGCGAACCTCGAGCGGCTCGACGGGTTCGACATCGGGGGCGCCGACTGACCGTGCCGTACCCGGGCGGCCTCGAGGCCGCGCTCACTCGCTACGAGCCCGTCATCGGGATCGAGGTGCACGCGCAGCTGCGGACCGCCTCCAAGATGTTCTGCGGCTGCGCCGTCGCGGGCGACGATGCCGCGCCGAACACGCGCACGTGCCCGGTGTGCCTGGGCCTGCCGGGCGCCCTGCCCGTGATCAACCGCCGCGCCGTGGAGCTGGTCCTCGCGACCGGGATGGCTCTCGGCGCCACGGTCCCGCCGGCCACCCGGTGGGACCGGAAGAACTACGTGTACCCCGACCTCCCCAAGGGGTACCAGATCAGCCAGTACGACCTGCCGCTCGCGTCGGACGGCCTCCTGACGTTCGACACGAGCGCCGGGGAGCGGACGGTCCGCATCCGCCGCGCGCACCTCGAGGAGGACACCGCCCGCCTCGTCCACGCCACCCTGCCCGACGGCCGGAACGCGAGCCTCGTGGACTTCGACCGCTCCGGGATGCCGCTCATGGAGATCGTCACCGAGCCGGACGTCCGGTCCGCCGAGGAGGCCCGCCGCTACGCGGAGGAGCTGCAGCGCGTGCTCCGGTACGTGGGCGCCTCGGACGCCGAGATGGAGCGCGGACAGATGCGGGTCGAGGCGAACGTCAGCCTCCGCCCCAGGGGGAGCGTCGCGCTGGGGACCCGCGTCGAGGTGAAGAACATGAACTCGTTCCGCTCGGTCGAGCGGGCGATCGCGTTCGAGATCGAGCGCCAGGCGGCGGCGCTCGACGCCGGCGAGGCGCTCCGGCAGCAGACGCGCGGATGGGACGAGGCGCGCGGGGTCACGTACGTCATGCGGGACAAGGAGGATTCCGAGGACTACCGCTACTTCCCGGAGCCGGACCTGCCGCCGCTGCGGACGGACCCGGCGTGGCTCGCGGGGATCCGCGCCCGGATCCCGGAGCTGCCGGCGAGCCGGCGGGCGCGGTACGTCGGCACGCTCGGGCTCTCCCCGCACGACGCCGGGATCCTCACGTCGACGCGCGAGACGTCGGACTTCTTCGAGGCCGCGGTCGCGGCAGCGGAGGGCTCGGCCGCGACCCCGAAGGCGATCGCCAACTGGGTCGCCGGCGAGCTCGCGCGGCTCGCGAACGCCGCGGCCGGGACGCCGCGCGGCCGGATCGACCGGACGGGCATCGGGCCGGCCGAGCTGGCGGCCCTCGTGGCGCTCGTCGAGGACGGGCGCGTCTCCGGCACGAACGCGAAGGAGGCGCTGGCGGTCGCGTTCGAGACGGGCGAGGCCCCGGCCGCGGTCGTGGAGGCGCGCGGCCTCGGGCGCATCGCGGACGACGACGCCCTCGGGGTCGAGGTGGACGCGGTCCTCGCCGCGAATCCGGCGGCCGTCGCCGACTACCGCGCCGGCAGGCCGCAGGCCGCGGGGTTCCTCGTCGGCCAGGTCATGAGGCGGACCCAGGGACGTGCGGACGCGGTCGTCGTGCGCGAGGTGCTGCTCGCCCGACTGGACGCGACGGTCGCGGAGGAGGACCGGTGAGCATCCTCAACCTGGCGCTCTGGGGGCTCGGGATCCTGCTCGTCGTCATCGGCTACACGCGCGCGGCGCCGGCGTGGCGGCGGTATCGCGCGCTCACCGAGCAGGACGCGAACGTCCGGCGCTACGAGCAGTGGCGGGGCGGCCCGCGGCTGGACGATCGGACCGGCGCGTCCGTCGCGATGGAGGTCCTCCGTCGCCGCGCCCGGATCTGGGGGCTCGTCGCCCTCGGCGGGGTCGTCCTCGTGTTCCTGGGCTTCTTCCTGCGCTGACGGCCGGCGCCCAGGGCGCCCGGCGCCGGGCCCGCCCCGCGGCTGCGCTCGTCCCAGGGCGCCTCAGGCCCCGCGCGGCTCCCCGGGCCGGAAGACCCGCGCGTCCTCGATGAGGGTGCACCGGTCCATGACCACCGCGAGGCCGCCGTCATGGGCGATCCGGGCGGCCTCCCAGCTCACGATCCCCAGCTGGAGCCAGAGGCACCTGGCTCCCGTCTCGACCGCCTCGGTCGCATGGGCCGGCGCCGCGTCCGGGCGCCGGAAGACGTCCACGATGTCGAACGGCCCGGTGGCCGCCACCGCATCGGCGATCGTGGGGTAGGCGGGCAGCCCGGCCACCTCCGTCACGCCCGGCCTGACCGGGACGACGTCCCACCCCACGCGGGCGAGTGTCGCCAGGACATCGTGCGACGGTCGGCCCGGGTCGGGCGATGCGCCGACGATCGCGATACGCCGGCTCGACCGCAGCAGCGCGGCGATGCCCGCATCGTCGAGCAGGGGCACGGGCCCGCGCCCCTCCTGGAGGTCGAGGACGTCGCGGGTGCGCCGGCGGTCGTCCGCGGTCATGACGGGCGCCCCGTGTCCCTGGCGTCCTGCCGGCCCACGCTGGGGCGGTCCGTCAGAGGCCGAACCGCATGAGGATCATGCACGTGAAGACGGCGAGGAAGAGAGCGAACTGGACGAGCGAGAAGGTGCGCATCCGCGACGAGAGGGCAAGGAACCCGGCGGGGGGCGGACCGCCCGCGGTCGCGAACGACCACAGGGCGTCATCCTCGTAGAGCCTGCGGGCGCTGCGACCGATCACACCGTCGCCGACCGCGAAGATCGCGATCGCGAGCAGGATCGAGATGCTCCACGTGATCCCGTAGTCCGACCCGAACGAGACGCTGGGGTCGCCGGGCGGGAGCGGTCCCCACACCGTCCCGCGGAGGAGCCCGAGGACGATCACGATGAGACCGGACGTCCGCATGAAGAGCGGGATGCGCTTCGCGAGGGCCCGCCCGACCTCCCGACCGGTGAGCGGCGGCACCTGGCGGAGCGTGGGCAGCACGACGAAGTCGAAGTACATCGTCCCGCCGAACCAGAACACTGCGAAGATCACGTGCAGCCACTGCACGGCGAACTGGGCCCAGTCCATCGTTCTCCCTTCCTCCGGCGCGCTCCGGCGCTCCGGCTCTCCGGCGCGGCCCCGCAGGCCCCGCCGGGTCCCATCGTACCCGCAGCGGCCGCGGCCGCGCCCGCCCGCGCCCCGTCGCGCGCCCGCCCGCGCCCCGTCGCGCGCCCGGCGCCGCCCGACGATCCGGACGGCCCGTCCAGAAGGGGCGCACGCGCGTTGCACCGCCCCCACCGCCTGTGCATACTCGGTGGTGCAACAGGGAAGGATCGCCGCGTGTCGGGTGCTCCAGTCTCGGATCGGAGCAGGAGGATCGGCACGCCGTCGGCGATCATCGTGCGCCCGACCGGTCGTCCGCCGCCCCGGGAGGCGGCTCGCGGCAGCGGGGGCGTCGGAGTGAAGAGGAGACCACGTTGCGCATTCCCAAGTTCCTCGTCGGGATCGCCTCGGTCGCGGTGATCGTCGCCGCGTGCTCGAGCGGCGCGAGCCCGACACCGGCGCCCACCGAGGCCCCGACGGCCGCCCCCACGGCCGCTCCCACGGCCGCCCCCACCGAGGCCCCGACGGCCGCCCCCACCGAGGCTCCTTCGCCGACCGCGGCGCCCAAGGCGTTCAAGGCCTGCCAGGTCAGTGACACCGGCGGGATCGACGACAAGGGCTTCAACGCGAACGCCTGGCAGGGCATGCAGAACGCGGCCACCGAGCTCGGCATCGAGGTCAAGTTCCTCGAGTCCAAGGCCGAGACCGACTACGAGCGCAACCTGCAGCAGTTCATCGACGAGAACTGCGACATCATCGTCACCGTCGGCTTCCTCCTCGGTGACGCCACGGCCAAGTTCGCGAACGCGAACCCGCTGACCGAGTTCGCCATCGTCGACTACGCGTACGACCCCAAGATCCAGAACGTGGCCGGCCTGGTCTTCCAGACCGACGAGGCCGCGATGATGGCCGGCTACCTCGCCGCGGCGATGAGCAAGAGCGGCAAGATCGGGACCTTCGGCGGCATCAACATCCCGCCGGTCACGATCTTCATGAACGGCCTCGCCGCCGGCATCAACTACTACAACAAGGCCAACGGCACCTCCGTCGAGCTCCTCGGCTGGGATCCCACCGCGGCCGACGGCAAGGGCGACGGCACCTTCACCGGCGACTTCTCCGACAAGGACAAGGGCAAGCAGGTCACGCTGTCCTTCATCCAGGAAGGCGCGGACGTCATCGTCCCGGTCGCCGGCCCGGTGGGCCTGGGCGCGGCCGCTGCCGTCCAGGAGAACAAGGACAACGGCGTCATGCTCATCGGCGTTGACACGGACCAGTTCGTCAGCGCCCCCGAGTACGGCGACGTCACCCTCACGTCGATCCTCAAGCGGATCGACAACGCGGTGACCGCGGCCATCAAGGCCTCGTACGACAACACCTTCATGGGCGGCGTGTACAACAACACGCTCTCCAACGAGGGCGTGGGCCTCGCCCCGTTCCACGACTTCGAGAGCGCCGTCTCGGCCGACGTGAAGGCGGCCCTCGACGACCTCAAGGCGAAGATCATCTCCGGCGAGGTGAAGGTCAGCGACTACCTCTCCGCCAAGTAGCGCCGATCCCGGATCGGCTGCGGCGGGCGGCGTCTCCTCGAGGGACGCCGCCCGCCGCGCATCCAGCACCAGCACCCGAGGGTCGGTGGAGGGTCGGGTGAGACTCGAGCTCCGCGGCATCACGAAGCGCTTCCCCGGCGTCGTCGCGAACGAGGGCGTCGACCTCGTCGTGGTGCCGGGCGAGATCCATGCCCTCCTCGGCGAGAACGGCGCTGGCAAGTCCACGTTGATGAACGTCCTCTACGGCCTCTACCGGCCGGACGAGGGCGAGATCCTGCTCGACGGCAAGCAGGTCACGTTCCATGACCCGGGCGACGCGATCGCCGCCGGGATCGGGATGGTCCACCAGCACTTCATGCTCGTGCCGGTCTTCACCGTGACGGAGAACGTCATGCTGGGGGTGGAGTCCACGCGGGGCCGGACGGGCTTCCTCGACTACCGGACCGCGCGAGCCAAGATCGTCGAGGTCTCGGAGAGGCACGGCCTCCACGTCGACCCCGATGCGGTCATCGAGGACCTGCCGGTCGGCGTCCGCCAGCGCGTCGAGATCATCAAGACCCTCTACCGCAAGGCGGACGTCCTCATCCTCGACGAGCCCACGGCGGTGCTCACGCCGCAGGAGGACGAGGAGCTCTTCGAGATCATGCGGTCCCTCGCGAAGGCGGGGACCTCGATCGTCTTCATCACCCACAAGCTCAACGAGGTCCTCGAGGTCGCGGACACGATCACCGTGCTGCGGCGCGGGAAGGTCGTCGGCTCGACGAAGCCGGAGGACACGAACCTCAACGAGCTCGCGGCCATGATGGTCGGCCGGAACGTGAAGCTGGTCGTGGACAAGGGCGCGGCGAGCCCCGCTGCGGATGTCCTCGAGGTCACCGGCCTCTCCGTGCTCGACGACCGCGGCCACCGGGCGGTGGACGGCCTGGACCTGACCGTCCGCGCGGGCGAGATCGTGGCGGTCGCCGGCGTCCAGGGCAACGGCCAGACGGAGCTCGTCGAGGCCGTCACCGGCATGCGGCCCCCGCAGGCGGGGACGATCCGCATCGCCGGCCAGGAGGTGCGCCCGCGGCCGCGGAAGGTCTTCGAAGCGGGCGTGGCGCACGTGCCGGAGGACCGCCTGGAGGAGGGCCTGGTGCCCGGGTTCACCGTCGCGGAGAACCTGATCCTCAACACGTACTACGCGCCGCCGTTCGCCAGGGGCCCCAACGTGCAGCGCGACGCGATCATGCGGACCGCCGGCGAGCTGGTGGGCCAGTACGACATCCGGACCCCCACGATCTTCAACGACGTCGGGAACCTGTCGGGCGGCAACCAACAGAAGGTGATCGTGGCGCGCGAGTTCTCGCGGCCGATCCGCCTGCTCGTCGCCGCCCAGCCCACCCGCGGCCTCGACGTCGGCTCCATCGAGTACATCCACCGGCGGATCGTCGAGAAGCGCGACGAGGGCGCCGCCGTGCTCATCGTGAGCACGGAGCTCGACGAGGTCCTCGCGCTCGCCGACCGCATCGCGGTCATGTACCAGGGGCGGATCGTGGACATCCTCGACCCGGCGGACGCGACGCCCGAGAAGCTCGGGCTCCTCATGGGCGGCGCCCGGCCCGAGGCGGGCGGGCCGCCCGTCGACGGACCGCCCGTCGACGGCGCTCTCGCCGATGCCGGGGCCGACATGCCCGTCGATGCCCCGGCCGACATGCCCCCGCCCACCGAGATCCCCGGGGTCCCCGAGCCGCCCGGACCACCGGCTGCGCCCGCGGGAGGTGCCGCATGAGCGGCCAGCCGCCCCAGGGATCCTGGACGGGGCCGGACACCACGGTGGCCCGCGAGGCGGCGCTCGGGGACGAGCGGATCGAGAAGCCGTCCAGCCCGACCGGTCGCGGGCGCGGCTGGCTCCGCGTGGACCTGCGGTCCGTCGCGTCGAGCCTCGTCGTGCCGGTCCTCTCGGTCGTGACAGCCCTGATCATCGGCGGCTTCGTCATCGTGCTCTCGGATCCGGACTTCTGGGCCATGCTCCAGTCGGATCCGATCGGCGCGATCGTCAAGGGGCTCCAGGACGTCATCGCGTCCTACCAGGCGCTCCTCACGGGTTCGATCGGCAGCCCCACGGAGATGATCTCCGCGCTCGCGTCCGGGGACCCCAAGGAGATCACCGCGGCGTTCCAGCCGATCTCCGAGACGCTGCTGTCGGCCACTCCGCTGATCTTCACGGGCCTGGCGGTCGCCGTCGGCTTCCGGGCCGGGCTCTTCAACATCGGCGCCGAGGGCCAGCTGTACATCGGCGCGATCTTCGCCGTGTACGTGGGCTTCTCGTTCACGGGCCTGCCGATGTTCATCCACCTGCCGCTCGCCATCGCGGCTGGGATCCTCGGCGGCGCGATCTGGGGCTTCGTCCCGGGCATCCTCAAGGCGAAGACCGGGGCTCACGAAGTGATCGTGACGATCATGATGAACTACATCTCGTATCAGGTCGTCATGCTCGTCCTCAAGACGGAGGGGTTCCAGCGGCCGGGTCGCGACGACCCGATCAGCCAGAACGTGCTCCCGTCGGCCACGTTGCCGCCCCTCATCGACGGCCTCCGCGTCCACTGGGGCTTCATCCTCGCCCTCGTCGCCGCGGCCGTCGTCAGCTGGCTCCTCTTCCGGTCCACCACCGGGTTCGAGTTCCGTGCCGTCGGCCTGAACCCGGGCGCGGCGAGGTACGCCGGCATGAACATCTCGCGGACCATCGTCCTCGCGATGGTCATCAGCGGCGGCCTCGCCGGCCTCGCCGGGACCGTCGAGATGCTCGGCACGAGCGGGAAGCTCACCCCGGGGTTCTCGCCCGGGTACGGCTTCGACGCGATCGCCATCGCCCTGATCGGCGGCTCGCGTCCATCGGGCGTCGTCGCGGCGGCCATCCTCTTCGGGGCCCTCCGTGCCGGGGCCACACCCATGCAGGCCGCCACCGGCACGCCGATCGACCTCGTCGTCGTCATCCAGGCGCTCGTCATCATGTTCGTGGCCGCACCCGCGCTCGTTCGCGCCATCTGGCGGATCAAGTCGGGCAGGGCGACTGGCACCGAGGTCTTCTCGAAGGGGTGGGGAGCATGACCGCGGCGACCGCGGCCGTCGGCGCCGCGCGGACGAACTGGTTCACGCGCGGACGCGTCCTGGGGATCGCGTACCTCGCCGTCGCCGTCCTCATCCTCATCGTCTTCGGCGGCGTTCTCGGGGAGGACACCAAGTTCGGCCTCAACTTCGGGCCGAAGCCGGCGTTCCCGCTCCCCGACATCATCGTCCCGTCGCAGGCCACCATCTGGCTCATGGCGGGCGTCTGCGCCTTCCTCGGCGTGGTGCAGCTCGTGCGCGCCGGGACCCGGTGGTGGGCGATCATCCTCGCCCTCGTCGCCATCGCCTTCATCACGGCGTTCATCACGTGGGCGGCCGCCGGCAAGTCGATGAGCCTGGTCGGGCTCTTCAGCCAGACGCTCCAGCGCTCGGTGCCGATCACGTTCGGGGCGCTGTCGGGCCTCATGTGCGAACGCTCCGGCGTGGTGAACATCGGCATCGAGGGCATGCTGCTCACCGGCGCGTTCACGGGTGCCGTGGCAGGGAGCGTGGCCCAGAACGTGTGGGTGGGCCTGGCGGCGGCGATCATCGTCGGCGGCCTGCTCGGGCTCCTGCTCGCGGTCCTGGCGATCCGCTACCTCGTCGACCAGATCATCGCGGGCACCGTGATCAACATCTTCGCCGCGGGCATCACGGCCTTCCTGTCCGCGCGCGTCCTGATGGAGATGCCCGACCTGAACAACCCGCCACGATTCCAGCCGGACAAGATCCCCGGCCTCGGCGACATCCCGATCATCGGCCCGATCCTGTTCACGAACTCGTTCTTCGTGTTCGCGATGTTCGTGCTCATCCTCGTCATCCACCTGGCGCTGTTCCACACGCGCTACGGCCTCCGCGTGCGGGCCGTGGGCGAGCACCCCATCGCGGCGGAGACGGTCGGGATCAACGTCGTCCGCACCCGGTACATCAACGTGCTCCTCGGCGGCATGATCGCCGGCTTCGGCGGTGCGTACTTCACGCTCGGTTCGACGGGCTCGTTCGACGAGAACATGACGGCGGGCAAGGGCTTCATCGGCCTCGCCGCGATGATCTTCGGCGGCTGGACGCCCATCGGCGCGTTCCTCGCGAGCCTCGTGTTCGGCTTCGCGGACGCGCTCCAGAACCGCCTCTCGATCCTCAACGCGGGGATCCCGTCCGAGATCCTGCTCATGCTCCCGTACATCGTCACGATCATCGTCGTGGCCGGCCTCGTGGGCCGCGTGCGGGCGCCGGCCGCCGACGGCAAGCCGTTCAAGCGGGAGTAGGACAGGGCCGGGCCGGGCCGGGCCGGGCTGGGCCGGACCCGCGGCCGGGCAACGCGCCTCGGGTGGGCGTACGCGGCGCGGCCAAACCGTCCGGGCCCGCGGCCAAACCGTCCGGCCGCCCGTGGCCCCCGCCGTCTGGCCGCCGCGCCGCGGACCATCGCCCCGCCCGCCACGGGGGCGATGGGGCCGCCCCCGTGCCCCCCGTGCGGGAGCCCCGGCCCTCGCGGGCCCCCCGTGCGCCCCCGTGCCCCCCGGCGCGCGGTGATCCGGGCCCCAGGCCCCGTCATTCACCGGGTGAAAGCAACCGACGGCGCCGTTGATGGCGACGCCCTCCGCATGTCGATCCTCTTCACCCGGTGAACAGG
>JALOOH010000111.1 GCA_025454515.1 Chloroflexota bacterium
AGCTGCCGGTACCCGTGGCTGTGCCACGGGTGCATCATGATCCCCTCGTTCATGTACCGGACGAGGATCCGCTCGCCCACGGCGGCGACGATCGGGACGACGGCCGGGAAGCCGTGGCCGTTGATCGTGAAGCCGCCCACGGAGTCGTTGGAGATCCAGACGTACTCCTGGGTGACGCCGTACTTCTCCTTGAACGTCTCCTTGGGGTCCTTCGGGTCGATGATCAGGGCGCCGAGGAGACCGTGGCCCACCTGGTAGGTGGCGTTGTGGTGGGAGTGGTACATCATCGAGCCGAACGGCTTCGCGACGAACTCGTACGACTCCGTGGACCCGGGGACCTGCGGGAGCTGGGTGACGAACGGGATCCCGTCCATGAAGAAGTCGTCGAACTCCACCCCGTGCATGTGGGTGCCGGTGGTCTCGGGCAGGTTGTTCTTCAGATTGACCCTGACCTTGTCCCCCTCGGTGACGCGGAGGGCCGGGCCGGGCCATGTGCCGCTGTAGCCGAGCGCCGCGATGGGCGGCGTCATCGCGTCGATCTGCCAGTCGGGGATCTCGTCGATCGTCAGGTCGAAGACCTTCCAGTCGCCGTCCACCGTGGGCTCGAGCGGGACGTTGCCCTGGGTGACCTTCGCGAACTCGGGGAGCTCCTGGAGCTCGGGGTAGTCGTCCGCCACGCCGAGGATCTCGGCGAGCTTGGCGGTCGCCGCGGGCGGGTACAGGCTCGCGAGCGGGACGGCGAGCTTGCCGAGGTACCGGCGCACCTTCTGGCGCGCGAGCACGTCGTGCTCCGTCCAGCCCGGCGGGATCGGCCCCAGGTCCGGCGACGCCGACGGCGCGGCGGTGGGGGACGGGGCGGCGGTCGGAGCCGCCGTGGGGGTGGCCGTGGGCGCCGCCGTCGGGAGCGGCTCGATCGACGGCGCGGGCGGGAACGTCCACGCGGGCGCTGCGCCGGTCGTGCACGCGGCCACCGTCGCTGCCGTGGCGCCGAGGCCGGCGAGGGCCGAGACGCGCAGGAACCCGCGGCGCGAGAGCGCGGACCCGGCCTCGGGCGAGGGCGCCTCCGGGGCCTCGGGCTCCGGCGTGTCGGGCTCGGAGACGACATCGAGGGGCGCAGGGGCGGGGCCCTGCTGGTCGGTGGTGCTCATGGCGGCGCATGATGCGGCATCGCGGCGACATCTGCGCGTTATCTATGTCCCTAATCACACGGGACCAATGGCCCCGGGCGGCGGCTGCGCCGCCGCCCGGCCCGCCCGGCGCACGGCCGCCCTCGGGCCTCCGTGCGCATCCTCGTATGCGCACGCATGAGGCGGCACGCGCGGGCCGGTGCGGTAGAGTGGGCCCGTGACCCAGATCGCGTCCCGGCCCGACGACCTCGTTCTGCTCGACGCGACGCTCGCGGGCCTCGCCGACCACTTCGACCGGCCCGCGGCGACGTCCCGCGCCGCCGTCCGCGACGCGCTCGCGGCGTACGCCGACGGCCTCGGCGTGGATGGCCTGGCGCTGCGCCTCGAGGGCCACGGGCTCGAGGGCATCTCGGTGGGCGTGGGCACGCTGCGCAGGGCGGGCACGACGCCGCCGCATGCCCGCGATGTCGGCACGGCGGACGCCCCCGGGCCGGGCCCGGTCTTCGGGCTGGTCCCGGTGGTCGCGCGGACGGCGGGTGGCCCGGTCGGCGAGGTCGTGTCGGACCCGCCCCACCCGGGGGCCGACGCCCTCGCCCGCGGCGCCGGCCTCGTCCTGGATGCGCGGCTGGCCCGGGCATCCGCACGGGCCGCGGTCGACCGGCTGCGCGCCGTCGACGAGGCGGCGCGCGCCGTGGCCGGCGTGCTGTCGGTGGACCGCGTGCTCCAGGTGATCGTGGACCGGGTCCGCGAGCTCGTGGACGCGAAGTACGCCGCACTGGGCATCGTGGACGCGACCGGCCGGATCGACCGCTTCATCACCTCCGGGATCGCCCGGTCCACGCGCGACACCATCGGCGAGCCTCCGCGCGGGCGCGGGATCCTCGGCCACATCATCCGGGGCGGCCATGCGCTCCGGATCTCCGACATCGGCACGGACCCTCGGCGGTCCGGCTTCCCCGCCAACCACCCCCCGATGCGCACCTTCCTCGGCGTCCCCGTGACCGTGAAGGGCAGGCTCATCGGCGACCTGTACCTGACCGACAAGCGGGGGCACGAGCAGTTCACCGAGGAGGACCAGCGCCTGGTCGAGACCTTCGCCCTCCACGCCGGGATCGCGATCGACAACGCGCGGCTCCACGAGCAGGTCCAGCGCCTCGCGGTCGTCGAGGAGCGCGAGCGGATCGGCCGCGACCTCCACGACGGGATCATCCAGTCGATCTATGCCGTGGGCCTGTCGCTCGAGGACGTGCCCGACCTCATGGAAGAGGACCCGGACGACGCGCGTGCCCGCGTGGACCGGGCGATCGAGGCGCTCGACAAGACGATCCGCGACATCCGCAACTTCATCTTCGGGCTCCGCCCCGAGCTCCTCCAGGGGATGGCCCTCGCCGCCGGGCTCGCCGCGCTCGTGGAGGAGTTCCGCGTCAACACGATGGTCGACGCGGAGGTGCGGACCGACGAGCTCGATGCCGAGGCCCTCACGTCGGACGACACGGGGCAGCTGCTGATCATCGCGCGGGAGGCTCTCTCCAACGTCGCGCGTCACGCGCGTGCGACACGCGCGCTCATCGACCTGCGCGGGACGCCGGAGCGCGTCGTGCTGTCGATCGAGGACAACGGGACCGGGTTCGCGGTCGAGGCCGCGCGGAGCCCGTCACACCAGGGACTGGGCAACATGCGCAACCGGGCGCACGCGATCGGTGCGACGATCGTCATCGACAGCGCGCCGGGAGCCGGGACGCGTATCATCGTCACGCTTCCGCGACGCGACGCGGCCACCCCCGGAGGGGAGATGTGACCGATCCGATCGAGGGCCGCGAGGTCCGACCGCTCCGCCTCCTCGTCGTCGACGACCACGAGGTCGTCCGACAGGGACTCGTCGCGCTCCTCGACAGGCGCGATCGCTTCCAGGTCGTGGCCGAGGCGGGCACGGTCGAGGAGGCACTGGAGGCGTGCCGGCGCTTCCAGCCCGACCTCGTCGTCATGGACGTGCGCCTGCCGGACGGGTCCGGGATCGAGGCCTGCCGCGAGATCCGCGCCGAATCGCCCACGACCCGTGTCGTCATGCTCACCAGCTACCCGGACGAGGAGGCGGTCCTCTCGGCGATCATCGCGGGAGCGAGCGGGTACCTGCTCAAGCAGATCCGGGCGCGCGACCTCGTGGCCGCGCTCGAGTCGGTCGGACGCGGTGAGTCGCTCCTCGACCCGGCGGTGACGGAGAAGGTCCTCGAGCGCGTCCGCCGGATCGCGAGCGGAACGTACCAGGACGAGCTCGCGCAGCTCACGGCACAGGAGCAGCGGATCCTCATGCTCGTCGCGGAGGGGAAGACGAACAAGGAGATCGCGCAGGAGGTCTTCCTCTCGGACAAGACCGTGAAGAACTACGTGAGCTCCATCCTCTCCAAGCTCAACCTCGAGCGGCGCGCGCAGGCCGCCGCGTTCGTCGCACGCCACCGGCCCCCGATCCCCGAGTACTAGGGGGCGGCAGCCCGGCCAGGACCGCGGCCGTGGGCGCTCCGGGGCACCGCGGTCCGTGCCGGATGGCGCATGAGCGGGGGCGGTTCGGACGGCGCCACGATTGGTCCGTACCGATAGCATCGGCCGCATGAAGATCGTCAGCGCTGCCGAGGCGGTCGCCGGCATCCGGTCGGGCGACCAGATCTACGTCCACTGCGCGGCCGCCACGCCGAGCGTCCTCCTCGACGCCCTGGTCGAGCGCGCCCCCGAGCTCCGCGACGTGAGCGTCGTGCACCTCCACACGGAGGGCCCGGGCCCGCTCCTCGCCCCTGAGGTCGCGCCGAGCTTCCGCCACAAGGCGCTGTTCATCGGCCCCAACGCGCGGCGGGCTGTGAACGAGGGCAGGGCGGAGTACATCCCGACGTTCCTCTCCGACGTCCCGGACCTCTTCCGCTCCGGCATCCTCCCGCTCGACGCCGTGCTCATCAACGTCACCCCGCCGGACGAGCACGGCTTCTGCTCCCTGGGCACGAGCGTCGTCGCCATGCTCGCTGCCATCCCGGCAGCCACGACGGTCATCGCGCAGCTCAACCGATCGGTCCCGCGGACCCTGGGCGAGAGCTTCGTGCACGTGGACGACATCGATCTCGCGGTCGAGGTGGACCTGCCTCCCTATTCCCACCGTGACCCGGAGATCAGCGACGTGGAGCGCCGGATCGGCGAGTACGTCGCCGCCCTCGTGCCGGATGGCGCGACGCTCCAGATGGGGATCGGGGCGATCCCGTCCGCCGTGGCCCAGTTCCTTCACGACAAGAAGGACCTGGGGATCCACACGGAGATGATGACCGACTGCGTCGTCGACCTCGTGGAGGCCGGGGTCGTCACCGGGCGCGCGAAGGAGCGCAACCGCGGGAAGATCGTCTGCACGTTCATGATGGGGACCGAGAGGCTCTATCGGTTCGTGGACAACAACCCGATGGTCGAGATGCGTCCGACGGACTTCACGAACGACACGCACGTGATCCGCAGCTTCCGGAAGATGGTCGCCGTGAACAGCGCCATCTCCATCGACCTCACCGGCCAGGTGAACGCCGACTCGATCGGCTGGAGCCTCTACTCGGGTGTCGGCGGCCAGATGGACTTCATCCGCGGTGCGGCGCTCGCCCCGGAGGGCCAGGCGATCATCGCGCTCCCCTCGACGGCCGGCGACGGGAAGTTCAGCCGCATCGTCCCGTTCCTCCGGGAGGGCGCGGGCGTCGTGACGACGCGCGCCCACGTCCGCACGGTCGTCACCGAGTACGGCGTGGCGGAGCTCTACGGCCAGGGGATCAGCGAGCGCGCGCGCCGGCTGATCGCGATCGCGCACCCCGACTTCCGCGACGAGCTCACGGCCCAGGCGCGCAAGACGCACTACCTCTGAGCAGCGTCCCGGACGCGCGGCGGCGAGCGCCGCGCGTCCCCTGCGGCGCTCGCCACGGTCGCGACGATACCCGCGAGGTCGCGACCGGTGGCAGGGCCGAATGGCACCCCCAAAGGGTGCCGCTGTCCCTCCAGACCATCGGGTGCCCCCACCATCGTTAGGACATGCTCGAACGGGACGGTGCGCAGGAACGACTCCTCCTCGTCGGCGACGATCCGGCCGCCGCGGAGGCGCTGAGCGCCCACCTTTCCCGCCATGGCTTCCTCGTCGTCGGGCGCGTCCGGACGGCGGAAGCGGCCCGCACCGCCGCGCGCTACACGGCGCCCGACGTGGTGCTCGTCGACTCCGCCGTGCACGACGGCTGGCGCAACGTCGTCGATGCCCTCGACGGCGTCCTCGAGCACGGCAGGATCGCCGTCCTCGCGTCCTACTGGGACGCGGACACCCGCCGGGACGCCGCGGCGACCGGCGTGGGCGCGGTGATCCTCAAGGCGATGCAGGGTGCCTCGCTCGCGGGCAGGCTCCGGGAGATCGCCGCACACGCCTGACGGCGGCCCGCCTCCTCCGGCCGCCAGCACGATCGAGGGCCGGTCCCGCAGGGGACCGGCCCTCGATGTCTTCGCAGGAGGCCCGCGTCAGACCCGGCGCACCACGACGGTGCCTGCCACCATGTCGTGCCACCCGCGCTTCCGGGGCTCGAACGCGACCCAGATGACGCCCAGGTAGAAGATCCAGAAGCTGATGAGCATCATCACGTAGCGGACGATCGCGGTCCCCCAGCCGATCGGCGCCCCGTCGGCCTCGCGGGCGATCCGCATCCCCAGGAGCGTCTGGCCCAGCGTGCCGCCGCGCTTCACCCAGAAGAGGACGAAGTACAGGACGGTGACGACGAGGGTCATGATGCCGAGGAAGATGAACGCTGCGGCGATGCCGACGCCGATGATCGCCGCCTCCTCGCCCGTGAGCTGGCCGTCGGCGGCCACGCCCGTGCTCGCGGCCGCTCCGATCCCGATCGCGGCGGCGATCGCGAGCACGACGAGCCACAGGACGGTGGTCACGATCCCGAGGATGATGCCGTCGAGGATGTAGGCGACGGCGCGGATCCAGAAGCCCGCGTACTCCCAGCCGGGCGCGGGCCCACCCGGGCCGGTCGCGGTCTGCGCGTAGGCGGCCCAGCCGGCGCCCGCGACGGGCGCGGCGGGCGGCGGCGTCCAGCCGGAGGGCGGGGCGGCGGCCGGCGGGGGCGGGGGAGCGGGCGGGGGAGCGGCCGGCGCTGCGGCGACCGTGGCCGCCGCAGCGGCAGGCACCGCGGCGGCCGCCGCGGCCGGCACCGCGACGTCGGGCACGGCCTCGGACGCCGCCGGGGCCTCGGCCGCGGCCTCCACCACGGCGGTCTCCTCGACCGCCGGGACGGCCTCGTCGATGACCTCGCGCGCGTCGTCCGCGGCGGGCGGCGGCGCGTCGGGGGCGGGCGGCGGCCCGCTCTCGGGGACTGGCTGATCGGTCATGGCGAAGCCCTCCGTGGGGCCCGGCCGATGGGCACGGCCGGGGTGCTCGAACGTCGCGAAGCCGCGACCATGATGACACGGGCACGCGAGCCCTCAGGCGTCCGCCGCGGGCACGACCGCGACGGCCCCGCGGCGGCCCGGCGACGATCAGCGCGCCCGGGTCGAGACGTAGGTGACGTCGCGATACGCCGCCCGGTCGAGCGTGAAGGATGCGGACGTCCACCACTGGACGGCGACCCCGGCGACGGCCAGCACGGCCCAGGCGAGGCCCCACAGGACCGAATCGCCGATCGCGGCCGAGACGATCCCGCCCTCGGACAGGCCGGCGATGGGGAAGCGCCCGATCGCGAGTGCCGCGCCGACGACGATCGCGCCGGCCCCGCCGATCGCCGTGAGGACCACGATCGCCCACTTGGGCACCGAGAGGACGATCGCGCCGATGAAGAAGACGACCCCCAGGGCGAGGCCGGCGAGGAACACGAGGAACCCGGAGTCGATGCCGAGCGCCGTCACGATCGACGCGCCGACCGCGTACCCCACGGTGCCGGCCAGCACGATGACGGCGACGTACCAGAAGAAGTACGAGAGCACCGCGAAGACGAGCCCGACGAAGAACCCGGCGATCCACCCGATGACCGTCACGAGGAACCCCTCGTTGAGCAGTCCGGCGATCGCGTTGGCGGTGAGCGCGAACCCGGCGATGAACCCCCAGATGGGCAGGAGGATCAGGAAGAACCGATAGCCGACGAGGAGTGGCCGGCGCGAGGATCTCCGGGGACCCTGCCGGCCGCGTCGGGTCCGCGCGGGACACGGTACCGCTGCGATCGCCCGGCGTGCAGCCCCCGGGCGCACGCGGCCAGTGGGGCCGCCCCGCACCTCCGGGACCCCCGGTCAGGGCTCGCGGCCGACCGGGACCGTCTCGCGCAGCGTGGCGTCGAGCGCGCGCGCCTCGTCGCGCAGGATCTCCGCGATCGGCCGGCCGCCGGCCGCCCGGATGCCCGCGTCGAAGGCCGCCACGTCCATGTCGAGGACCTGCGGCCGCTTGCGCCCGACGATGTCCACCAGGGCACGGTGCACGGACCCGGCGAGGACGATCCCGGTGCGGGCCGCGACGACTCCCAGCGCGACCACGCTCACGAGGCGCGGATCGCCGGCGGCCGACGCCAGCTCGGACAGGGGGAGCGCGATCTCGGACACGTCCTCGCGCTCGACACGGGAGTCCACGAGGCTCGCGTTCGTCACGACCACGCCGTTGGGCACCACCGTGTGGGCGAACTTGGCGTGCGACGGCGGGTTGAGGACGACCGCCACGTCCGGCCGCTCGACGATCGGGGAGCCCACGGGCTCTTCGCTCACGATCACGGTGCAGTACGCCGTGCCGCCGCGCATCTCCGGCCCGTACGAGGGGATCCACAGCACCTCGCGGTCCTCGGCCATGGCGGCCTGCGCGAGCACCTGGCCGGCGAACAGCAGCCCCTGGCCACCGAAGCCGGAGAAGATGACCGAACGCTCCACGGTCAGCCTCCCCGCGCCGGGGCGGTCCGGTCGACGATGACGCCCGGCGGGTAGACGGGTGCGACGGCGTCCCGCAGGTGCTCGATCGATTCGACCGGCGTCATGCCCCACCCGATCGGGCAGTTGGAGAGGACCTCCACGATCGCGAAGCCGGCCCGGTCGAGCTGGACCTGGCACGCCTTCTTCAGGTACTGCTTCGTCCGCCCGATCGACGAGGCGTCCACGACCGAGCCGCGCGCGGCGTACGCCACGCCCGGGAGGACGGCGAGCATCTCGGTCATCGGGATCGGCGCCCCGGCGAACGCCGGGTCGCGGCCGTTGGGGCACGACGTGGTGCGCTGGCCCACGAGCGTCGTCGGCGCCATCTGGCCGCCCGTCATCCCGTAGATGCCGTTGTTCACGAAGACCGCGGTGATCGCCTCTCCGCGGGCCGCGGCATGGACGATCTCCCCGGTGCCGATCGCGGCCAGGTCGCCGTCGCCCTGGTACGTGAGGACGAACGCGTCGGGCATCACGCGCCGGATCCCGGTCGCGACGGCCGGGGCGCGCCCATGCGGCGCCTCGACGAAGTCGAGCTCGAGGAAGTCGTACGCGAAGACCGAGCACCCGACGGGGGCGACGGCGATCGTCCTGGGTCCGAGGCCGAGCTCCCCGAGTACCTCGGCCACGAGCCGGTGGACGACGCCATGCCCGCATCCGGGGCAGTACGTGGTGGACCGGTCGGCCAGCAGCTCGGGGGGCGCGTAGAGGACGCGGGGCTGGTCGTCGACGCGCGTCTCGACGGTCATCGTGCCGGCCCTCCGGTCCGGTTCTCGAGCCGGTGCAGCGCGGCCACCACTTCGCCCGGCATGGGGACCATGCCGCCCGTCCGGCCGTGGAAGGCGATCGGCCGCGCGCCCTCGAGGGCGAGGCGGACGTCGTCGAGCATCTGCCCCGCCGACATCTCGAGGACGAGGAACCCGCGCACCTGTGTCGCCAGGTGCCGCAGCTCGGCGTCCGGGAACGGCCAGAGGGTGATCGGCCGGAACAGCCCGACGCGCATCCCCGACTCGCGCGCCCGCGCGATCGCCGTGCGGGCGACGCGCGCCGCCGTCCCGTACGCGACGATCGCCAGGTCCGCGTCATCGAGCCGCTCGCCCGCCCAGCGCACCTCGGCGTCGCGGATCGCGGCCTCCTTCGCGCGGAGATGGCGGTTGTGCTGCTCGAGCGCCTCCGGCTTCAGGTGGAGCGACTTCACGACCCGCGGCGGGCGTCCGTCGGCGCCGGTCAGCGCCCAGTCGGCAGCCAGCCGCGGGGGCGTCCGGTACGTCTCCTCGACGGGCTCCATCGCCTGCCCCAGGATGCCGTCGGCGAGCAGGATGACGGGGGTGCGGTATCGCTCGGCGATCTCGAAGGACGCGGCCACGAGGTCCATCGCCTCGCCGATCGAGGACGGCGCCAGCACCGGCAGGCGGTAGTCGCCGTGCCCATGGCCACGCGTGGCCTGCCAGTAGTCGCCCTGGCCGGGGCCGATCGATCCCAGGCCGGGACCGCCCCGCATGACGTTGACGACGACGATCGGGACCTCGGAGCCGGCCATGTAGCTCATGGCCTCGGCCATGAGGCTCATCCCGGGGCTTGAGCTGCTCACGAGCACGCGTTTGCCACAGGCGGCGGCGCCGAGTCCCATGTTGATCGCGCCGAGCTCGCTCTCGGCCTGGACGAACGCACGCCCCTCCTGGGGCATGCGCCGTGCCATCCACTCGAGCAGCTCGGCCTGCGGGGTGATCGGGTAGCCGAAGTAGGCATCGCACCCGGCCCTGATCGCCGCCTCGGCGATCGCCTCGTTGCCCTTCCGCAGGACCCGCGTCCTGCGCGCGAATGGGGCGTCGGCGGGCCGCTCTGCGACGGCGGTCATCGATCGCCCCCCTTCGGCGGCGCGTAGACCGTGAACACGGCGTCCGGGCAGACCCGGGCGCAGATGGCGCAGCTGCTGCAGGCCGACGGGTCGGTGAGCCTGACGGGGTGGTAGCCCAGCGCGTTCACCCTGCCCTCGTCGAGCTCGAGCGCACCCTTCGTGCAGGCGGCGACACACAGGCCGCACCCCTTGCAGCGTGCTGCTGCGATCGAGATGGGGATGAAGGACCGGACCGCCCGGCGGTGGGACGCCGTGGCCGATGCGGCCACGGGCGGGGCGACGGACATCGCGTGAAGCCTCCCGCCGGGGTCGCGCCCTGGCCCCTGTCATGAGCAGGCGACCCCGGAACACGGTCACCATCGCGCGACCCCCGGAGGCCAGAAAGGGCCGTGCGGCCCGTCACCGAGGGCGGACCGGACCCCGACCGTCGGACGTCCGGATCGAGCCGTGACCCCCGGCACTTCCACGGGTCGCGCGCTGGCGCTACGGTCACCGCGGATGGGCCGGGAGGGCCCGTCAGCGACCGTGCATCGCGGCGGCCGCGGCCGGCGGCCGGCGTGCGCGCGTGAACCCGAGGTGGCCCGGATGCGCCTGCGGCTCCCACCGGCGTCCCCTGCCTCCGTGTCGCGTCGACGAGGGGTCGTTCAAGGCCTGCGGGCGGCCATCCCGCTCGTGGCGGTCCTCGTCCTTGCCGTCGCCGCGTGCTCCGAGGCCGGCACGTCCGCGGATGGCACGCCTCCCCTCGACGTTCCGGACGCGTCCTGGGTCGACGTCGAGGACGCGTCCACGGCGCCGCCCGTCCTCCCCACGCCGGAGCCGACCGCGCCCGCCCGCGCCGTCGAGCTGCACAAGGCGGTGGCGGCGAAGGAGGTCTCGCTCTCGGCCACGGGCGACGGGCTCGAGCGCCTGGAGCTGACGATCACGTCGAAGGCGAAGGAGCCGATCCGCGTGGTCGTGAACCCCGGGACCGTTTTCGATGCGAAGAGCTCGGCGACGCAGGCGATGGTGGTCACCGCGAAGGAGGTCGTCCCGCTGGAGCCCGGTGCGAGCGAGGACGTGACGCTCGAGGTCGCGTGCAGCGAGATGGCGAAGGACCAGCCCGGCTCCGACGACACCTTCCGGCTGGTCAAGCGCGCCCTCCCGAAGGACCTGACGCGGCTGCTCGCGCTCGAGGACTTCCCGAACCAGGACTTTCGCATCCAGCAGTTCGCGATCTGGACGATCCTCGACGACCCCGCGCCGGCCCGGTTCGTGCGCCTCGGGACCATGGGGGTCGGGACCGGGCCCAGCGCGGAGGAGATCGCGGCGATCCGCGACCTGTTCGTCGCCGCGGGCATCGACCCCAGGGATTACCGGGCCACGCGATGACGGCCCCGGACCGAGTGCGCGTCCCGTTCCATGACCGCCACGAGGCGGGAGCCCTCCTCGGGGAGGCCGTGCTCGCGCGGCTCGCCGCGGACGGAACCGTGCCGGGCACGGTCGTGGTCCTCGGGATCCCGCGCGGCGGCGTCGTGGTCGCGGCGGGCGTCGCCCGTGCCGTCGGCGCGCCCCTGGACGTGGTCGTCGCGCACAAGGTCTCGGGTCCATGGGACCCGGAGTTCGCCCTCGGTGCCGTCACCGCCGACGGCACGACCGTCTTCGAGCCGTGGTCCGGGTACGCGGCGGGCGTGGACGAGGAGGCGCTCACGGACCTCGCGGCGATCGAGATCGCGGCTGCCCGGGACCGGGAGGCGCGCCTGCGCGCGGGCCGGGCGGCGGTCCCCGTGGCCGGCCGTGTTGCCGTGATCGTGGACGACGGGCTCGCCACCGGGGCGACGGCGCATGCTGCCTGCCTCGCCGCGCGGGCGCTCGCGGCGTCCCGGGTCCTCGTCGCGGCGCCGGTGGCGTCCCGGGAGTCGGTGGACCTGCTCGCCCCCTCCTGCGATGCGGTGGTCGTCCTCGCGGTCCCGCCCGGCTTCGGGGCCGTGGGACGCTTCTACGAGCGGTTCGACCAGATCGCCGACGAGGAGGTCATCGCCCTGCTCGCCGCCTGCTGATCGGGCCGGAGGCGTCGCCCTCATCCGACGCCCGGGAGTCCGCGTCTCGACGGCCGTGTCGTCGGCCGGGCCGTTCGGCCCGGACCGGTCGGGACGCATGGACATATGCGCACATTCGCAGATGAGGCATGCTCCCCGACATGGACCCCATCTACACGCTCCAGGCGGACGTGCTCAAGACGCTCGCGAGCCCGCGCCGGCTGGAGATCATCCATCGGCTCGCGGAAGGACCCCGGGACGTGACGCGCCTCGCGGACGAGCTGGGCATCAGCCAGCCGAACGCGTCGCAGCACCTCGCGGTGATGCGCCAGGCCGGGATCGTCGAATCGGAGCGCAACGGCCGCGAGGTCATCTACCGACTCGCCGACCCCGACGTCGTCACCGCCTGCGGGATCATGCGGGGCGTGCTCACGCGGCGCCTCGCCCGCCTCTCCGAGATCACCGACCCGGCCGAGGCGGTCGCGTCGGCCGCACGGGCCCCCGAGCCCACCACCGTCTGAGGGACACATGAGCGACACGATCAGCTTCGTCCTCTTCTCCGGCACGGACGACCGCCTCCAGGCCGCCGCGGTCATGTCCGCCGGCGCCGCAGCGCTCGGGAAGAAGGTGAACATCTTCCTCCAGTACTGGGCGCTCGATGCCTTCCGCAGGGACCGCATCGACCTCGACCACGGGCTCTCCCCCGAGGCGGGCGAGGCCGGCCGGGCGGCGGTCGACGCACTTCGCGCCGCCGGCCAGGCGAGCTGGAAGGAGACCCTGTCGCAGGCCAAGGAGCTCGGCGACGTGGACATCCAGGCCTGCTCGCTCTCGATGGACCTGCTCCACCTCGAGGAGTCGGATCTCGACCCGCTCGTCGACGGCGTGGAGGGCGTGACCGCCTTCTACATCTCGGCCGAGGACGGCGAGATCGTCTTCATCTGATCCACATCGATGATGTGCGGCCCGTCGGGGCCGCGGAAGGAAGGAAACGGAACCGATGGCACTCGAGATCGCGAAGACGGTCGACGCCAAGGGCCTCTCTTGTCCGATGCCGATCGTGAAGACGGCGCAGGCGATCAAGGACGTCCCGTCGGGGGCGCTGCTTGAGGTCCTCTCCACCGATGCCGGCTCCACCCGCGACTTCGCGGCGTGGGCGAAGTCGACGGGCAACGAGCTCGTCGAGCAGACGGTCGACGGCGGTGTCTACCGCTTCGTCCTCCGCAAGAAGTAGCGGAAGGGATCCACTGATGACCCAGACGATCGACCATCCCGTGGACATCGCCGGCCGCAGCGTGGACCAGGTCCCCGAGGTGTTCCCGGAGCACACCCACGAGCCGCCCGCCCCGAGGGACGTCCTGCTCATCTGCTACAGCGGCGAGCTCGAGAAGACGTGGGCGACGATGATCCTCGCGTCGACCAGCGCCGCGATGGGCGTGAAGACGCGCGTCTTCGTCACCTTCTGGGGGCTCCAGCTGTTCGTGAAGGACTCGAAGCGCATCACGGGCCAGAACTGGATGCAGAAGATGATGTCCTTCATGCAGCGGCCGGGGATCTCGCACCGGAAGCTGAGCAAGATGAACTTCCTCGGCATGGGCCCCTGGATGATGTTCAAGCTCGCGAAGCAGCACAACGTCGCGAGCCCGAAGGAGCTCCTCGAGGCCGCCCAGCTCATGGGCGTCGAGTTCATCCCGTGCCAGATGACGATGGACATGTTCGGGCTGACGCGCGACGACCTCATCGACGGGATGGGCGAGCCGGTCGGCGCCGCGACCGTCATCGGCCTGATGTCCGAGGGCAGTGCTCCGCTCTTCATCTGATCGACGCGACGTCCCCCCCGGCGGGCCGGCCGGCCCGCCCCCGCGCACCACTCGACGCACGACAGGGCGCGCCGACCGGCGCGCCGCACGAAGGAAGGCTCACCGTGACCGACACCGCCATGCCCGCCGTCACCCGCACGATCGACGCGCGCGGCTCGTTCTGCCCCGGCCCGCTCATGGAGCTCATCCGCGGGATCAAGGAGGGCCAGGTCGGCGACGTCCTCGCCGTCCTCTCCGCCGACAAGGGCAGCAAGACGGACATCCCCAAGTGGGTCGAGAAGGCCGGCCACCAGCTGGTGGGCGTCTTTCCCCGCGACGGGTACGACGAGATCATCGTCGTGAAGATGAAGTAGGACGACAGATGAAGCGCGTTCTCGTCCTCGGGGGTGGGGTCGGCGGGACACTCTCCGCCAACCTCATCTCCCGCCAGCTCAAGAAGGAGATCGCCGCCGGGCAGGCGGAGGTGACGGTCGTCGACTCGACCGGCCAGCACGTCTACCAGCCCGGGTTCATGTACATCGCGATGGGGGGCGAGAGCGCGCAGAAGCTCGTCCGGCCCGAGCGCGGGCTGCTCGACGGCCGCGTGAATCTCGTCGTCGCGAACGCGACGCGGATCGACGTCGAGGGCCAGGCGGTCGAGCTCGACAACGGCGACCGGCTGGGATACGACCAGCTCGTCCTCGCGACCGGCTCGCGCATCGTCCCCGAGCGCATCGAGCACTTCGCCGAGGAGGCGCACCACTTCTACAGCGCCGAGGCCGCGCGGAAGCTCCGCAAGGCGCTCGATGGCTTCACCGGCGGCACGATCGTCATCGGCATCGCCGGGATGCCCTACAAGTGCCCGCCGGCGCCGCTCGAGGTCGCATTCCTCATCGAATCCGAGCTCCGCGAGCGCGGGCTGCGCGAGAAGACCACCCTCCACTACTGCTCGCCGATCGGCCGGGCCTTCACGATCGAGAGCGTCTCCGAGATGGCGACGCCGATCCTGGAGGAGAAGGGGATCGAGCTCCACACGTTCTTCAACGTCGAGGAGATCGACCCCGCCGCGAAG
>JALOOH010000112.1 GCA_025454515.1 Chloroflexota bacterium
ATCACGCCGATCGCCCTCGAGATCGGCCAGCGCTTCGCGATCCGCGAGGGTGGCCGCACCGTCGGCGCCGGCGCGATCACGAGCATCATCGAGTAGCGGTCCGATGGCGAAGGTCGAGAACCGCCCCGTGATCCAGCTCGCCTGCACCGAGTGCAAGCAGCGGACGTACACGACGCGGAAGAACAAGAAGAACGATCCGGCGCGGATCGAGCTGAAGAAGTACTGTCCGCGCGAACGCCGTCACACCCTGCACCGCGAGGCCAAGTGACGGAGGACTTCGCAGGCGCCTAGCTCAATTGGCAGAGCACTGGTCTCCAAAACCAGCGGTTGTGGGTTCGAGTCCCGCGGCGCCTGCCACCCCCACCGTCCCCGGTCCGAGTAGCACGAGAGAGAGCCGAGTCCCGTGATCGATCGCATCCGCCGCTTCTCCGAAGAGGCGTGGTCGGAGCTGAAGAAGGTCGCCTGGCCCACCCGCACGCAGGTGCGCAACCTGACGATCCTCGTGTTCGTCATCAGCGGCGTCGTCGGCCTCTACATCACCGCCCTCGACTGGGCGTTCAGCGAGGCCATCCGCCTCGTGTCCGCGAACCTGGGCTGACGCACGTGTCCGACACCGCCGAGGTCGCGAAGCTCCCCGAGAAGCACTGGTACGTGATCCACACGTACTCGGGCTACGAGAACAAGGTGAAGACGAACCTCGAGCACCGCATCGAGTCGATGGGCATGGAGGACAAGATCTTCCAGGTCCTCGTCCCGATGGAGGACGAGATCGAGATCCGCCAGGGGCAGCGCCACACCGTCCAGAAGAAGGTCTACCCGGGCTACGTGCTCGTGGAGATGATCCTCGAGCCGGACTCCTGGTACGTGGTGCGCAACACGCCGGGCGTGACCAGCTTCGTCGGCGGCGGGAACATCCCCGGCTCCCGCTCGGAGCCGATCCCGCTCGACGAGAACGAGGTCAAGCAGATCCTCCGCACCATGGGCGTGGAGACGCCCAAGTACCGGGTGGCGTTCGCCAAGGGCCAGAGCGTCCGCGTGACGGACGGCCCGTTCGCCGAGTTCGTCGGCACCGTCGACGAGGTGAATCCGGAGCGGAACAAGGTGAAGGTCCTCGTGAGCATCTTCGGCCGCGAGACGCCGGTCGAGCTCGACTTCCTCCAGGTCGAGAAGCTCTAAGGGAAAGGAAGTCGACTCCCCGTGGCCAAGAAGATCCGGATCGTCCTCACGCTGCAGCTGCCGGCCGGGAAGGCCACGCCCGCGCCGCCCGTCGGCACCGCGCTGGGCCCCCACGGCATCAACATCGTCGAGTTCACCAAGTCGTACAACGAGAAGACCGCCGACAAGGCCGGGCAGATCATCCCGGCCCAGATCACGGTCTTCGAGGACCGGTCGTTCACGTTCATCCTCAAGACCCCTCCAGCGGCGGACCTGATCCGCAAGGCCGCCGGGATCGACAAGGGCTCGTCGACCGCGCGCCGCACGATGGTCGGGCGCATCACGAAGGACCAGGTCCGCGAGATCGCCCAGGTGAAGCTCGCCGACCTCAACGCGAACGACATCGAGGCGGCCATGCTCCAGGTGGAGGGCACCGCGCGGAGCATGGGCGTCGAGGTCGTCTCCTAGCACCCGGACGCCCGCGAGAGCGGGCCGACCGCGCATCCGGCGGCGCATCGCTCGCGCCGGACGCCACCCCGCGACGGGGGAGGCCGGCGCACCCGGCCGACAGGAAGGAAGAACCGACGTGGCGAAGCACGGGAAGAAGTACCGCGAGGCCGCGGCTCTCGTCGACAGGACGCAGGTCTACGCGCCCGCCGAGGCGATGGACCTCATCCGCAAGACGAACATCGTGAAGTTCGACGCGACCACCGAGGCCCATCTCCGCCTCGGCGTCGACCCCCGCCACGCCGACCAGATGGTCCGGGGCACGGTCGTGCTCCCCCACGGGACGGGCAAGGTCGTGCGGGTCCTCGTCTTCGCACAGGCGGAGAAGGCCCAGGAGGCGCTCCGCGCCGGCGCGGACGAGGTGGGCGGCGAGGACCTCGTGAAGCGGATCGAGGCCGGCTGGCTCGAGTTCGACGTCGCCCTCGCCACGCCGGACATGATGGGGATGGTCGGGCGCCTCGGGAAGATCCTCGGCCGGCGCGGGCTCATGCCCAACCCCAAGTCGGGGACGATCACCTTCGACATCGAGCGGGCCGTCAACGAGGTCAAGGGCGGCCGCGTCGAGTTCAAGGTGGACAAGACCGCGATCATCCACGTGCCGTTCGGCAGGGTGAGCTTCACCGACGAGGCGCTCGTGGACAACCTCGCGGCGCTCGTCGACGCGGTGAACCGCGCGCGCCCCTCCGGCGCGAAGGGCCAGTACCTCCGCGGCCTCACGGTCGCGAGCACCATGGGCCCCGGGATCCGCGTGGACATCCCGGCCGTCCTCGCCGCCGCGGTGGCGTAGCGGCCGCACCAGACGCGCCGGCGGTGGCGTGCGGGCCCTGCCCGCCGCCGCGCGACCGGCACAACCGAAGATCGACGGACCGCCGCAGACAGCCTGCGCCCGCGGACCGCGCCCGCCGACCGGCACCGCCGGGAGGGCGGGGACGGTCGGGGCTTGAACCGCCGGACCGGACCGGGCCACCCGCCCGGGGACGCCGGCGAGCACGCCGAGGCAGGACGCGCACAGCTCTCGCGAGCTCCCCGCCCCTGCGACCGCGACGCCGTCGCAGGGGTGTCCGTTCGTCGGGACCCCCCGCCGCACGCCGGCCGCGTGCAGGACACGGGAGGTATCGATGCCGACCGAAGCGAAGCGAGAGGCCGTCCGGGCCATGCGCGAGTCGCTCGCGCAGAACCAGACGCGGATCGTCTCGAGCTATCGCGGGCTCAAGGTCAGCGAGATCGGCGAGATCCGGCGGTCGCTCCGCAAGAGCGACGTCACCCTGACGGTGACGAAGAACCGCCTCATGAAGATCGCGGCCCAGGAGGAGGGCGTGGACGCCCTCGTTCCGCTCCTGGCTGGCTCGACGGCCATCGCCTTCGGCGACGACCCCGGCGCCACGGCCAAGGCCTTCATCGACGCGACCCGCCCCTACGCGAAGATCGTCGCGATCCGCGGCGGCGTGGTGGGCGACCGCGCGTTCGACGCTGACGGCGTCCAGCGCCTCTCCATGCTGCCGAGCCGCGAGGTCCTCCTCGCCCAGCTCGCCGGCGGGATGCAGTCGCCGGTCGCCACGCTCGCCGGCCTCTTCGCCGCCAACCTCCGCAACCTGGGCTACGCGCTCGCGCAGGTCCGGGACGCGAAGGCGGCGCAGGCCTGACCGCGGATCCACCACAGGGACGCGCGCCGTCCCATCGACCCGCCGCGGCCCGACCGCGGCCCCGGGGCGCGAGGCGTCCCACCCGACGAAGGAGAACACCGGATGGCGACCATCACCCAGGAGCAGCTCCTCGAGGCGATCGACAAGATGACGGTCCTCGAGCTCTCCGAGTTCATCAAGAAGTTCGAGGAGCGCTACGGCGTCAGCGCGGCAGCGCCGGTCGCCGTCGCGGCCGCCCCCGCCGGCGGGGGCGCCCCGGCCGTGGCCGCCGAGGCCGCCGAGGAGCAGACCGAGTTCAGCGCGGTCCTCGCCGAGGTCGGCGCGAACAAGATCCCGGTCATCAAGGTCGTCCGCGAGCTCACCGGCCTCGGCCTCAAGGAGGCCAAGGACCTCGTCGACGCGGCTCCCAAGCCGGTCAAGGAGGGCGTGACCAAGGAGGAGGCCGAGAAGATCAAGGCCGCCCTCGAGGAGCAGGGCGCCAAGGTCGAGATCAAGTAGCGGCGCCGCCCCGGGCGCGCCCAGCGCGCGCCCGCGGCCCGGCCCTTCCGCGGCCCGGCCCTTCCGGGGCGGGCCGCGGAGATCGCCGCCGGGACCGGACGGCCCTCGCGCCGTCCGGTCTTGACATTCCGCGGACGCGCGGTATCCTTCTCTTTCCGTGTGCGCGGCCTTCCTTCCCCCTGTCCTCCGCCAAGGAGCGGTTCATGCTGCCTGCTGATCCGTCCGTCGCCCTCCTCCCGAGCTCCGACCGGATCTCCTATTCCCGGATCCCCGAGGTCCTCCCGATCCCGAACCTCATCGAGCTCCAGCTCGAGTCGTTCGACTGGTTCGTCCAGAAGGGCCTCCGCGAGCTCTTCGACGAGATCAGCCCGATCAAGGACTTCACCGGCAAGGTCATGGAGCTGCGGTTCCTGGACTACGAGTTCGGGGACCCCAAGTTCTCCGAGGACGAGTGCCGGACGAGCGATCGCACCTTCGTCCGCCCGCTCCACGTCTTCGTCGAGCTGACGATCAAGGAGACGGGCGAGATCCAGCGCCAGCGCGTCTACATGGGCGACTACCCGTGGATGACGGACCAGGGCACGTTCATCATCAACGGCGCGGAGCGCGTCGTGGTGAGCCAGCTCGTCCGCTCGCCGGGCGTCTACTACAGCAAGGTCGAGGACCCGGCGTCGGGGCGCACCCTCTACTGGGCGAAGGTCATCCCCAACCGGGGCGCCTGGCTCGAGTTCGAGACGAGCAACAAGGACCTGCTCTCGGTCAAGGTGGACCGCAAGAGGAAGATCGCGGCCACCACGCTGCTCCGCGCGATCGGCTACGAGACGGACGAGCAGATCTCGGCGCTGTTCACCATGGTGGACACGGACCCGGAGCACCAGTACGTCGCCGCCACCCTCGACAAGGACCCCACCAAGACGGTCCCCGAGGCGCTCATCGAGGTCTACAAGAAGCTGCGCCCCGGCGACCCGCCCACCGGCGACAACGCCCGCCAGCTCGTGGACCAGCTGTTCTTCAACTTCCGCCGGTACGACCTCGGCCGCGTCGGGCGGTACAAGTTCGACAAGAAGCTCGACCCGACCGCCGGGCGGATGGGCATCGAGCTCCCGCGCGAGGAGGAGGCGACGGCCCAGTACGGCCGGACGATCACCCGCGAGGACATCGCGGCGATCGTCGGCCGGCTCATCGAGCTGAACAACGGGCTCGGCACCGCCGACGACATCGACCACCTGGGCAACCGCCGGATCCGCGCGAACGGCGAGCTCATCCAGAACGCCTTCCGGATCGGGCTCCTGCGCATGGAGCGCGTCGTCCGCGAGCGGATGACGATCCAGGAGGTGGACAAGGCCACGCCCAACCTCCTCATCAACATCCGCCCGGTCGTGGCCGCGATGAAGGAGTTCTTCGGGGGCAGCCAGCTCAGCCAGTTCATGGACCAGACCAACCCGCTGGCCGAGCTGACGAGCAAGCGACGCCTGTCGGCCCTTGGCCCCGGCGGCCTGTCGCGGGAGCGGGCCGGGTTCGACGTCCGCGACGTCCACCACAGCCATTACGGGCGCATCTGCCCGATCGAGACGCCGGAAGGCCCCAACATCGGCCTCATCGGCTCGCTCGCGACGTACGGCCGGATCAACCAGTACGGCTTCATCGAGACGCCGTACCGGCGCGTGAAGCGCACCGTCGCGTGGGACGACCCCGACCTCGACCGCTACGAGGCCCGCGAGGACCTCGTCGGCAAGGGGGGCGAGGTGGTCCTCGAGAAGGGTGCGCGGTTCACGAAGGAGGCGGCCGCGGAGCTCAAGCGCCAGAAGGCGCTCGCGTTCCCGATCCGCCCGGTCGTCACCTCGGAGATCGTCTACCTGCCGGCGGACGAGGAGGAGGAGCACTACGTCGCCCAGGCGAACGCGGCGCTCGATGCGGACGGGCACTTCCGGGGCGAGCGCGTGCCGTGCCGCTACCGCGACCAGTTCCCGGAGGCGCGGCCGTCGCAGATCGAGTTCATGGACGTGAGCCCCAAGCAGGTCGTCTCGGTGGCCACCGCCCTCATCCCGTTCCTCGAGCACGACGACGCGAACCGCGCCCTCATGGGCTCCAACATGCAGCGCCAGGCCGTCCCGCTCCTCGTCCCCGAGGCGCCGATCGTCGGGACCGGCATGGAGGGCCGCGCGGCCCTCGACTCCGGCCAGGTCGTCGTCGCCCGGCGCGCGGGCGTCGTCTCCAGCGTCACCGCCGAGCGGATCCGCGTGGAGACCGACGAGGGCGAGCTCGACGAGTACCCGCTCCGCAAGTTCTTCCGCTCCAACCAGGGCACGTGCATCAACCAGCGCCCCATCGTGGACGTCGGGCGGCGCGTGGCCGTCGGGGAGCCCGTCGCGGACTCGTCCTCCACGGACCGCGGCGAGCTCGCGCTCGGCCGCAACGTGCTCGTGGCGTTCATGAGCTGGGAGGGCGGCAACTACGAGGACGCGATCGTCATCAGCGAGCGCCTCGTCCGCGAGGACCTGTTCACCTCGATCCACATCGAGAAGCACGAGATCGAGGCCCGCGAGACCAAGCTCGGCCCCGAGGAGATCACCCGCGACATCCCCAACGTCGGCGAGGACGCCCTCAAGGACCTCGACGAGGACGGGATCGTCTACGTCGGCGCCGAGGTGAAGCCCGGCGACATCCTCGTCGGCAAGATCACGCCGAAGGGCGAGACGGAGCTGACGGCCGAGGAGCGCCTCCTGCGGGCGATCTTCGGGGAGAAGGCGCGCGAGGTGAAGGACAGCTCGCTCCGCCTGCCGCACGGCGAGCGCGGCCGCGTCGTCGAGGTCAAGGTCTTCGACCGCGAGAGCTACCCGGACCTGATGCCCGGCGTGCAGCGGCTCGTCCGCGTGTCGGTCGCCCAGAAGCGCAAGGTGAGCGTCGGCGACAAGATGGCCGGCCGCCACGGCAACAAGGGCGTCATCAGCAAGATCCTCCCCGCGGAGGACATGCCGTTCCTGCCGGACGGGACCCCCGTGGACGTGATCCTCAACCCGCTCGGCGTCCCGAGCCGGATGAACATCGGCCAGATCCTCGAGACGCACCTCGGCTGGGCGCTCTCGGAGAAGGAGAAGGCCGGGATCGACGCCGCCGGCCGGGAGGCCGGGCGGGTCCTCGCGGCGACGCCCGTCTTCGACGGCGCGACCGAGGGGCAGATCCGGGAGGAGCTGCGAACCGCCGAGGTCGCCTGGGCGCCGGACGGCCACCTCCCGGAGGACGGCAAGATCGACCTCCGCGACGGGCGGACCGGCGACGGGTTCGACCGGCCGATCACCATCGGCCAGATCTACATGCTCAAGCTGCACCACCTCGTCGAGGACAAGATCCACGCGCGGTCCACCGGCCCGTACAGCCTCATCACCCAGCAGCCGCTGGGCGGCAAGGCGCAGTTCGGCGGCCAGCGCTTCGGCGAGATGGAGGTGTGGGCGCTCGAGGCGTACGGCGCCGCGACGATCCTCCAGGAGCTCCTCACGGTGAAGTCCGACGACGTCATGGGCCGCGTCCAGACGTACGAGGCGATCGTGAAGGGCGAGGAGATCCAGCCGCCGCGCGTCCCCGAGTCGTTCAAGGTGCTCATCAAGGAGCTCCGCAGCCTCGGCCTCAACGCCGAGATCCTCGACACGAACGACGAGGAGATCCCCCTCGGCGAGGAGGACGCCTCCGCGTACCCGCTCCCCGATCTCGGCGGCATCAACCTCGCCGGCTTCGAGGACTGATCCAGCTCACCCTGCGATGACGGTGGCGGGGGCCCGCCCGCCGCCGTCCGCGACCAGCGACCCGCCGGACGGGCCCCCG
>JALOOH010000295.1 GCA_025454515.1 Chloroflexota bacterium
GACCAGCTGCGGGTCGGCGAGCGCGTCGCCGCCGACGAGTACTCGAAGGACGACGTTCGCGACTTCGTCCTCTGGAAGGGCCCTCGCGAAGGCGAGCCGAGCTGGGAGACCGAGGTCGGCCCCGGGCGCCCGGGATGGCACCTCGAGTGCTCGGCGATGTCGATGCACTACCTCGGGGAGTCGTTCGACGTCCATACCGGCGGTGTCGACCTCGTGTTCCCTCACCACGAGGATGAGATCGCGCAATCGGAGGCGGCGACCGGGAAGCCGTTCGTGGGCACGTGGCTCCACTGCGCCCACCTCCAGATGGGTGGCCGGAAGATGGCGAAGTCCGAGGGCAACATCGCCCGGGTCGCAGACATCCTCGCCACGGGCACGTCGCCGCGCGCCCTTCGCTATGCGCTCCTCGCTGCCCACTACCGGACGGGGCTCAGCTTCAGCGACGATTCGCTGTCGGCCGCCACCGCGGCCGTCGAGCGCCTCGACGCGGTCGTGGCGGCGCTGGAGGCCTATGACGCCGCCGGCCCGGACGACCCCGCAATGCCGGGCGTCCTGGCCGCGGCGCGCGAGGCGTTCGGGAACGCCCTCGACGACGACCTGGCGGTTTCGCCCGCCCTGGGCGCGCTGTTCGACCTGGTGCGCGACCTCAACCGCCGCATCGCCGAGCGGACCCTCTCCTCGAGCGATGCCGGCGTCGCCCTGGGGGCCCTGCGCGATCTCGACGTCGTGCTCGGGCTGCTCCCCGACCCGGTTGACGCGCTGCCGGCGGACCTTGCCGCTCTGCTGGACTCGCGCGCCGCTGCCCGGGCTGAGCGCGACTGGGCGGCCTCGGACCGCTTCCGCGACGAGCTCGCCGCGGCCGGCATCGTCGTCGAGGATTCGCGCGACGGGCAGCGCTGGCGTCGTGCCGGAGGGCCCGGTGCCTGACGGTCCCGGCCAACCGAAGCCCCGCGACCGCGGCAGCTCGGCCCACGGCCATCCGGCTCGCGGCCGCGATCGCCCCCCTGCGGGGAGCCCGTTCGGATCCCGCGGCCGGCCACCCGGTGCCCGCGACGCCGACCCGCCGGCGGCACGCGGCAATCCGCCGGGTGCCGGCCGCCCGACATCGGGCGACGCCGGCGCGCCCGACCGGCGCCGCCCCGCGCCCGGGGGACCGCCCGGTCGCGCGCCGAAGCCGGTCGGCCGCTCTCCGGGTCCCGACGGGCTGCGCGGCGCCGACCGACCCGGCACCTTCCGCGCGGGGCCACCCGGCCCGCGCCGCCACGAGGGCCTGCCACCGAGCGCTCGCCCGGGCACGCCCGAGGAAGGCCCGCGACCGGAGCCGCGTCATGACGGCACGCGGCGCGACTCCGCGAGGCCGCCGTCCGCGCACCGCAACGATCCCGGGTCCCACGCACGCTGGGAGGACCGACCACCGCGCCGCGGGGCAGGCGCCGATCACGTCACCCCCCGGCATCGCCCCAGTCCGCCGCGCCCGGGATCCTTCCGGGGCTCGTCCGGTGAACGGGCCCGCGCCGTGGCGCCGGGACATGGGCCGGGCCCGCGCCCGGTGCCCCGTCCGTGGGCCGGCCCTGTCGTGCACGCCGCCGGGCCCCCGCTCCCGCCGGAGGCGACGCTCGGCGACGGCGAGGAGGTGATCGCCGGTCGCCACCCTGTCGAGGAGGCGTTTGTGGCCGGCCGGCCCGCGCTGCGGCTCCTCGTGACGCCGGGTCGCCGGGACGCGCTGGAACGGCTCGTGCTCCATGCGACGACCCTCCGGATTCCCGTCGTGGAGCTCGAGGGCGGCTCGCTCACGGCGGTCACCGGGTTCGACGGGCACCAGGGGGTCGCCCTCGTGGTCGCGGCGCGGGCGCCCGCCGGGGTGGCCGACGTGCTGGCCCGGGCCATCGAACGTGGCGAGGGGGCGTTCGTGCTGGCTCTCGACTCGCTGGAGGATCCCCAGAACGTTGGGACGCTCCTGCGGAGCGCGGAGGCCGCGGGGGTCCATGGGGTCGTCTTCCCGACCCGTCGCCAGGCACCGCTCTCGGCCGCCGCCGTCAAGGCGTCCGCGGGCGCCACCGAGCACCTGCTCCTGGCCCCGGTCGACGACCTGCCCGGGACGCTCGCCGACCTGCGCGCGCGGGGCCTCCGCGTGGTCGGGACCGACGCCGAGGCCACCCTGACCTATCGCGAGGCGGATCTCGCCCGCGATCCGGCGGCGGTGCGATCTCCTGGTCCGGATCCCGATGCGCGGACGGATCGAGTCGCTCAATGCGGCGGTCGCCGGCTCGGTGCTCCTCTTCGAGTCTGCAGCGCAGCGCGCGCCGGGCGGCGGGATCGCGGAGGTGCCTGGGGTGGCCCCCACGGCGGCGACGGACTCCGCCGTGGCGCCAGCGTCCGACCCCACGGGAGGGGCCGCTTGACCACGATCCGCCTGCGCGAATATGATCCCCGTTGCGCCTCGGAGACGATTGCGGTGTTCTCCTGCGCCCGCCGACGTAGCTCAATTGGTAGAGCAGCGGTTTTGTAAACCGCCGGTTCCGGGTTCGAGTCC
>JALOOH010000012.1 GCA_025454515.1 Chloroflexota bacterium
TGCCGCGGCGCGCTCGCCGCCGCGGCGGCCACCCGGGACCGGGCCGACGGCGGCAGGCTCCGGGTCGAACGAGGGCCATGAAACCGGGCGCGCTCCCCGGGGCGGCAGGCGAGTGGGGACGGGGGAGCGACCTCGGCGCCCTTCCGCGACGGCGCCCTCTGCCGCGGCGCCCGCCACCACAGCGTGCCCCACATGGCGACCGCGGCGCCCTCCACCTCGGCGCCCGCCACATGGCGCCCTCGGCGCCCTCCGCCACGGCGTGCCCCACATGGCGTGCACGGCGCCCTCCGCTACGGCGGACCCCACATAGCGTCCCGGGCGATGGTGTCCACGTTCTGCGGACTTCCTATCACCTCTCCGAGCTTCAGCGCCCCCTGTCCTGAGCGTGAGTCGGACGATCCCGAGGGCGCCGGACGGCCGATTCGGCCCCCAACCGCCCCCGGAACCCGGCGGCCATCGTCCCGGGCGCTGGCTGACTGGGATCCGGCGCCGCCGAGGCCATGACCGCCGAATACCAGCGCCCGGGACGATGACTGGCGAGGACGATGCCCCGAGCGGGTGCCCGCGGGCTCCGGCGAGCGCTCCCGAGCCCGCGCGGGCACCGTCTCGCCAGGATCGGCCCGCCCGCTCCGTCGGGCCGGCCTCACCGCCCCGCCCGCGTCGGCCCCGCTACCCCTCCGCGCCCAGGTACGCCAGCACCGCCAGGACCCGCCGGTGGTCGCTCGCCGAGTCGGGCAGCTCGAGCTTCCCGAAGATGCTGCTGATGTGCTTCTCGGCCGCGCCCTCGGTGATCGTCAGCTTGGCGGCGATCCCCGCGTTCGTGCGGCCCTCCGCCATCGCCGCGAGCACCTCCCGTTCCCGCGGTGTCAGCTCAGCCAGTCTGTCGTCCCGCCGCCGACGGACCATCAGCTGCGCGACCACCTCGGGATCGAGCGCCGTCCCGCCGGCCGCCACCCGCCGGAGGGCGTCGACGAACTCGCGCACGTCCGCGACCCGGTCCTTCAGCAGGTAGCCGACGCCGCCAGCCCCGTCGGCCAGCAGCTCCGCGGCGTACTGGCGCTCGACGTACTGGCTGAGCACGAGCACGGGCGTCCCCGGCACGAGGCGCCGCGCTTCGATGGCCGCCCGCAGCCCCTCGTCGCGCTGCGTCGGCGGCATGCGGACGTCCACGACCGACACGTCGGGGCGGTGCTCGAGGACCGCGGCGACGAGGGAGGGTCCGTCTCCCACGCGCGCGACGACGACCCCACCGGTCTCCTCGATGAGCCGGGCGAGGCCTTCGCGGAGCAGCACCGAGTCCTCGGCGATGACGACGCGAAGGAGTCCGGCATGATCGGTCACGCGACGATGATGCACCCGGCCGGGGCGGCGGTGGTAGGCATGCCGTGGCGTCACGCGCGCGCCGTCCAGCCGTGGCGTCACGCGCGCGCCGTCCAGCCGTGGCGTCACGCGCGCGCCGTCACGGGCGCGGCGTCACGGGCGCGGCGTCACGCGCGCGCCGTCCAGCCGTGGCGTCACGGGCGCGCTGCGGTCCGCCTGCGGCCAGCCACCCGACGGGGGTGGGGCGAACCCCACCCCGAGGATGCCGGGTGCCCGGCTGTGAGCCGAGGCGACACGTCGGTAGCGTCGTCGATGTCATGAACGACCTTCGAGTCCGGGGTGGGCAGACGGCCCGCCGCCCAGCCGACGCGAAGCACGCGGCCCGACCGGCCGCGATCGAAAGGGGAACTCCGGTGAGACGCCTCCTCACCTCGCTCACCGTCCTGGTCATGCTCCTCACCGTCGCTGCGCCGGCGGCTCTCGCGGCCGAGCCGGTCGCCATCGACCGCGGCCGCGTCGTCATCTCGCTCGACGGCCCGGTCGCGGTCCCAGCCGACCAGTCCCTCGACGCGCTCGTCGTGGCCAACGGCACCGCGACGATCGCGGGCGACGTCGACCACGTCCTGCTCGTGGACGGCACTGCCGTCGCGACCGGCGCCACCATCGGGTCGCTGCTCGTCATCGACGGGACGGCGACGCTCGACCCGGCCACGACCGTGACCGGCGACGTCAGCACGCTCAACGGCACGATCGCGGCCGCTCCCGGCGCGACGATCGTCCAGCCGGTCCGCGACCTCGAGCGCGACTTCGCCGCGTTCGCGCTCGCGCTCATCCCCCTGCTCATCCTCTTCATGCTCGGCGCGGCCCTGCTCGTCGTCCTCTTCGCGCTCTTCCTCGCCGCGGTCGCCGGTCGCCAGGTCCGGTCCGTCGAGTCCCTCATCAGCCGCGAGCCCGGCCTCGTCCTGATCGCGGGCATCGCTGGCACACTCCTGCTCCCGGCGATCTCGTTCGTGCTCATGGTCACCGTCATCGGCGCGCCGCTCGGCCTGATCCTGCTGTTCGTCGTGACGCCCGCGCTCGCCTTCCTCGGGTGGATCGTGGCGGCCGTCTGGCTGGGCGACTGGCTCCTGGGCCGGCTCCGCGGCCGGCGCGAGGGCGAGCGCCCGTATCTCGCCGCCGTGGTCGGCGTGATCGTCCTGGCGTTCGCGGGGATGATCCCCTTCGTCTCGATGATCGCGACCCTGTTCGGGTTCGGCGCGGTGCTGCTCGCCCTCTGGCGGGTCCTCCGCGGTGGGTCGGCGACGGTCGGTGCGATCGGCCCGACGCCCCCGGCCCCGGGTGGGCCCGGCGGCTGGCGCGAACCCTCCTCGCTGCCCGGCGTCCCCGGTGGGTACGCCGCCCCGATGGGCTACGCGGCTCCGGCGGGGTACGCAGCGCCGATGGCCTACGCGGCTCCGGCCGGGTCCCCGGCCTGGGCCGCATACGGCGCGCAGGCACCCGTCGCGACCGCCGCATACCCGACGGCGCAGCCTGCCTGGCCTGCGTCCGCACCCGTCGCGCCCGCCGCGCCCGCCGCGCCTGTCACCCCCGCACCTGTCGGGGCTCCCGTCCCGATCCAGGCCGAGACGCCGGACACCAGCGCCGTGCCGGCCGCCGTTCCCGGCACCGACGACTCCGCCGCCGCCGCGCCGGCGGTCGGCACCGGGATGCCGGCCGATGCAGCCCCCGACGCGGCGCCGTCCGAGGCGACGCCGCCCGCCGCCGACTCCGTCGCCGCCTCCGGCGACGACCCCGACCGTCCCGCGTCGTCGACCGACGCCGCGCCGCCCGCGGCGTGAGCGATGCCGCGGGACGAGGCGACCGCACCGGGCGCCGGGCCTGTCCCGGCGCCCGGTGCGGGTGGTAGGGTCGGTCCGATGAGCGGCACCGTCGACCCCCACGACGCCGCCCCGCGGGCCGGGTCGCAGGCGACGGGCCCGGCTCTGCCGGCCGCCCCGTCGCCTGCAGCACCCGCCCAGCCGCCGTCCGCCTGGCCGCCGTCCGCCTGGCCTCCGTCCGGCGCCGGCGTCGACGCTCAGCCGACCCTCACGCGCGCACGAGTGGGCGGGCTCGCGCGTGCGTTCCTCCGCAGCCCCGTCGAGGCGGCGAGCTGGCGCGCGCTGATCGCGATCCTGCTGGGCTTCGGCATCGCGGTCTTCGCCATCAGCCTGCTGTCGTTCCTGTTCTCGACCGGCGGCTCGCTCCTGATCTGGCTGGTGGGGATCCCGATCGTCGCCCTGGGCATCGAGGCTTCTCGCCTGATCGCCCGCGCGGAGCGGTGGCGCATGACGTTCACGGACGGCCGACCCCTCGTGGCCCACCTCTACCGGCCGTACGACGGGCTGCCCCGCAGCCCGTACGGGCGGTGGCTCCGGGCGTGGGGCGAGACGCAGTTCCTCGACGTGAACCGGTGGCGCGACGTGGTGTACGTGCTCGTGCTCTTCCCGCTCGCGGTCCTCGAGCTCGTCGTCACGCTGCTCCTCTGGAGCGCCGCGCTGGTGCTGATCGTCTCGCCGGCGGTGGTGGCGATGCTGTCCGTATCCGGCGCGTTCGAGCGGTTCGCCGAGCGATTCGACCCGACGGCCGGGACCGTCGTGGACGTCTCCGGGCCGGCGCTCGCCGCGTCGCTCTTCGCCCTCCTCGTGGGCCTGCTGCTCGTGCCGGTCGCGGCGTCGACCGGGCGCGGCCTCATGCGCCTGCACCGCGCGGTGGTCGCCGGTCTCCTGTGCGTGGACCCGACCGTGGCGCTCCGCCAGGACGTCGAGCGCCTGCGCGGGAGCCGGTCGGCCGCCCTGGAGCTGGAGGCGAGCGAGCTCCGACGGATCGAGCGCGACCTCCACGACGGCGCGCAGCAGCGGCTGGTCATGCTCTCGATCGACCTCGGGCTGGCGGAGGACCGCCTCGCGACCGATCCGGGCTCCGCCCGGCAACTGGTCGCCGACGCACGCGAACAGGCACGCCTCGCCCTCGCGGAGCTCCGCGACCTCGTCCGCGGGACGGCGCCGTCGATCCTGGTCGACCGCGGGCTCGTCGCAGCGCTCGGCGCCGTGGCGGGCAACTGCCCCGTGCCGACGACCGTGGACGGCGACCTCCCGGACGGCCAGCGGCTGCCCCCGGCGGTGGAGCGCGCCGCGTACTTCGTCGTGGCCGAGTCGCTCGCGAACGTCGCCAAGCACAGCGGGGCCTCCCACGCGTCGGTGACGCTGCGGATGATCCGAGGTGTGCCGAGCGCGGCGATGCCACCGAGCGTGGCCGTGCCGACGGGAGTGGCGGCTCAGCCTCCGGCCGCTCCACCCGCGGCACCGGGTCCGTGGGCCGCCGCGGGCGTGCCCGGCACCGGGGCTCCACATGGTCCGTGGATGCCGATGTGGCCCGCCGGCCCGGCCGCCGCCGCCGCGCCCGGCGCCCCGGTCCCGACCTGGCCTGGCGGCGTCGCCGGCTCGCCGCCGGCACGGGCCGTCCTCGTCGCGGAGGTCGCCGACGACGGCGTCGGCGGCGCCGTCGTCGCCCCGGGCGGCGGCCTCGCCGGGCTGCGCGACCGGGTCGAGGCGCTCGACGGGATGCTCACGCTCTCCAGCCCGCCCGGCGGGCCGACGGTCGTGCACGTGGAGATCCCGATCGCCTAGTGAGCCGCGGACGGCCGTCCGCCCGGGCATCTCCGCGGCTCGTCGCTCCGGTACGCTCGCACCCATGATCGACGTGCTCGGCATAGGGATCGCCGCGGTGGACGACATGCTGCGGGTCCCACACTTCCCCGAGCCGGACGGCAAGGTCCGCGTCCTCGCCTCCGTGCGGGCGTGCGGTGGCCTGACGGCCACGGCGCTCGTCGCCGCTGCCCGCCTCGGCGTCTCCGCGGCCTTCGCGGGCGTGCTGGGCGACGACGACCTGTCGGACTTCGTCGCCCGGTCGCTCCGGGCGGAGGGGATCGACATCTCCGCGGTGGTCCGGCTGCACGGCGTCGGGCCCGGCCACTCGGTCATCGCGGTGGACCCGGCAGGACGACGCGTCGTGTACTCGGATCCGAGCCGAACGCTCGCGGGGGCGCACGTCGCGCCTCCGCCCGAGGTCGTCCGCGGCGCCCGGGTCCTGCTCGTGGACCACGTCCGCGTACCCGCCTCGATCGCTGCCGCCGGCATCGCCCGTGAGGCGCGGATCCCCGTCGTCGGCGACCTCGAACGCTCCGACCACCCCCGCTTCCCCGACCTCCTCGACCTCGTGGACCACCTGGTCGTCCCGCTGGCGTTCGGCCGGGCGGTGACCGGGGTGACCGACCCCGAGGGCATCCTCCGGGCGCTCCGCGCGCCGGGCCGGACCAGCGTCCTGACGGCTGGCGCCGAAGGGGGTTGGTACCTGGGCCCCGAGCCGGCCGCCGTCCCGACCCACCGACGGGCGTTCGCCGTCGAGGCGATCGACACGACCGGGTGCGGCGACGCGTTCCACGGGGCGTACGCCGCCGGCCTGGTGCGCGGGCTCGGCCTGGCCGATCGCGTCCGGCTCGCGAGCGCGGTCGCGGCACTCACCGCGACCCGGCTGGGCGGACAGGCCGGGCTCCCGGATCGCGCGACCGTCGAGGGGTTCCTCGCGTCGCGACCGGGCTGAGGGGGCGCCCGCCACACCCGGGCGACCACGCACCGCCGGGCGACCACGCACCGCCGGGCGACCGCGCACCGCCGGGCGCCCGCCACGCCCGGCGACGGCTCGGCCGGGCCCACCCCGGTCGTGCGGATCCTTCGGCACTGGTGTCGGCGCTGACGCGGCCCGTACCGTGCGGCGTGAGGTAGATCGATGATCGCGCAAGGCTGGACGCTCTGGATCGGGATCGCCGCGCTCGTCCTCGCGATCCTGGCGACAGCCGTGTCGCTGCTGCGCGGCAGGGGCACCTGGCGGCCCGGCCTCGACCCCGCGGGCGCCGGGACGGCGCTCGTGGTCATGGGGATCGCACTCGGCGGCGAGCCCGCCCTCGGATGGGTGCTCATCACCGCCGGGGTCGTCGTGTCGGTGGGCTGGACCGTCCTGGGCACCCGAGGTGCGCGGGGCGGCTGACGGCGCCGAGCCCGGCGTCAGACCAGGCCCAGGCCCTGCGCCACGAGGATCGCCCCGAAGACGACGAACGCGGCCGCGGCGAACCACCGGATCGCTCGCTCCGGTAGCCGCGTCCCCAGGAACGCGCCGACGCCGATGGCGATCGCATCGGCCACGACCATGCCGGCGGTCGATCCGAGCCACGTCCCCACCGGCTCTTCCGTCGTCGCGAGCGTGATCGTGGCGAGCATCGTCTTGTCGCCGAGCTCCGCGAGGAAGAACGCCGTCCCGATCGTGACGAGCGCCCATCGCCCGTCGCGCTGCGCGCGGGTCCGCTCCTCCTCGCCGAGGACGTCGCCCCGCACCGTCCAGGCGGCGAACAGGAAGAACGCGATGCCGGCGAGCACGTTGATGAGACCCGTGGGCAGGGCCAGCGCGACCGCGCTGCCGAGCAGCACGGACCCCGCGTGGACGAGGAGCGTGGCGATCGTGACGGCCGCGAGCACGGTCAGCGCCCGGTAGCGCGTGGCGAACGCGAGCGCCATGAGCTGGCTCTTGTCGCCCAGCTCGGCGATGAGGATCACCACGAACGAGAGGAGGAAGGCGTCGACCATCCGGCGGAGTGTCAGCGCCTGCGGGAGCGCCAGTCAAACCAGCCCCTCGACTGCGGCCCTCGTCGGCCGCCGCGGATGGACGCGGATCGTCGCGAACGGCCGTGCATGCCGCGAGTGGGCGGAGGGGTCGGTCCAGTCGGCCCGCGAGCGATGGTCCGACCGGCCCTTGACGCGAGCCGCGGTCTCCGGTCCGACCCCTTGACACGCGGTCCGTCACACCGCGACACTCGCCACCTGCGTCGCGGCCCGACCGGCGGGCTCCGCCCGTTCAGGAGGCTGCGACGCCTTCCCGGGCGGGTCGTCCCACCCGCCCGGGCCTGCCCGCGACCGCCCGTCAGCTGGGGCGCCGGTCGACGCACAGCGAGGAGCCGATCGCCGGTGACAGCACGCACCATGGAGCGCCGGCACGGCCGCGCGCGGGGGCTTGTCGCCCGGCTGGCGGCGGCGGCCGTCGTCGCCGTCGTCGCCGGGTCGATCCTCTCCCTCGCTTCGCCCCCTCCCGCGGCCGCCGCAGGGATCGCCGTGGAGCTGTCCTCGACCGCGGACGTGCCGGGGGCATCGATCCGCGCGTCGCTCTCCCTCGACGGGAGCTGGTGCGGGCGCGGGCCCGCCACCGCCGCGCTCTACTGGGACGGCGAGACGCTCGTGCGCCTCATCGACCTCACCGAGGACCCGCTGACCGGCGCATGCACCGGCGGGGGGTCGTTCCAGCCGCCCGACGGCGCGGCCATCGGCCCGCACCAGGTCACGGCGTGCATCGACCAGCCGAGCGACCCCGACGGCTGCGAGGACGGCACCGTCACCGACCCGCCGGTCACATGGAGTCTCCTCCCACCGGTCCTCGTGGAACCGTCCCACGGCCCCGTGGGGGCGGCGCTGACCGCGACCTACCGCCTTCCGGCCACGCGCTGCGACGCCGCGCGCCCGGGTGCGGTCTTCTACTTCGACGGCGTGGCCGTGGGCTCGAGCTCGTTGGGGAGCCTCACGGCGTGCACGGGCATCGCGAGCCTCGGCTTCGTTCCCCCGCCGACGACGGCCGTCGGTCCGCACGAGGTGACGGCCTGCTACGTCCACGATCTCTCCGCGGGCCTCGAGTGCTCCGACAAGGTCTCCGAACACCCGGCGACCTACGTCGTCGACCCGGCGCCGACGCCCACGCCGCAGCCGACACCGATCCCCACGAAGGTCCCGCCGACCGAGCCTCCGGCTCCCACGTTCGTCCCGCTGCCGCAGCCCACGCCGCTCCCCCAGCCCACGCCGACGGCTTCCCCCGCCCCGCCCGCGACCCCCGCCCCGCCGGCGACGAGCGTCCCGCAGCCGACGCCGGCTCCCGGCTCGCCGACCCCGATCGCCAGCGCGCCCGTCCCCACGCCGTCGTCGGGCGCCCCGTCCGCGCCCCCGTCCGCCTCCGTCCCGCCGGCCGCGTCCGCGCCCCCTGTCGCGCCCGCCGGGCCCACCGAGCCCGTCCCCGCTTCCGCGGAGCCGGCAGCACCGCCCGTCGTGCCGACCGTCGCACCCTCCGGCGCCCCCGAGCCGACCGCCGGCGTCCTCGGCGCCATCGGGGCGCCCGCGGAGCCTTCGCCGGCCCCGCCCGGCGGCGTTGCGCCGGGGACGGGCGAGGCCGGGGGCCAGGACCGGTGGCTCACCGCGTTCGCCGCGTCGATCCCCGGGCCGGCCGGCCTGGACCTCGACCCGAACGTCATCCTCACCAACCTCGCCCTCACCGGGATCTTCATCCTCCTCTTCGCTCTCACCGCGGAGATCCTCAACAGCACGCTCGACGCGCATCGCGACGAGATCCGAGGCCGGTGGCAGCGGCTGCTGGCCGGACCGCTGCGGATCCTCACGCCGATCGCCGTCGCCGACACGCGCCTCGGCGCTCTGTCCGAGTCGGGGAAGAGCGGCACCTTGCTGCACGCGGTCGTCGTGCTCGCCCTCGTCGGCTTCATCTACGGCTTCCTGAGCACGGACTTCGGCCTGAACGCGCAGAGCGTCATGCTTCTCGTCGCGCTGATGGTCGGCATCGGGTTCGTCACCTACCTCGTCGAGGGGACGTCGAGCCTGCTTGCGATCCGCCGCCACCGTGCGCGCGCGACGGTCCGCCTGTACGGGACCGCGATCCTGGTGGCGATCGCGTCGGTCGTCTTCTCGCGCCTGGTCGCCTTCGAGCCGGGTCTCGTCTACGGGTTCGTCGCGTCGAGCCTCATCCTCACGCCGCTCGCGATCGCGCGGCGGGACGAGGCGATGCTGGTCGTGATCCCGGCCCTGCTGCTGCTCGGCGCGAGCCTGGTCGCGTTCGTCCTGCTGGGCCCGGCCAGCGCGGCGGCGACGTCGGGCGGATGGCAGGGGTCGCTCCTCCGGACGATCCTCGCGGTGGTCTTCATCGCCGGCCTCGAGGGCCTCGTGTTCACGATGCTCCCGCTCCGGTTCATGGACGGCGCGGTCGTCATGCGCTGGAGTCGCCTCGCCTGGCTGGCCATCTTCGGGACCGGGGTCTTCCTCTGGTGGCAGCTGCTCCTGAACCGCGACGCGGCATACCTCGACTCGTTCCGCCAGTCGAGCGTCCACCTCGTGGCGATCGGGCTCGTCCTCTTCATGTGCACGACCGGCCTGGTCTGGGGCTACTTCCGCTTCCGGCCGCAGCCGGGGGGCGCGGCGGAGGCGTAGGGGCCGGGGGCGGGCCCGGCCGACGCCGGCCCGCCTTCAGGGGACCGCGAGGCTTCGGTGCTATCGTGGCGACGTGGAGCGCCTCGCGACCGGTCCCGCGCCCGACCGGTCCGACGCCCGGGCGCCGGTGGAGGAGTCCGGCGCGGCCACGTCGTCGGCCTCGCGCACTCCTCTCCGGGTCCGCTGGCTCGGACGGGTGGCGTATCGCGATGCCTGGGACCTCCAGCATCGCTGTGCGAGGGCGCGCGCCGCCGGGCTGATCGCCGACCAGCTCGTCCTGCTCGAGCACGACCCGGTGCTCACCCTCGGGAAGCACGCGGACGAGCACCACGTGCGCGCGACCCCGAAGGAGCTGCGCAGGCGCGCCATCGAGGTCATCCGGGTGGAGCGGGGCGGGGAGGTCACGTACCACGGCCCCGGCCAGCTCGTGGCATATCCGATCATCCGGCTGGCCGACCGCGGCCTCCTCCTCAAGCCGTACGTCCGCGCGTTGGAGGCCGCGATGATCGAGGTCTGCGCGATCGAGGGGGTCGCCGCCGACCGGCGCGAGGGCCACCCGGGCTGCTGGTGCGCGGTCGGGACGCCGGAGCCGCGGAAGATCGGTGCGCTCGGCGTGCGCGTCGAGCGCGGGGTGACGTATCACGGGATCGCGCTGAACGTGGACCCGGACCTGCGCGACTTCGAGCTGATCGACCCGTGCGGGATGCCGCACGTGATCTCGACGTCGATCGCCGAGGAGCTGGGGCGGACGGCCGAACCGCCGACGACCGCCGTGGTCGGCAGGGCGGGGGAGTGGTTCGCCCGCGGGCTGGCCGAGGCGCTGGGGGCGACGCTCGAGGGCGACCTGCCGCCGGCGGCCGACGTGGATGCCGAGCGGGCGTCGCTCGAGGCCGAGCTCGCCCGGGCCGAGGCGGCGCTGGCCGCGACGGCGGCCTCGCCCGACGCGTCCGCAGCGCCCGCGTCGGGCGATGCGGCCGACGCCCCCGCCGGGCCGCCCCCCGTCGGAGCCCAGCGATGAGCGCGGGGCTCTTCGAGCTGCGCATGGACGAGGTCACGGGATGGTGGGTCGCCACCGTCGTGGACCGGGCGTTCGACCGCCGTCGCTTCGCCCTCGCCGCCGAGGCCGTGGACGACGGGGGCGACTGCCAGAACTGCCGCCTCCCGGCCGGCGACGGCGTCCGGCTGCGGATGCTCAAGGACTACGCGTTCGACGTCGTCGGCACCGAGGATGCGTCGCGCGACCGGGACCGCGACCTCGTCCAGGTGGCGCTCGCGAAGGCGAAGGCCGCGGGGAGCTGGCGGACGATCGTCGCCCCGCCGGGGGAGCACCGGCCGCTCCACGCCGCCGGCCACGCCGTCATCGCCGAGATGCTGCGGCTGTCGCGCGACGCGGTGGCGGAGGCGAGCGCCGCCGGCCAGACGCAGTACATGCAGGTGCTCCAGAACTGGGGGGCCCAGGCCGGGGCGCGCACGAACCACCTGTGCCTCGACCTGTACGACCTCCCGCAGGTCCCGCACCGGGTGGGGGAGGAGATCGGCGGCGCCGCCCGTTTCCTCATCCGTGAGCGGGAGTGCCCGTACTGCCGGTCCGTGCGTCTCGAGCCGGAGCGCCGGGACCGCATCGTCCACGAGGATGCGTTCGCGGTCGCGTACGCCCCGTTCGCGTCGCGCTCGCCGTTCGAGGTGTGGATCGTCCCGCGGCGACACGAGGCGGACTTCGGCCGGGCGACCGACGCGGACGTGGACGCGCTCGCGGGCGTGCTGCGGTCCGCTCTCCGGCGCCTCGCCGTCCTCGACGATCCGCCGTACAACCTCGTGCTCCACACCGCACCACTCAACGAGCGGGTCGACCAGACGTATCACTGGCACTGGGAGATCCACCCGCGACTCCGGGAGGTCGCCGGGCTCGAGCTGGGGACGGGGCTGCCGGTGAACCCCGTGGCGCCCGAGGAGGCGGTCGAGGAGCTGCTCCGCGCGGCCGGCTCCGCATCCGCGGAGGGCGACCGATGAGCTCAGACCGGAGCCGGGCGGCGGTCGCCGCGCCCGATGCCTCGCGCGCCATGCCCGGTGCCCCGATCGCCGCGGGCGATGCCTCTCGCGCGCACGCGCGCGCCCACGACCGTCACATCGGGCGGCGCTCCTCCGTCATCCCATCGGAGCGACCCCGCCGATGAACGATCGACGGCGGCCGGACGTTCCCTCCGCCCGCGGCGGCCACGACGCGCGCACCCGGGTCGAGGAGCTCTTCGCGCAGCATTCGACGGAGATCCATACGTACCTCTCGCGGATGGTCCGGGACCCCGAGCTCGCCGCCGACCTGACGCAGGACACGTTCGTCCGCGCGTACCGGAGCCTGGACTCCCTCGAGGATCCGTCGAAGGCGCGGCCCTGGCTGTTCCGGATCGCGTACAACCTCGCGCTCGACGAGATCCGCCGCCGCCGGATCGTCCGCTTCCTCCCGTGGACGGGCGAGTCGCGCGGCTCCGCGCCGTCGGCCGAGCGGATCGCGATGGACGCGCGCCTCTCCTCGTCGCTCGAGCGGGCCCTCGCCCGGATCCCCGAGCGACAGCGGGCGGCCCTGCTCCTCTCCGAGCTGAACGACCTCACCGGGCAGGAGCTCGCGACGGCGCTCGGCGTGAGCCATGTCGCGGCCCGCGCTCTCCTCACGCGTGCGCGGGAGAGCCTGCGCATCGCGCTCGCCGAGGAGGAGGCGGTGGCTGAGAAGACGCCGGCGCCGGCCGAGATCGGCCCGGAGACGCGCGTCGTCCGGCTCCCGGGCGCGGCGGACGAGACGCGGAGGCCGGACGCGTGAGGCCGGACGGCCGGACCCCGGGCGACCGCCGCCGCGACGCGGTCTCGGCCGGGCGCGCCCGAGCGGGCGCTCGTCGCGGAGGTGCCATCGCGCGATGAGCGGCCTCCGGCGCTTCACCATGCACCCCGACCGCCTGCGCGCGGAGCACGAGCGCGCGCGGATCCTCGCGGCGACGGGTCTCGTCGAGGCCCTCTCCCCGGCGGACGCGGCAGCTCTCGCGATGCACCTCGACGCGTGCCGCGAGTGCCGCCAGGCGGCCCTCGACTACGCGTTCCAGGGCGAGCGGATCCACGGGCTCCCGTCGATCGACCTGCCGCGCGACGCGTGGCCCGCCTTCGCCGCGCGGCTGGACATGGAGGAGGCGCGCACCGCCGAGCAGCGCGCCCGCAGGGCCGGCGGCCGCCGGGTGGCGTCGCAGGCGCATCCTCTCGGGACCCGGCCGTCGCGTGCCCCCGGCGCCTTCGTCCCGGTCGCGGCCTCCGCGGGTGGAGGACACCGAGGTGCCCCGGTCGCGGCGTCGGTCGGGGTCGGGTCGATCCTCGCGCTCGTCGCCACCGTCGCGCTCGTCGCGTCCGGCCTGCCGCAGATGATCGTCGGTCCGGCCGCCACGCCCTTCGCGGTGGACCCGTCGTCCGTCGCGTGGGTGACCCGCCAGGCCGACGGGCGCTTCGTCCTCCAGACCGCCGCCTTCGACAGCGCGTGCCCCTCGGGCGGGGCCGCCTGCTCGGACCTCGCGCAGAGGGCGAGCACGATCGTCGCGCTCGACATGGAGCCGGCCTCGGTGTTCCTTGCGCACGACGGCCGTGACGCGATCGTCGTGGACGTGGGAGCGGCCGGCGCCGGGACGGCCGGCGGCTCGGTGTACGCGATCGAGCTCCCCACCCCGTACCCCGGGTCGGGTGGCGCGGTGCGGACCCCCGCCGTCGGCACCGTCCGGGGTGGGTCGACGCGCCCCAGCGACCTCCCGGGCGGGATCGCGGCGGGCGCGGTCCTCGCGACGGCTGTCGCCACCGCTGCGGCCATCAGCCCCGCCCCGTCGTCCCCGCCGCGACGGTCGCCCGCGCCAGAGGCCACGCCGCCGTATCCCACCGCGCGGCTCGGCGCCGAAGCCACCCGCGGCCCCGTCGCGTCGTTCGTCACCGCCGGCGGCCCCGGCGCCTCGCTGCCGGCCGCGGTGCCGCTGCCGACCGCCGCCGCGACGCGCGCGATCGCCGAGGACGTGATCCTCGTCGGCGGGCGTGCCGGGTACTCCCGGGACGGCCGATGGTTCGCGTTCTCCGCGCGATCCGCGGACGCCTCCACGGGCCCGGCCGTCTACCTGTGGCGGGTGGGCGACGAGCGCTCCCGTGCCGTCACCTCCGGCCGCGCGGCCGTCTTCGCGGGATGGGTCGGCGACCGGATGCTCGTCAGCTCACCGGACGGAGAGGTCGAGAAGATCGCTTCCGAGTCGCCCGCTGCTGCCGGCGTCGCCAAGGGCGGGGCCCCCGCCGCATCGGCGGCGCCGCAGGACACGCCCGATGGAGGGACCACGACGGATGCAGCCGGGACCGGACCGTCATCGACGGTCGCCGCGGACGCGACCGCGGACCCGGGAGCCGCCGCGCCGGACGCATCGCTCGACGGATCCGCCGGCGACGGCGCCACGGGCGAGCGCGGGCCGCCGGGCGCGAGCGCCGCACCGTCGGGCGCCACGTCCGGGCCCGTCACGACGCCCGCCTCCTATCTGCTCGACCCTCGCACGGGCGACGTCACGCCGATCGACCTGCCCGGACTGTGGCTCCCGAGCGTCGACCCCACGGGGACGCGGGTCGTCGCATGGCTGGGCACCGTGCGCGCGGACCCGGCGACCGGCGCCTGGCGGCCCGCGGCGGGATCCCTCGTCGTCGGCTCCTGGCCCACCGTCCTCGCGGGCGAGGCGGCCTCGCCGGAGCCGACGGCCGCTCCGTCGGACGGATCCGGGTCCACGCCGGACGCGACGCCCGACGCGGCGGCGGCCGCGAGCGACTCGCCGGAGCCTGCCGCGACGGACGACGCCGCGTCCGCGGTGCCGGACGCCACCACGCCCACGGCCGACCCGGCGGCCGACGATGCCGCACCCTCGCCCGCTGCCGACGCCGGCGCGGCTGCCCCGGAGCCGGACGGGAGCGCGCGCCCGTCGGCGGCCGACGAGGCCGCGATGGGTCGCCCGGACGCCGCGCCGTCGGCCACGGCGGGCGCCGCCGGGGCGTCGGCCGGAGCGTCCGTCGGAGGCGCGCCGATCGCGCTGTCCGTGGCGGGGCTCTCGGGGATCCTGCCTCCGGCGTGGCAGGTCCGCTGGGATCCGACCGGCACGCACCTCGCGATCTGGATCGCCGACCCGGAGGCCCCGGAGGTCGGCAGGCTGACCGTCCTCGCCGTGGACCCGGAGCGCGCCGGTGCTCCCACGGTGCTCCTCTCCTCGACCCCGGCGATGCCGGGCTTCGCGATGGGCAAGAGCCGCATCGCGTGGGCGACCCCGGCCGACGGCACGCCCGCGGGCGGGCGTGTCCGCGTGCTCGTGTGGTCGGGTCCCGGCGTGGGCGAGGCCGGCACGGAGCCGATCCGCGGCCTGGAGACGCTCGTCGAGGCCGACTGACCCGGGACCGCCGCCGCCGCTGTCGGCGCCTCCCCCGTGGAGTATCCTCGTGGCGCCTTTAAGGACCGGCCCCGGGAGGCCGGGAAGGAGGGACCGCATCGTGCCACGCGGGCAGGGCAGGCCGTGAGCGACGGCCGCCGGATCATGACCGCCGACGAGGTGCGCCGGGCCACCGTCCGGATCGCTCACGAGATCGTCGAGAAGCAGGCCGGGACGGAGGGCCTCGCGCTCGTCGGCATCCAGCGGCGCGGCGTCCCCCTCGCCCGGCGCCTGGCGGACGCGATCGCGGAGAACGAGGGCGTCCGGCTCCCTGCCGGGGCGCTCGACATCACCTTCTACCGCGACGACCTCTCCCTCGTGGCCCACCAGCCCGTCGTGAAGGGGACCGACCTCCCATTCGACCTCAACGGCCTCACGGTCGTCGTCGTGGACGACGTCCTGTACACGGGCCGCACGATCCGGGCGGCGATGGACGCGCTCATGGACTTCGGCCGGCCCCGGGCGATCCGCCTCGCGGTCCTCGTGGACCGCGGCCACCGGGAGCTGCCGATCCGCGCCGACCACGTGGGCAAGAACGTGCCCACCTCGCGCGACGAGATCGTGAAGGTCCTCGTCGAGGAGATCGACGGCGAGGACGGCGTCGCGATCGAACGGCTCGTCGCGGCGCACCTGTAGCGGGAGAGCGGCGGATGAGCGATCGGGACCCCGGAGCCGAGCCCATCGTCGTCGGGGCCGATGCTCCCGCGTGGCGGCACCGCCACCTGCTCGACGTTGACGTCCTCGCGGCCGACGAGATCGACCTCGTGATGCGGACCGCGGACGCGATGAAGGGGATCCTCGCGCGGCCCATCGCGAAGGTGCCGGCGCTCCGTGGCCGGAACGTGACGATCATCTTCTGGGAGGCGTCGACGCGGACGCGCGTGAGCTTCGAGGTGGCGGCGAAGAACCTCTCGGCCGACGTCGTGAACATCGCGGCCTCCACGAGCTCGGTGACGAAGGGCGAGAGCCTCGTCGACACGATCCGCACGGTCCAGGCGCTCGGCGCGCAGATGCTCGTCATGCGGCACGGCACGTCGGGCGCGCCGTACCTCGCCGCCGAGCACTTCGACGGGCACGTCCTCAACGGCGGCGACGGGTGGCACGCGCATCCCACGCAGGCGCTGCTCGACCTGTACACGATGCGCGAGCGGCTGCCGGGCGGCTCGATCGCCGGGCGGAAGGTCGTGATCCTCGGGGACATCCTCCACAGCCGGGTCGCGCGGTCGAACATCTGGAGCCTGACGGCCGCCGGCGCCGATCTCTGGCTCTGCGGGCCATCCACCCTCCTCCGCGGCCTCGACCGCTGGGGCGGACGCGCAGCGGGGTTCCCGGGCCATGGGCGTTTCACGGTCACGAGCGACGTCGATGCCGCGCTGCGCGATGCCGACGTCGTCATGGCCCTGCGGATCCAGAAGGAGCGGATGGACAGCGGGCTGCTGCCCTCGCTCCGCGAGTACACGGCGCGATTCGGCCTCACGCTCGACCGGCTGGCGGCGGCGAAGCCGGACGCGCTCGTCATGCACCCGGGGCCGATGAACGAGGGGGTCGAGATCGACCCGGCGGTCGTCGCGCTCGACCGGGCCGTGATCGAGGACCAGGTGACGAACGGGGTGGCGGTGCGCATGGCGCTGCTCTACCTGCTCGCCGGCGTGCACGGCGCGGAAGGAGCCCACGATGCCGCGTGAGCCGCGCCCGAGCGCGAAGACGGGCCGGCGGGGCGGTGCCCTGCAGGTCGGGGCCACTCTCGCCGACCTCGAGATCTCGCGGGCCTGGCTCGTCGACCCGTTCGCCGGGCGCGAGGGGGCGGGGGAGATCGTCGTCCGCGACGGGGAGATCGCCGGCGTCACTTGGCTCACCGGCGCCGCCGCGAAGGGGGTCGACGCGTCCGGTGTGATCGTGGCGCCCGGGTTCCTCGACCTGCACGTCCACCTGCGCGAGCCGGGCTTCGAGGACGCGGAGACCGTCGCGACCGGGCTCGCGGCCGCTGCGCACGGCGGGTTCACGCGCGTGTGCGCGATGGCGAACACGTCCCCTGCCATCGACGGCGCGGCCGTCGTGGGGCTCGTCCGGGCTGCGGCCGCGGCCTCCGGGTCGCCGGTCGCGCTCGAGATCGTCGGGGCGGTCTCGGCCGGCCGCGCCGGGGAGAAGCTCGCCGCCCTCGGGGAGATGACCGATGCGGGCGTCGTCGGGTTCAGCGACGACGGCGCGCCGGTGAAGGGCCCCGTCCTCCTCGCGCATGCGCTCCGGTACGCCGGGATGCTCGGCCGGCCGATCGTCGAGCACGCCGAGGACACGGCCCTGACCTCCGGCGCGGAGGCGAACGAGGGTCTCGTGGCATCGGTGCTCGGCCTGCGCGGCTGGCCGGCCGCGGCGGAGGAGGCGGTCGTCGCGCGCGACCTCGCGATCCTCGCCGACGTCGTGCGCGACGTCCCGGGCGCCCGGCTCCACCTGACGCACCTGTCGACCGCGGGCGCGCTCGACCTCGTGCGCCGGGCGAAGGCCGCCGGACTGCCCGTCACGTGCGACGTGACGCCGCATCACCTCGCGCTCGCCGACGAGTGGATCGCCGGCGCGCGCCGCTGGGCATGGGAGGCCGTGGACGGCGCCGGGGCCCGACGAGATCCGGTCGGGGCGGGCGCCCCCGTGGCGCGCGATCCGTGGACGGACGCCGCGATCGTCGCCGAGCCCTTCGACCCGGACCTCCGCGTCAACCCGCCGCTGCGCGACCCGGCCGACGCGGCCGCCGTCCGTGCCGCCCTGCGCGACGGCACGGCCGACGCGGTGGCGACCGACCACGCGCCCCACACGCTCGTGGACAAGGAGGTCGAGTTCGGCCTCGCCGCCAACGGGATCTCCGGGATCGAGACGGCGCTCGGGGTCCTCCTCGCGGCGGTGGACGCGGGAGAGCTGACGCTCGCGGCAGCGATGGCCGCGCTGACCAGCGGCCCGGCCGGCGTCCTGGGGGCCTGGACCGGCCGCCCCGTCGCCGCGGGGCTGAAGGTGGGAGCGCCCGCCGACCTCGTCCTGTTCGACCGCGGCGAGTCGTGGACCGTCACGCCGGCATCGCTCCGATCGAAGGGGAAGAACACGCCGCTGGCCGGTCGGGCGCTGCCCGGGCGTGTCCTCCTCACGGTCGCCGCGGGCCGCATCGCCTTCTCCGACCTCGACTGACGGCGTCCGCTCCGGACCCCCCGGGCGGGCGCCGCACCGCCGCGGGCCCGCCGCCGCCCCGATCGCGCGCTACAGTCGCGCCATGAGCACCGAGCTGCCGCCCGAGTTCGCACGCGTCCGACACACCCCCCTCTGGCAGGCGACCATGCCGCCGATGCCTCCGGCGCCGGCGCACGCCCTCCCGGACACGGCGGACGTCGTCGTGGTGGGCGGCGGGATCACAGGGCTGTCGGCTTCGCGCGAGCTCGCCCGCGCGGGCGCGTCGGTCGTCCTGCTCGAGGGCGAGACGCTCGGCTGGGGCGCATCGACCCGCAGCGGCGGGATGGTGCTCTCGGGCTTCAAGTGGGGGCTCGAGCAGCTCTGCGAGCGATACGGCCGCGACACCGGCCGCGCCCTCCTCGCCGAGTCGGTCGCCGCGGTGGACCACGTTGCCCGCCTCGAGGAGACCGAAGGGATCGAGGCGGAGATGCGGCGCGAGGGCCACCTGGAGCTCGCCTGGAGCCGCCACGACGCCGACGAGCTCGAGGCGTACGCGGCCGAGCTCGGCGGCTACGACGGCTCGGCGACCTGGATCCCGCGCGACCGGCTCCGGACGGAGATCGGGACCGACGCCTACTACGGCGGCCTGCTCTTCCCGGCCGACGGGGGGATCCACCCGGGCAAGCTGACGGTCGGCCTGGCGCAGCGCGCCGTCGAGGCCGGTGTGGACGTTCACGAGCGCACGCGCGCGACGGCGATCCGGCCGCAGCGCGACGGGCGCGTGGTGGTCGAGACGACCAGGGGCGCGCTCATCGCCGGCAAGGTCTTCCTCGGGATGAACGGCTACGGCGACGCCGCGGCCCCTGCCCTCCGGCGGCGCGTCCTCCCGATCAGCAGCTACATCATCGCCACGGAGCCGCTCGACCCCGCGCTCCTCGCCGAGCTGACGCCGCGCGGGCGCATGTTCTTCGATACGAAGTACTTCCTCTACTACTGGCGGGGGACCGCGGACGGCCGGATGCTCTTCGGCGGGCGAGCGAGCTTCTGGCCGACGAGCGACGAGAAGGCGGCGGGGATCCTCCATCGCGGGATGCTCGAGATCCATCCCCAGCTCGCCGGCGTCCCGATCGACCACTACTGGAGCGGGAAGGTCGCGTTCACGTACGACCGGATGCCCCACGCGGGCCGGTCGGGCGAGGTCTACTACGCGACCGGCTGCTGCGGGAACGGCGTCGCGCTGTTCCCGTACCTGGGGACCGAGATGGCGCGCTGGATGGGCGGCGGGCCGGCCCCGGCGCTGGCGCGTATCGGCTTCCCGCTGGTCCCCGCGCCCTACGAGGGCCGCGCCTGGTTCCTGCCCCTGGTGGGGGAGTGGTACCAGTTCAAGGACCGGCGGAGCGGGAAGGCCAGGGCACGGGACCTCGCCTCGACGGGCGGCTGACGCGGGCGCGTGCCGCCGCGGGTGATGCGGATGGCGGAAGCGAGCGGGTGAGCGGGATGGGTGACGGGCGCCGCGAGCGCCAGCGCAACGCCGGGGCGTTCCTCGGGCCGTACGGGACGACGCCGGTCCCGATCCGCACGCTGAGCGACGAGATCCCGAGGGAGCCGACCGAGCTGGAGGCCGAGCGCCGCGGGCCGCGTCCGGCAGTGCGGCGGACCGGGGGCCTCCTCGTGCGCCTTCGGCGTGCGCTCGGATGGGGATCGCCGCCGGACTCGGCCTGAGCCTACCGGCGGCCGTACCTCCGGAGGATCGCGGCGATCTCGGACTGATACTGGCGGCCGACCGGGGCGCGCTCGAGCCACTCGAGGAAGTCCGGGTCGCGCCGCGCCACCTCGCCGAGGGACCAGCCCCGGTACCTGCCGAAGCTCAGGACCGACCCGCTCGGCGGGCCGGGCGGCGGCCCGGCCCAGTCGTCCTGCGCGCCCCCCGTGCCGGCGCCGCCGCCCGCCCGCCACTTCTCACCGTCGCCGGTCGATGCCCCCGGAGTCGCCGGGCCGCCGCGGGCGCGCCCGCCCCACGACGCCGCGTCCGCGCTCCGCGCGGTCCCGCCGACCGGCTGTTCCCCGGCACCGCGGCGGGCACCCGGGTCGTCGGGCATGCCCGTCGGGGCCCCTCCGTGGCCCGTCGCGCCGCCGGTGGCGAACCGGCGCTCGCGGTCGTACGCCGCGCGCCGCGCGGGGTCGCGCAGCACCTCCCACGCGGCGTTGATCTCCGCCATCCGTGCCGCGGCCTCCGGGTCGTCGGTCACGTCGGGGTGGTATCGCTGGGCGAGCTTGCGGTATGCGGCGCCGATGATCTCCACGTCGGCCTCGGGATCCACCTGGAGCAGGCGGTAGAGGTCGGCCGCGCGCGGTCCCGCTCCGCTCATCCCGGCACCCGCCCGGGCGCATCGGGATCGGGCAGCCCCATCCCCGCGGCGACCTCTGCGCCGAGGCGGCGCAGCAGCGCCAGCATCCGGTCGGCGTCCTCGTCGGTCGAGAGGTAGTTCACGATCCCCGCCCGGAGCCACGTCGCACCGCGCAGGCGCGTCGTCGAGACCCACCCTTCGCCCGAGACCTCCAGCGCCCGCTGGAGCCCGTCCTGGACCGCGTCGAGCGTCTCCCCGGACAGCCGGGCCGCCGCGCCACGCCCGCCGGGCAGCCAGCGGAAGCAGACGACCGACAGCTCCGGCTGCGGCGGGATCGCCTCGAAGTCGTCGCTCGCGCCCACCAGCGACGCGAGCCGCGCGGCGAGGTCGTCGTTGCGCTCCACGAGCCGTCCGAGGCCGCGCGTCCCCAGGTGCTTCCAGCTCATCCACAGCTTGAGAGCACGGAACCGACGCGACCCCTCCATCGAGTACTGGTAGAGGCTCAGCGGCTCCTCCTCGTGCCCGGGGGTCCGGTAGTACTCGGGCTCGCGATGGAAGGTGTCGCGCAGGTCGTCCCGCCGGCGGACGAGCAGCGAGCCGACGTCGTACGGCTGGAAGAACCACTTGTGCGGGTCGATGGTCACGGAGTCGGCGCGGCCGACCGGGCCGATCCGGCCGGCGTCGCGCTCGGAGAGGAGCGCGCCTCCCCCGTACGCCGCGTCGACGTGGAGCCAGAGGTCCTCGGCCGCCGCGAGGTCGGCGATGCCGGCCACGTCGTCCACGGAGCCCGTGTTCGTCGAGCCGGCGACCGCGGCGATGCAGAACGGGCGGAGGCCGGCCCGTCGGTCCACGGCGACCGCCTCCGCGACCGCCTCCGCGCGGAGCCGGAACCGCTCGTCCGACGGCACGATCCGGAGGGTCTCCGCGGGGAACCCGAGGATGTCGAGCGCCCGCCCGATGGAGAAGTGGGCCTGGTCGCTCGCGTATACGCGCGCACCGGCCAGCGCGGCCGCGCGCGGGGGATCGGGAAGCGCTTCCCCACGTGCCCGGGAGTCGTCGTCGTGGCCCGGTCGGCCGGCAACGAGCCGGGCCAGGTGGACGTCGCGCGCCACGTTCATCGCCATGATGTTCGCCATCACGCCGCCGGACGTGAGGACCCCGAATCCGTCCGGCCCGTATCCCGCGAGGTCGCACAGCCAGCGGACCGTCTCCTCCTCCACGAAGGCCCCGGTGGGGGCGCAGTGCCAGACGTCCACCCCCTGGTCGACGACCTGGGCGAGCAGCTCGCCGACGACGGAGAGCAGGAGGGGCGGCGGGGTGAAGTAGCTCCACGACAGGCGGTGGACCGAGCTGAACTGGTACGGGGCGAGCTTCGCGCGGAACTCGTCGAGGACGGCCGACGCGGGGACCGGATCCGCGGGGGCCGGCCCGGGGCCGGCCGTCCCGGCGGGCGCGTCCGGCGGCGTCCCGTACCAGTGGCGCCGAAGCTCCGCGTACCGCATCGGGCCGACCGGACGGCGGAAGGCCTCGTCGTAGAGCCAGTCGAGGGCGACCTGCCAGGCCGCGACGCCGAGTCCCTCGATCGCTTCGCGGGACCGGGCAGGGTCGGCATACCAGACCAGCTCGGGTTCCGGGTGCCAGGAGAAGGCATCGAGCGGGTGCGCAAACCCGGGGTCGTCGTTCACCGTTCGATGGTAGCGGGCGCCGCCGCCGGTCCGCGCGGGGACCGCGGCGGCTGGCGATGCGGGGCCGGCGTGGTGCGGCCGGCGCGCGGCGGATGTGCCCTCCGGCCGATGACAGCGGCCGCAGCCCCGCTCCACACTCGCTCGTGGGCCGCCCCCGACGGGCGCGCGCGTCCCGCTGCCCTGCGAGGGAGGTACCTCCTCGATCGGATGGGAGGGTGAGATGCGCAGGCATGTGCGTCGTCGGTCCCGGCTCGTCGCCCTGTTCGCCGCGGCGGCGCTGTGCATCTCCATCGGCGCTGCCGCGCCGGCGGCGGCCACGGGAGCCGTGCACGCGGCCGCCGACATCGACGTCGTCGGGGTGGCGACCGGCGGCGACCACATCCTCTCGACCACGGCGCGGATCGGCGGGACGGGGGCCTGGACCCAGCTGCACGGCCCGCGGCTGGGCGAGTTCGCCGTCGGCGACTTCGTGCTGGGCATGAAGATCGGCCTGCTGCTGCCGGAGAACGTCGAATGGAACGCCGACCGCACGACCAGGCCGGGCATCAACCACTGCCGGCTCTCGGTCGCCGAGGTCGAGTACCCATCGGCGCGGCTGGCCACGATCCGGCTGGGCCTGCTGCTCGGAGGGCCGGCGGACGTGCGGTGCCGCGTCGACTTCGGCGAGATCCTCCAGGTCCGTCCGGTCGAGAACCGCCGGTCCGAGCCCGGGGGCCCGTCGTGGCTCACCGTGGAGTACTGGACGCACGCGATGTTCCCCACGCAGATCGCGGAGAGCGCGGGGACGGTCTTCGTCGTCGCCCCGCCGCCCACGGCGATCCCCGCGACCGGGGGTGCGGCCATCGCATCCACGACGGCGCGGATCGGCGGGGACGGGACGTGGACGCGGCTGACGGGACCTCGATTCTCCGAGGTGGCGCATGACGGCGTGCCGCCCGGCTTCTACCTCGACCTGGTGCTTCCCTCGAACTTCGAGTGGAACACGGCGAACACGGCGCCGCCGTCGGTCTCGGACTGCGACCGGACGATCCACGCGATCGCCTACCCGGCCCCGAGGATCGCCCGTGGAGTGATGGTGGTGAGACCGGGCATGGCCGGCTCGATGGCGCTGTGCACGATCGATTTCGGCACGCTCCTTCAGGTGCGCCCGATCGACGCGAGCGCCACGGTCGGCTCGAGCGGGGATCTGACGGGCCGCATCGCGCCGGAGGGCTTCGGCTCCGCCATGATGCTCACCGGTCTCGGGAGCATCGCGATGGTCACGGCGCCCCCGCCGCCGGTGGATCTCTCGCTCGCCGCGGTCGCCCCGACGGCGATCAACGGGGCGATCCTGTGGGGCGAGGGGGTCGATCTCGTCACGACCGGGCCGGCGGGAACAGGGTTCTCGCTGCAGGTCACGACCGACATGGAGACGTGGCAGACCCTCGCCGACGCGGCCGGAGCGCCTCTCGCGTTCACGATCGGCGGCGACGGGACGTCGACGTATCGATACCGTCCGGTCCGCAACTACTGGTACCGCGCGGTCGCTGGGACCGCGACGAGCCCCGCCCCCTACCCGCGCGTGACCGTCCGCCAGACGATCGTCATCCGCCCCATCCACACCGGGACCCGGCGGGTCTCGGCAGGGACCGCGGTGACCTTCACCGCGACGATCCGTCCGGCCGGACCCGCGCTGCCGATCGCGAGCGTCCGCTTCGAGCTCTACCGCCGGACCGGATCGCACTGGGTCCTCTCGCGGAGCGTCGCGGTCGCTGTCGACATCTCGGGGGTGGCCGCGACGACGTTCACCTTCGCGCGCGGGTCCTGGTATGTCCGCGCCCAGTCCCAGCCCACCCGGGTGAACGCGAACAGCCT
>JALOOH010000113.1 GCA_025454515.1 Chloroflexota bacterium
ACCGGGTAGTGGCCCTCGACGATGACGACCGGCAGGACGAACAGCGTCGCGATCCCCCACGCGAGGCCGCCGATGAACGAGACGAGCGCCCCCGCGGCGCCGGCCCGCTCGCGGATCGCCTGGAGGATCAGCCCGACCGTCGCGGTCACGAGTCCCCACGCGAAGAGCGGCAGCATCCGCCCGAACGCGACGGACAGCCCGTGGCCCACGCTGGCCCGCCCTCCGCGGACGACGACGAGCGCCTCCGAGGTGAGTGCCCCGCTGAAGAAGGCGACGACGCAGGCGTTGACGAGGAACGCGACGACCACCAGCACGATGCCGACCGGGCTGATCGACGGCTCCTCGACCCCCTCCGCGATCTGCGAGGCGACCTGCAGCCCGATGGGCGCGAGCAGCACGAGGCTCACCACGGCCACGGCGACGGCCGAGAGGACCGGGAACGCGAGCAGCGCGGCGTTCCGGCGGATCATCCCGATCGCGAAGCTGAAGTCGACGCGGTTCCCCATCCGATCCTCCGAAGCGGTGCGGGAGGGCGCGTCGCGCGGGCCGCGATCGGCCGGGACGCCCGGGGCCACGATACGATGCCGCGGCAAGCGGTCCGCGCCGACCGCGCCGACCGCGCCGACCGAGGACGAGCCGATGCCCGAGCAGACCGCGCACGAGGACCACCGCGCCGCCGCGCCCTCCGACCGCGTCCGGATCCGCCGCAAGCCCGACCGGGGCCGATACGACCGCGCGACCGTCCACGCGATCCTCGACGCCGGGCTCGTGGCGCACATCGGCTACGTCGTGGATGGACAGCCGTACGTCATCCCCACGTTCTACTGGCGCGATGGCGATCGCGTCTACTGGCACGGCTCGACGGCGAGCCGGATGATCCGGGTCATCGAGTCGGGCGCGCCGGTCTGCCTGACGGTCTCGATCCTCGACTCGCTCATCCTCGCCCGCTCGGGCTTCAACCACTCCGCCGACTACCGCTCCGTCGTCGTCGTCGGCATCGCGCTGCCCGTCACGGGGGACGAGAAGGCCCGCGCGCTCGATCGCTTCGTGGACGTGCTGGCCCCCGGGCGGTCGGCGACGGTCCGGCCGATGACGGAGAAGGAGCTGAAGCAGACCGCCGTCGTCGCGCTCTCCCTCGACGAGGCCTCCGCGAAGGTCCGCGACGCGGGCCTCGGCGACGATCCCGGCGACGAGACGTGGCCGGTCTGGGCGGGCACAATCCCCGTCCACCTGGCCTTCGGTGAGCCGGTCCCCGCCCCCGACATGCCCGCGGGAATCGACCTGCCGGAGAACGTGCGGGCGCTGACGAGGCGCTAGCCGGCGCGTGCGTCAGACGACATCACGGGTCGATCTTGGCGCTGCATCGTGGGCGATAAGAACGAACGAAACCAGCCTGTATGTTCGATGTGTACGCCCACACCGTATCGCTCTATCATGGAGGCCATCGCACGTTCGGCCCTGGAGGGTGTCCGTGGAGGCTCGGCGGTCGAGCTCTGACGCCGACGAGTGGAAGAGGACGCCAATCCTCTCGACGCAAGGGAGGATGGCCGTCGAGGCCGCCGCGCGCCGTATCCTGGACGAGGTCGGGGTCTCCTTCGAGGCCGACGACGCGCTGACGGTCTTCCGGGCCGCTGCCGGGGCGCGCGTGGAGGGCAAGCGGGTCCGCCTCGACGGTTCGCTCGTGGACCAGTGCCTGACGACCGTGCCCGCCCGCTGGGCGATCCGCGATCGCGAAGGCCGGGAGGCGCTCGTCATCGGCGAGGGCCGGACGTACTTCGGGACGGCCGACGTCGCCCCGTTCATCCGTGACCACCGCACCGGCGAGGTGCGGCCGTTTCGTCTCGACGACACCCGGACCGCCGGAAGGATCATCGACGCACTCCCCGACATAGCCTTCGCCTGTCCGTTCGGGACTCCGACGGACGTGCCGACGGAGACCGCCGCGACTCACGCGTTCGCGGCACTCGTCGCAGCGACGACGAAGCCGATCGCGGTGGCCGTGCCGGACGTCAGGAACCTCGCGGCGATCGTCGAGATGGCCGAGGTGATCGCCGGTGGCGCGGAGCAGCTGCGCCTCCACCCGTTCGTCTTCAGCCTCCTCGAGCCGATCTCTCCCTTGACATACGCACGGGAGTCGATCGAGAAGATCCTCTTCATGGCCTCACGCGGCCTGCCGTTCTTCATCGGGGCGACGGTCTCCCTCGGTGCGACGTCCCCGGTGACTCTCGCGGGTGCGCTCGCACAAGGGCTCGCGGAGGACCTCGCGGGCCTCGTGCTGGCCCAGCTCGTGCGGCCCGGCTGCCCGGTCGGGATCGGCGTCGCGACAGGCGTCCTCGACATGTCGACCGGGGTCTTCTGCTTCGGGGCGCCGGAGCATGCCCTTGGGACGGTGGCAGGTGGCGAGCTCGCTCGGCACCTCGGAGTGCCGAGCTGGTCGAACGGGAACAGCACCCAGTCGAAGGTGCCCGACCAGCAGGCTGCCGCCGAGGCCTTCCAATCCTGCCTCCTGAACGTCCTCGTGGGGACGGACGTCGTCTACGACTGCGGGTACTTGGAATCGGGCATCGTGAGCTCGCTCGAGATGCTGGTGATGTCGGATGAGCAGATCGGGATGGCACGCCGGATCGGGCGGGGGATCGACGTCACGGACGAGACGCTCGCTGCCGATGTCATCGCCGACGTCGGCCCTGGCGGCACGTTCCTCGCGGAGGACCACACCGCGGCCCACTTCCGCGATGCCCTGTGGCGGCCCGCCCTTTCGGACCGGAGGGCGCGGACCACCTGGGAGGCGGCCGGGGGCACCTCGCTGGGCGAGCGGATCAGCGGTCACATCGACCACGTGCTTGAGATGCACCGTCCCGAACCTCTTGCACCGCAGCACGCCGCGGCCCTCGCGGCGATCCTCGAGCGCGAAGACCGCGGCCGGGGCTGACGTGCTCCGCCGCCGGGTCAGATCTCCGCGGCCTCCTCGACGACGGGCGTGCCCCGGCCACCGAGGGACGTGGCCGCGACACCGGCGAGGATGAGCCCCATGCCGACGAGGTCGGGCGCCGTCAGCGGCTCGCCGAGGAGGACCCACCCGGATGCGAGCGCGACCACCGGGACGGCGAGGAACCCGGTCGTCGCGGCGAGCGGGCCCAGCGAGCGCGTGACGGACTGGCTGCCCCAGTAGGCGAACGCGGTCGCCAGAGGTCCGCTGTACAGCAGGACGAGGATCGTCTGCGGCGTCCAGTCGGTCGGCTTGCCTGCGTCGAAGGCGAGGGCAAGGATCGCGAGCGGGACGATCGCGACGAGGAGCTGCCACGGCTGAAGCTCGAGCGGGCTCGCGTGCCACGTATGGCGGCGGATGTGGAGCGTCGTGAGCGCCCAGATGACGGCGCACACGAGCAGCAGCGCCGTCCCGAAGACCACGCCCGGCTGGGTCCAGTCGATCACGGCCGGGTTGAGGAGGACGACCAGCCCGGCAAGGCCGAGCGCGAGGCCCACGCCCTCGGCGCGGCCGAGGCGCATCCGGAAGAAGACGAAGCCGAAGACCGCCACCCATAGAGGCATCGTGTACACGAGGATGGACGACCGCCCGGCGGGGATCACTTGGAGGGCGATGTTCGAGAGAGCGATCGTCCCGGCAAGCGCGCCGAGCCCGACACTGAGGACGACCGGGACGTCCGCGCGATCCGGGCGCCGAAGGTCGCGCCGGGCGAGGAGGACGCCGAGCACGACGGCCAGCCCCGTGACGACCCGGAGAACGCCGTAGTCGAACGGCGGCATCGATCCGAGCCCGATCTTGATGACGGCCCAGTGGACGCCCCAGACGACCGCGACCGTGCCGAGAATGGCGTAGGCAGCCGAGTCGCCGTGAACCTTGACGGCCGCTCGGTGGGCGGGGTCGGTCGCGAGCGGAGAGGGCGACGGGCTGAGCGGCGCGGGCATCCCCGGAACCGTACAACGTGCGCCCAGGGCCGTGGTCGGATCGCCCGTCTCATCTGGCCGCCGGGCCGTCAGGACCCGGCACCGTGCGCTTCTGACCGGTGTCAGAGAGGATCGCGCGGTGCCACAGCCACGTCCGACACCCGGAACGACTCACCCGGATGGCGCGCGGCCTCGACACGACCGTCGCTCACGTAGATGCGCGACAGCCGGGCGCCGAACGCGTCGAGGACCTCCCACGTGATCGACCCGCGGAGGCCTGCGAGCTCCTCCGCGGATACCTCCTCGGCCCCCTGCCGGCCGAGCAGGACGAACTCGTCGAGGGCATCGACCCCGGGTACGCCGGTGACGTCCACAGCGACCGCGTCGCTGGAGACCCTGCCAACGACCGGGGCTCGATGCCCTCGGACGAGCACCGTCGCGCCGGGCCAGTACGCCCGCGTCCAGCCGTCCGCGTACCCAAGAGGGAGCGTCGCGATCCGCGACGGCCTCACTGCCCGCCACTCACCGCCGTACCCGACCGTCTCGTCGGGTGGGATCGCCGTGATGCTCGCGGCGCGGGCGCACAGTGAGAGGGCCGGCCGCAGGGTCCCGACGGTCGCGTCCGCCCGGGGATCCACCGCCACGTCGCCGGGCACGTGCCCGTAGAACCCGAGCCCGACGCGCGCCATGTCGAGTGCCAGCCCCGGGTCCGCCACCAGGCCTCCGGTCGCCGCGAGGTGGCGGGTCCCCGGCTCGACGCCCGCTCCCCGGAGCGCGGCGACGACGGCGTGGAACCGGCCGGCCTGGAGCTGGACCGCGGCCGCGTCCTCCGGCGAGTGGAGGTGCGACCAGGTGCCGACCAGCGACACCCCCGCGGCGGCGACGAGGCGGCGAGCCGCACCGACCGCGTCGCCGGGGGAGAACCCGCCGCGGCCCATCCCCGTATCCACTCCGAGGTGCACCCGCAGGTCGGGCGCCGCGTCGGAGCCGCGGCGCCGTGCGGCGACGACGATCGCCGCGAGCGAACCATCGTCCACCGCGACGACGTCCACTCCCAGCGCGGTGGCCTCGTCAAGCCCACTGGCGGGAACGGGGTAGATGCACAGGAGCGTCGTGGCGACGCCCGCAGCGCGGACCGCGCGCGCCTCGTCGAGCGATGCGACGATGAGGGTCTCCGCACCGCCGCCCACGGCCGCGATCGCGGCCCCCTCGATCCCATGACCGTACCCGTCGGCCTTCACGACGATGCTCAGGCGTGCGGCTGGACCGACGAGCCCCCCGAGCGCACGCGCGTTCGCGGCGAGGATGTCCAGGTCCACCTCGAGCCAAGCCAGACGCGGCAACGCCCGGATCCCGGCGACGGCGAGCCGCTCCTCGATCGCCGGACGGGCGGTGCGCACCGAGCCCGATCGGGCCTCGAGCGTCACTTCGTCACTTGCTGTAGCCGGCCGTGAGGCCCTCGATGAAGTACCTGGACAGCAGGACGTACACGACGATCGTCGGGATCGCGGCGAGGATGGCCCCGGCCATGATCGCGTTCCACGCCACCGAGAACGTCCCGCTCAGGTTGTTGAGCGCGACCGTGATCGGCTGGACCTTCGGGTTCGGCACGACGACGATGCCGAAGAGGAAGTCGTTCCAGATGCTCGTGAACTGGAAGATGAACGCGACGATGAACGCCGGGATCGAGAGCGGAAGGAAGACGAGCCGGTATGTCGACACGACCCCCGCACCGTCCACCTTCGCGGCCTCGACGAGCTCGCGGGGGAGCTGGCGATAGTACCCCCAGAAGATGAGAGTGGTCACGGGGATCCCGTAGACGACGTGCGTGAGGATGAGGCCGATGAGCGTGCCGTACAGGCCCATGGCCTGGAGGACCTGGATCAAGGGGATGATCACGCTCTGGTAGGGAACGTAGAAGCCGAGGACGATGAGGATGAAGAGGATCGTCGACCCCGGGAACGGCCACTTCGCGAAGACGTAGCCCATCACCGAGCCGATGAACGACGAGATCAGCGTCGCGGGGATCACCATCAGGATGCTGTTCAGCATGTTCGGGCCGAGCTTCGACCACGCGAGCGCGAAGCCAGCGCCGGTCAGGGCGCCCGGAAGGTTCCACATGTCGCTGAGGATCGCCTCGGCCGAGGTCTTCATCCCGTTCGCGAACATCACGTAGAACGGAACGAAGATGAACAGACACCACGCGAAGAGGGGGATGAGGACCCAGAGCGGCTGCCTCTTCAGGCCGCGGCGCCGCGGCCAGAGGCGGCGCGGCCGAGGGTCGGAGGCGGGTGCCGGCAACGGCTGGACTGCGTCAGTCATGGTGCTGCCCGTAGGTGCGCCACAGGTACGGGACCGTCACGCCGGCGATGACGATGAACATGACGACCGCGGCCGCCGCCGCGAGGTTGAACCGGTTCGCGATGAAGGCCATCTGGTAGACGAACAGGCCCGGCACGTCGGTGGCGAAATCGGGCCCCACGCCTGACATCGCGAAGGTGAGATCGAAGATCGCCATCGCCGTGTGGGCGAGGATGACGACGATCGTCACCGTCGCCGGCACGAGGAGCGGGATGATCACCCGCCGGTACGTGTACCAGCGGCCGGCGCCGTCCACCGCGGCCGCCTCGTACAGGTCCGGCTGGATGCTCGAGAGGCCAGCGAGATAGACCGCCATCGAGAAGCCCGTGAGCTGCCACGCGGCGGCGATCACCACGGGGATGAGGGCGAGCGGGATCCCGAGTTTGACCTGGATGTCGCCGAACGGCGGGAAGACACTCTCGAGGATCCCGTTCACCTGGAGGACCACGGTCGGGTCCGTCAGCCACCCCGGTCTCAGCGGGCCGATCCCCGCTGCCGCGAGCACGCCGTTCACCCCGAAGATCTCGAACAGCAGGTTCACGCCGGACTCCGGGTTGAAGAGCCAACGCCAGACGACCCCGGTGACGATGAACGAGAGTGCGTAGGGGAGCAGGAACGTCGTCCGGAAGAAGCGCTTCGCGAAGGGCGACTCGCGGATGAGGATCGCGAGCAGCAGACCGAAGAGCAGGGCCGCGACCATGAACAGCACGACGAAGATCACGATGTTGCGGAGGTCCGCCTGGAACCGTGCCGACCCGAACAGCTCCAGGTACACCGAGCCGAGCGGCTCCTTGATGCTCAGGTTCGGTTTGAACCCGCGCCAGGCTGAGAGCGACACGTAGAACGTGTAGGCGATGAAGACGTAGACGAAGAGCAGGACCGCGAGCAGCCCGGGGGCGACGACGAGGAAGGCCATCCCCCACCCACTCCTGCGGGCACGCGAGAGCCATCGCGCGAACCGCGAAGGCTGAGACCCGACCGCGGCCTCGGCTCCGGCTGTCACCGACGCTCCCTCTCCTGCGGGGACGGTGGATGCATCCCCGGCGGCCGCCTCCCGCGCGCCGCCGACACACGGACCATATTCGGTCGGAACGTACAGTGTCAATCCCGTATCCGAGGGCCTGGGGTGACGGAGCACACGCGAGGCCCGGTCCCGTCGCCCTTCG
>JALOOH010000114.1 GCA_025454515.1 Chloroflexota bacterium
ATCTCCGCGTCGCGGGCGACCCAGCAGAGGCGCTCGCCCGGCGGGTCGAGCGCCAGCGCGGCGGCGAGGTACGTCTTGGATCCGTGCGGGATGCCCGCGAGCGCCGCGTGCCGGCCGGCCGGCGGGATCCCCGCGCCGGGACGTCCGAGGCGCTCGCGGAGCCGGGCGAACGGCTCGGTGCCGCCGAGCAGCCGCACGAGCGACGCGAGGTCGGGCGGCCGGCGTCGCGATGCCCCCCCGACGGCCGCGGGGGCGGCCCGACGGGCGGCGTGCGCGGCCTCGACCGCGCGGTCGCCGGCGCGGCGCTCGCGGGCGCGCTTGCCGCGGAGCTGCAGGTCGCTCACGGCTCGCCGCGCGCGCTCGGGGGGCGGGGCGTCCGGGCCGTCGATCGGCGTCCCTCGGTCATCGGTCGTCGCCCTTCGGCGGGAGGACGCGTCGCCAGCCCGTGCGGGTCCGGCGGATCCCGTCCGGGCCGGGCGGTCCGTCCACGTCGCCCGGCGGCGCGATGCGCGCCTCGTCGGCGGGCCGCAGCGTGAACGCGTTGAACCGGTTCGCCGCCTTCGACACGCCCTCGCGGGCCCAGAGCTCGACCGCGTCGGCCGCCGCGTCGAGCAGCTCGTCCAGGCGCTCGCGCTCGGAGGGCTCGAACCGGCCGAGGACGTGGTCCACGGCGCCGCGGGACGGGTCCCCGATGCCGATCCGCAGGCGGTTGAACTTCTCGGTGCCCATCTCCTCGACGATCGACGCGAGGCCGTTGTGGCCGCCGGCGCTCCCGGACTCCCGGAACCGCATCTTCCCGAACGGGAGCGAGAAGTCGTCGGTGACGACGAGGAGCTCGGCGAGAGGCGCTCGCTCCCGGGCGAGGACCTTCCGGACGGCGACCCCGGAGACGTTCATGTACGTGAGCGGCTTCACGAACGTGACGTCCAGCCCGCGATAGCGACCCGACACGATCGCGGACGCGTCGCGGGTCCTGCCGCGTCCCGACCAGCCCGCCCGGTCGGCGAGGCGGTCCACGACCATCCAGCCGACGTTGTGGCGCGTCCGCGCGTACTGCTCGCCCGGGTTCCCCAGGCCGACGACGATCTTCACGGAACCCTCCGCGCGACGACGATCGCCCGGTCGCGCGGATGGGCGCGGGGCGTCCGGGCGACGCCGACAGGGCCCGCGTCGTCCGACGCGGGCCGCGCATGGATGGTATCCGACGCGGGCGGCCCCGGGCGGCCTACGGCAGGGGGCCCGTCACCGTGAGCGTCTCGACCATGTGGTCGGCGGCCGTGAGGTCGCGGTCGCCGAGCGCGACGAGCTGCAGGAACACGAGGTGCGCGCCGTCGGCCGACTTCGCGACGAGCTCCACGAAGGCGTTCCCCGTGCCCCCGCAGTCGGTGTAGAGGTCGAACTTCCCGACGTACCCCGCCGTGTCGAAGTCCTTCCGGGAGTCGTACGTGCAGTCCTTCTCGAAGGTCTCGCGGTCGGCGTCGAGGAGCGCGTCGACGTCCTCTCCGGCCAGCGCGGCCGAGACCGCGAGGAACGCGCCGGGGACCGTGTACCCCTCCATCCACGTCGCGTAGTCCGTCGCGGCCCCGATGCGGAGGCCCACCGTCTCGTCGTCGTACGTCCAGTCCCCCGTCTTCACGTCGCTCCATGCGGTGGGGACCTCGGACGTCATCTCGTCGCCCGACGTCGCGACCGCGGCGTACGTGTAGTCCGCGGCCGCGTCGCCGCCGCCCTGGTCCCCGCCGCCCTGGTCCCCGCCGCCCGTCTCGATCGTGCTCACGACCGCGAGCGCCTGCCCGTTGAGCCGTCCCTCGAGCGTCTGGCCGGTGGACGGCCGGAAGACCTCCACCTGGAGGACGTCGCCGGCCTTGTGGGACCGCAGGACGTCGCAGTAGTCCGACATCGTGCCGTCGGTGGCGAGCACGAGGCCCTCGAGCTTCGTGACGAAGTCCCCGCCCTTGATCCCGACCGTGTCGGCGGGCGAGCCGGATGCGACCGAGGCGACGAAGATCCCCGAGGTGCCGTCGTCGAAGCGCATCGCCTCGCCGTTCACGCCGATCGAGTTCACGGCGGTCCCGGCGAGGAGCTCCGGGAGGATCCTGTCGACCTCGGCCTTCCCGATCGCGAAGGACTGGCGGACGTCGTTGCCCGCGTAGTTGAGGCCCACGACGGCGCCGTCCTTCGTCACGAGGGGCCCGCCGGAGTTGCCCGGGTTGATCGCCGCGTCGTGCTCGATGACCGAGTCCACCGAGGCCCAGGACGTCTCGCCGTCCGCCCGCGCCTTGGAGATGATCCCCCGGGTGAGGGTGTACTCGGGATCGCCGAGCGGGAACCCTGCCGCGTACACGTCCACGCCCGGCGTGGGCGCGATGCTCGCCCACCCCAGCACGGGGAAGCCGCTCCCGTCGATCTTGATGACCGCGAGGTCCGAGCACTCCGACGCCGCGATGACGCGGGCGTTGTAGGTCTTCGCGCGGTCGCCGCCGACCCAGACCTTGAGCAGGGCAGCCCCGGTCACGACGTGGTTGTTCGTCAGCGCCGTCCCGTCGGGCGAGAGGATGAACCCCGACCCGCGACCGGCGGTGTTGAGGAGCTGTCCCTGCGCCGGGTCGACGAAGCTGCCCTCCGCCTCGATCTGGATCGTGGCGCTTCTCACCGCGTCGAGGGTCCCCACGACCGGGCTCGTCGGCGTGGGAGCGGTCGTCGGGGTCGCGCTCGGCACGACCGTCGGGGACGTCGCGGCGGATGCGCTCGGGGCCGGCGTCGCCGATCCCCCGCATCCGGCAAGGACGATGGCAGCGACGGAGGTGACGGCCAGCAGGCGTACGGAGCGGCGGATCCGGCGAGACATCGCTTCCCTCCTCGACATGCCGCTCTCCGACGGCTGCCCTGTGTCCTGCCCCGGGGGCGCGGTGGACGCGTCCCCCGGCCGTGGCGGTTCGCGGAGGACATCCCCCGCGCACTATACGGCCCCGCCGGGAGCCGTCAGGGGGTCGAAGGTACCGTCCGACCACCCATCGCGACCCCGCCCGGCCCCGCCCGGCCCCGCCCGGCCCGTGGCCCCGGCCGCACCCCCGGCCGCCGCAAGCAGCTCCGCCTCGAGCGCGCGCATCGCCGCCCCCTCCACGGGGTCCGCGTGGTCCCAGCCGCACAGGTGGAGGGCGCCGTGCGTCGCGAGCAGGAGCAGCTCGTCGGCGGGGTCCCAGGCGGTGCCGCCGGACCAGCCGCCGCGCCCGTCGCGCGCCTGGGCGACCGCCCGCTCGACCGAGACGACGATCTCCCCGACCTGAGGCCGGACGCGCGGGGGCAGGGCGAACGGCGGAGGCCCGGCCACGGCAGGGCCGGCGGCCATCCCCGGGTGCGGCGGATACGCCTCGGGCGGCAGGAGCGGGAACGAGAGCACGTCCGTCGCGCCTTCGTGGCCCATGTGGGCGGCGTTCAGTCCCGCGAGCGTCGCGTCGTCGGCGAGGACGAGGCCCACGGCGGCACGCGCCGGGGCGCCGGCGGCGTGGAGCGCGCGCCCGACGGCGGCGGCCAGGTCACGGCGTCGGAGCGGGCGGCCCAGGACCGAGGTCCGCAGCAGGGGCGCCGCGGCCGGCAGCACCTCCAGGTCGAGGACGCGGTCGTCCGGGAGCCGGTGGCGTCCCACCGCGCGACCCTCAGGCCCCCAGGCCGGAACCGGCGCCCCGCCTCGCCTCGAGCTCGACGACCTTGTTCTGCGGATACGCGATCCGCTGGTGGTACGCCCCGAGGAGCTGGCTGACGAACGCCTCCCGGACCCTCTCCACGTCGCGGAGCGTCAGGTCGCACTCGTCGAACTGGCCGTCCTCCAGCCGCTCGGCGACGATGCGCCCGACCATCGCGCGGATCGCCGGCTCGTCGTGCGTCGCGAGGCTCCGGACCGACGCCTCCACCGAATCGGCGAGCATGAGGACGGCGGCCTCGCGCGTCTGCGGCTTGGGCCCCTGGTGGCGGAAGGCGGCCTCCCCGACGGCCGCGGCGGCGGCGGCGCCGGCGGCCGTCCCTCGTCCGCCGTACGCGTCGGCGGCCTCGTCGCGGGCCTTCTCGAGGAAGTAGCTCATCTTCGCGGTGCCGTGGTGCTGCGGGATGAAGGCGATGAGCGCCTTGGGCAGCTTCGCCTTGTACGCGAGGTCGATCCCGTCCGCGACATGGGCGCGGAGGATGCGCGCGGACGTCTCCGGGTCGAGGTCGTCGTGGAGGTTGCCCGCCCCGGCCTGGTTCTCGATGAACGCGGCCGGGTTCGCCAGCTTGCCCACGTCGTGGTAGTAGGCCGCGACACGGGCGAGGATCGGGTCCGCCCCGATCGCCTCCGCCGCCCGCTCCGCGAGGTTCCCGACCATGAGCGAGTGGTGGTACGTGCCCGGCGCCTCGGTGAGGAGGCGTCGGAGCAGCGGACGCGTCGGGCTGGAGAGCTCCTGGAGCTGGAAGACCGTGGGGATCCCGAAGATGTCCCCGAGGACGGCGAAGGCCCCGGCGGCGGCGATGGCGGAGCCGGCGGCGGACGCGAGCCCCGCCGCGAACAGCTGCGCCGTCCCGGTCAGGTCGCGCTCGCCGAGCAGCGAGAAGACGGCGATGACCGCGACGTTCGCGACGGCGACGGCGAGGCCGGCCTGCACGAAGACCTGGAGCCGGTCGCCGCGGCGGATCGCGATGATCCCGGCGATCCCGCCGAGGAGGAAGTACGTGGTGAGCTCGAGCGAGCTGCCGTTCACCGCGCCGGCGACGACGGAGATCGCGGCCTGCACGGCCATCGCCGGGCCCGCCCCCAGGAGGATCGCGAGGACGATGCCGACCGCGGCGAGCGGGACGAAGTAGGGCAGGATCGACCGGCCCGCCGATGCCTTGATCGCGAGCACCGCGACGATGAGGAGCAGGCTGATGAGGAGCAGGGCGTTGTCGCGGTGCCAGAGCTCGCGCCGGAACCTCCAGATCCAGGCGAGGAGGACGAGGACGAGCAGCGCGGCGAGGACCAGCCACCCGGCGGCGCGGTAGAGGTCGATCCCGCGCTCGTCCAGCCCGAGCGCGCTGACGGCCTCGAGCGCGAGGGGGGTGACGGTCGCGCCCCCCTCCACGACGACCTGGTCGCGGGCGTACGAGACCTCGACCGGGGCGACCGCCTGCCGCGCGTCGGTCCGCGCGGCCTCGGTCAGGCTCTCGGAGAACGAGGACGTGGGGACGATGAACGGCGAGACCAGCTCTGTCGCGAGCTGCTTCTCCGCGGCGGTCCACGCCACGGGGAACCGCATCGACAGCGACGTCCGCTCCTCGACGACCTCGGTGTCGCGGATCTCCGTGCGTTCCCGGGCGGCGAGGATGGCCGCCGCCTCGTCGCGGATCGTCCCCCAGCGGATCGCGTCGAGCGTGAGCAGGGTGAACCGCGAGTCGCTCGAGAGGTCGGGGAACGCGGTCTCGATCGCGCTCCGGCGAGCAGCCGGGTCGTCGTACCCGAACGCGTCGTTGACCCTCTGTGTCAGGCGGCGGAACGCGGCGACCTGGGCCTCGGAGATCCGCGCCGCGCCGGCCTCCGTGTAGTCGTACTGGGGCTCGACGGCGCGCGCGGCCTCGTCGCGCCCCTCCTCGGTGAGGATCTCGCTCACGAAGGTGGCGGCCCGCGGCGCGCGGACGGTCGACGGGGCGACCTGCCCGGACGCGAGGGCGACCTCGGGCTGCAGCGAGGGCGAGACGAGGTCGGCGCCCAGGATCGCCGTCAGGAGGACGACGAGCCCGCACGCGAAGAGGATGAGGCGGAACGCGTCGCGTCGCGTGAAGCGGCCGGCCGCGTCGAGCGTCCGTGCGAGCACCTGCGCGCGGCCTCAGGCCCCGCCCGCGGCGTCGTGTGCCGCAAGGTCGCGCGCGGCGAGCTCCTGGGCGACCATCCCGCTCACGCGCTTCCCGTCGGCGCGCCCGCGCGTCCGGGGCGACAGGACGCCCATGACGCGCCCGAGGTCGCGGGCGGAGGACGCGCCGGTCTGCGCGATCGCCTCCTCCACGAGCGCCCGGATCTCGTCGTCGGAGAGCTGCTCCGGGAGGAACTCCGACAGGATGGCGATCTCGGCCTCTTCCTTCGCGGCGAGGTCCTCGCGGCCGCCGGCGCGGAACGCCTCGACGGACTCGCGGCGCGTCTTCACCTCGCGCGTCAGGACGCCGACGACCTCGTCGTCGGAGAGCTCGCGGTGCTCCTTCTTCTCGACGGAGTACACCGCGGCCTGTGCCATGCGCAGGACGTCGCGACGCAGCGCGTCATGCGCGCGCATCGCGTCGGTCATCTCCGCGTGGAGGCGCTCACGGAGGGTCACCGGTCACCTGGCCTTCCGGTCCGTTCGCACGGTCCGGGTGGGTCCCAGCGGCCGTGGGACGCGCCCCGCGGGGCGCCGGCCGGGTGGGAGGCGGATCAGCCGTTCTGGCGAGCGGCCTTCTTGCGCTTGGCTTCCTTGCGCTTCCGCTTCACCGACGGCTTCTCGTAGTGCTCGCGACGGCGAGCCTCGGCGAGGATGCCGCTCTGCTGGATCTTCTTGTTGAAGCGGCGCAGGGCGCTCTCGAAGGTCTCGTTCTCACCGACTCGGATCTCTGCCAATCCCGGGATCACCTCCTCCGGCCAAGGGTTGCGGTGCCGCGTCGGGTCCCGTGGCCGGCGGGTCGACGGTGTCGGGCGCGGCGTCACGGCCGCATCCGAGGGGCCGCCGGAGTGTACGCCGGGCCCGCGAGACGGGTCAAACAGCGGCGCCGCGGACCGCACGCGGCCGTCGGGAGCCGCCGGACCCCTAGTCTCCCTGCGAGACCGGGAGGGGTGCGTCCGCCACGGGCACAGGCCGGGGGCGCCGGTGCGGGGGGCCGCCTTCCTCGCCAGCCCCCGACACCGGCCCGTGCGCGGCGTGCCTCCCAGGCACGCATTCCGGGTGTCTGATGTCGCCGTGATGCCCCCGGGGCACGTTCGTGACCTGGAGCGGGCGGCTTCGGCGACCAGGACGGTCACGATGATGCCCGAGAGGCACGTTCGTGACACAGGAGCCCGGTTTCTGTCGCCCACCAGTCACGCACGCGGCGGCCCCGGGGGCGGCACATGGCGGGGGTCAGGAGCCGACCGGCTGCCGCCCGCGCGTCGGCCAGGAGGCTTCCCCAGGCCTGTGCCGTCCCGAGGGCCACGCCTCCGCCGGGCCGACTCCGTGTCCCTCGTTCCGCCCCCTACTCCCCCTGCGTGACCGGCAGCGGTGCGTCCGCCACGGCCCACGCGCGGACCTGGTCCCGCTTCACCTTGAGGGTGTGCGTGCGGGGAAAGTCGTCCTCCGGCCAGAGCCGCCACCCCTGGACCCGCTGGCTCATGCCGAGCGTCGCGTTCGCCCGCTTCACGGCGTCGTCGACCGACGCGCGCAGGGCGGCCGGGTCCTTCAGGCCGGCCGGGGCG
>JALOOH010000013.1 GCA_025454515.1 Chloroflexota bacterium
GGGACGCGACGGGCGGCCGGCTGGGGCGCGAGGTCCGATGTCACGGTGGTCATCCTGGTCCCTCCCGCCCGCTCAGCTCGACCGCCGACGGACATACGAATCGAAGCCGACGGCGGCGACGAGCACCGCTCCGACGACGATGTCCTGCGTCGGCGAGTCCACGTTGAGCAGGAGCATGCCGGACCGCAGCGACTGCATGACGACCGCGCCGAGGATCGCACCGGGGATCGTCCCGATGCCCCCGGCGAACGACGTGCCGCCGATGACCGCCGCCGAGATCACGTCCAGCTCGTTCTGCACGCCCAGGTTGGTCACCGCGGCGTTGAGCCGGGCGGTCTGCACCGCCGCACTGATCGCCGCGAGGATCCCCATGAGGACGAACGTCAGCATGATCGTCCGTCGGACGTTGATGCCGCCGAGCTCGGCGGCGTCCGGGTTGCCGCCGATCGCGTAGACGTACCGACCGAAGCGGCGCCGGGTGGCGATGTACGTCATGACGAGCCCGACGCCGAGCATGATGACGACCGGGATCGCGATGCCGGTCGGGATGCCGCCGGGCGGGATCGGGTTGCCCGTCTCCTGCGACCACTGCTGCGCGAGGGCCTCCGGCCACGGGTAGCTGTTCGCGACCCAGACCGCGATGAGGACGGCGACGCAACCGAGGGCGCCGACGGCGACCTCCGCCCACATCGCCCGGACGGGGAATCCGTAGCGCCGCTTGCGCCGCCGGCCGGCCCACAGTGTGTACACGATCCCGGCGCATGCGAGGAGGCCGATCCCCCAGCTCAGCATGTCGCCCAGCGAGCCCTTGGGCCCTCCGCCGAGGAGCTGGAAGGTCTCGTTCAGCGGGGCGAGCGTCTGGCCCTGGGCGTACCGGAAGATGAGGCCGCGCCAGACGAGCAGCCCGCCGAGCGTGACGATGAACGACGGCACGCCCCCGTACGAGACGATGAAGCCGGTCACGCCCCCCACGACCGCGCCCAGGGCGACGCCGACCGCGAGGGCGACGACCCAGATCCACGGCTCGTTGTAGCTCACGCCCAGGGCGTTGGGCAGCCACTGGACCTGGACCATGGCCATCGTGTAGCCGATGAAGCCGAGCATCGACCCCACGGAGAGGTCGATGTTGCGCGACACGATGATCAGGACCATGCCGGTGGCCATGATCGCGATCGACGAGCTCTGGACGGACAGGTTCCACAGGTTCCGCGGGGTGATGAAGTTCCCGCCGGAGACGATGTGGAAGAAGACCCAGATGACCGCCAGGGCCCCGATCATCCCCAGCAGTCGCGTGTCAAGCTCCAGCGCTGTGAGCGCGGAGCGCCACGACCGGCTCCTGGGTTCGCCGGTCGCGCTCGGGGGTACGGTGGTGGCCTCGCTCATCACGGCGCCTCTCGAACCGGACTCACGAAAGGAGAGCGCCCTGCGCCGCGGTCGTTCCGCGGACGCAGGGCGCTGGCATCAGCCGGGGGCCGTCGTCAGCCGCAGGCCGGAACGGAGCCCGCCGGGACGTCCTTGCAGAGGACGTCCTTGGTGATCCAGCCGGCGTCGAGGACGACCTGGAGGTTGTCCTTGGTGATCGGCTGGGGGGTGAGGAAGATCGAGGTCATGTCGTTGCCGCCGGGGCTCTGGAACTGGACGACGCCGGCGACCTTCTTGATGTCCTTGTCCTTGCAGAGCTGGATGGCGGCCTCACCGGCCGCCTTGCCGAGCAGACGCGCGTCCTTCCACACGTCCACCGTCTGGGTGCCGAGGGCGACCCGGTTGAGGGCGGGGAGGTCGCCGTCCTGGCCGGAGACCGGGACGCTGCCCGCGAGGCCCTGGGCGGTGAGCGCCGCGATGACGCCGCCGGCCATGCCGTCGTTCTGGACGAAGGCGATGTCGATCTTGTTGTTGTTCGCCGTCAGGTACTGCTTAGCTCTCGCCGACGTTCTTGAGCTTGTCCGAGCTCTCGCCTGCCGGCGGGAGGCCTGCCTCGACCATGCCCGCGCGGAGGAAGTCGGCGTTCGCGTCGGCCTTGTTGCCCTTGATGACGACGAAGTTGCCGGAGTCCTTGACCTTCAGGAGAGCCTCGGCCTGCATCTTGCCGACGAGCTTGTTGTCGAAGGTGATGTACAGGGCCTGCGGGTCCTCGATCAGGCGGTCGTAGGCGATGACCGGGACGCCGTTGGAGATCGCGCTCGCGACGGACGGCTTGATCGCGGTCCCGTCCTGGGCGAGGATCACGACGACCTTCGCGCCCTGCGAGATCAGGTTCTCGACGTTGGACGCCTGGGTCTCGGCCGACGACTTGGCGTCGTTGCTGATGTACTTCCCGCCACCGGCCTCGATGGCGGCCTTGAGGGCCGGCTCATCCCACTTGGCCCAGCGCTCCTCCTGGTAGTTGTTCCAGGAGACGCCCACCACGCAGTCGCCGCCGGCGGCGGCCGACTCGGACGGCGCGGCGCTCGGGGCGGGCGTGGAGCTGCTCGAGCACGCCACGACCACCAGGCCTGCGGCGGCCGCGAGCGCGGCGACCTTACGGATCATCATCGTTGAACACTCCTCCTCTGGGCGGTTCCGCTTGTCCTTCCTGCGGCTCCGGATCCTTCGCTAGGCTATCACCCTCCTGTCCGTCATCGTCGCTGGCTCACCGTCCCTTCCGGCCTCGCCGGGCCACGGCGAGCGAGCGGTCGATCATCTGGATCCCGGGCGTTCATGCGTCACGCGCTCCTGCGCTCCGGGGTCGCGCGGGCGCGCGCGAACCATCGGGCCGGGTCCTGGAGCAGGGGCTCGAACGCGAGCTCCGCCGCACCGCGCAGCGGGGCGTCCGCGCCGAGCTTCGCGGGGACGACCCGCACGAGCGCGCGGGGTGCGGGCAGGACCCGCCGGTCCAGCTCCGCCTCGATGCGATCGGTGACGAACGGGAAGATCGTCTCGAAGACGCCCCCCAGGACGACGAGCCGGGGGTTCAGGAGATTGACCAGGCCCGCGAGCCCGATCCCCAGCCACGCACCGGTCTCGTCGAGCGCGCCGAGCGCCGCCGCATCCCCGTCCGCCGCCTCCCGCAGGAGGCCGTCGAGGGCGGCGAGCCCGCCCGCGACCGGACGACCCGCCCGGGCGAGGATCGCCTCGAGGCCCACCTCCGTCTCCCAGCAGCCGGTCGAGCCGCATCGGCACGGGGCGCCGGCCGGATGGACCGGCACGTGGCCGATCTCGCCGCCGTAGCCGGCCGCCCCGAGGAGCGGCCGCCCGCCGACCACCAGGCCACCGCCGACGCCGATCGAGCCGGAGACGAGGACGACGTCCGTCTCGCCCCGGGCGGCGCCTCGATGGAGCTCGGCCAGGGCCGCGAGGTCGGCCTCGTTCGCCACGGCGACGGGGCCCGGCACGCCCAGGGCGCGCGCGACCATCTCGCCGAAGGCGACGTCGCGCCAGCGGAGGTTCGGCGCCATCGAGACCAGGCCGTCGTGTCGCCGCACGACGCCGGGGACGGCGACCGCGATCCCGGCCACGTCCGCGACCGCCCGGTCGCCGAGGACCCGCGCGGCCAGGTCGGCGATGCCCGCGGCCCGCTCCTCGGGGTCGTCGCTCCGCGTCCGCTCGCGCCGGACCCACCCGTCGACGCTGCCGTCGAGGCCCACGACGGCCGCGGCCGAGCTGTCCACCGCGATCTCCAGCGCGAGCACCGCGGCGCCGAGCGGGACCAGGCGGACCATGTGGGAGGGGCGGCCGGGCACGCCGAGGAGCGGTGACTGGCCCTCGGTGACGAGGCCGGCGGTCGCGAGCTCGCCGGTGAGCACCCGGATCGCGCTGCGCGTCAGGCCGGTCCGGCGGACGAGCTCCGATCGCGAGAGCGGGCCGCGGGCGTACAGCTCGCGGACGATCACGCCGAGGTTGGCGCGCCGCACCGTCTCGCTCCGCTGGCCGATCTCGTCCCGACCGTGGGTCATCCGGTTTGTCATCCTCTCTTGCAAATACCGGTGCTAGGCTGGTACACGACATCCGCGATGTCAAGACGGAACCGGTCGGGGCGTCCGGGCGAGCGATGGGAGGAGCCGATGGAGCGCCTTCGATGGGGGATCCTCGGACCTGGACGGATCGCCCCGCGACTCGTGCGCGCGATCGCCGCGAGCGGGCGCGCGGACCTGGTGGCCGTCGCGTCGCGCGACCCCGGGCGCGCGGGCGCGTTCGCCGAGCGACACGCCATCGGGCGGGCCCACGGCTCGTACGAGGCCCTTCTCGCGGACCCGGACGTGGACGTCGTGTACGTGGCGCTCCCGAACCACCTCCACGCACCGTGGACGGTCCGTGCCCTCGAGGCCGGGAAGCATGTCCTCTGCGAGAAGCCGCTCGCGCTCTCCGTCGAGGAGGTGGACGCGATCGCGGCCGCCGCGGACCGCGCCGGCCGGCTCGCGGTCGAGGCGTTCATGTACCTCCACCACCCGCAGACGCTCGCCGTCGTCGGGATGGCGCGGAGCGGCGCTCTCGGCCCGCTGGAGATCATCGACGGATCGTTCTCGTTCACCCTCGCCCACCCGGGCGATCCACGGCTCGAGCCGGCGATGGGCGGCGGCTCGCTCTGGGACGTCGGGTGCTACCCGGTGACCCTCGCGCGGCGCCTCGCCGCCGAGGAGCCGGTCGCCGTGCAGGCGCTCGCACGGTTCGACGAGCGCGGCGTGGACCGGACGTTCGCCGGGCAGATGCTCTTCCCCGGCGGCCTCATCGCGCGGTTCGACAGCGGGTTCGCCGCCCCCGACCGCCAGCGCGTCGAGATCGTCGGCCGCGACGCGTCCCTCGTGCTCGATGCGCCCTTCCTCGTGGCCCCCGACGGACCCGCGCCGTCCGTGACGCTGGTCCGCGACGGGATCGCGACGCCCGTCCCGGTCGGCTCCACGGACCAGTACCGGGCCGAGGTGGACGACCTGTGCGCGGCGATCCTCGAGGGCCGGGCGCCGCGCGTGGACCTCGCCTTCAGCCGCGGTACCATCGCGACGCTCGTCGCGCTCGACGGTGCCGCGCGCGCGGCGGCACGGGACACGACCCGGCCGGACGACGGAGGCGGGTGATGGCGGACCAGGGGCGCGAGGCCGGCGACATCGGCGGGACCGCGGGCGGCGGCCGCCCCGGGCGCGGGCGGCGCGTCGCGCTGGGCGTCGGCGCGATCCTCGCGGCCACCGCGCTCGTGGTCGTCGTGGCGGTCCTCGTCGCGCGCCCATGGGACCAGAAGCCTCAGTGCCCGCCGATCGCGGAGAACCCGGAGTGGTCGGTCGCGCGGCGCTGGGACGAGGCGACGCTCGACGCGATCCGCCGCGCCCTGCCCAACCCGCCGGTCCACGCACGCACCCTCTTCCACGTCTCGGCGGCGATGTGGGATGCCTGGGCAGCGTACGACCCGACCGCCTCCGGCTACCTCGTCACGGAGAAGCACACGGCCGGCGACGTCGAGGCGGCCCGCGCCGAGGCGATGAGCTACGCCGCGTACCGGGTGCTGACGGAGCGGTACATCAGGGCGGTCGGCGCGAGCGAGTCGCTCTCCGAGTTCGACGACCTGATGGACGCGCTGTGCTACCCGCTCGACGTGACGACGACCGAGGGCGGGAGCCCGGCGGCCGTCGGGAACCGGATCGGGGAGGCGGTCATCGCCGCCGGGCTCGCGGACGGCTCCCGCGAGGAGACCGGCTACGACGACGCGACCTACGAGCCGGTGAACCCGCCCCTCGTGGTCGCCAGCACCGGCATCGTGGCGATGGTGGACCCGAACCGGTGGCAGCCGCTCCAGATCCCCCACATGATCTCGCAGAACGGGATCCCGGTGACGAACGGTGTCCAGGAGGCGGTGGGCACGAACTGGGGCCACGTCCGGCCGTTCGCGCTCCCCCCGGGGGGAGCGGCCGGCGTGCCGATCGACCCCGGACCGCCGCCGCGACTGGGCGATCCCGTGACGGACGCGGAGCTGAAGCAGCAGGTGGTCGAAGTCATCCGGGACGGCAGCCTGCTCGACCCCGCCTCCTCCGAGACGATGGACATCTCGCCGGGCGCGCGGGGCGGCAACAGCCTCGGATCGAACGACGGGACCGGACACCCGATGAACCCCGCGACGGGGAAGCCGTACGAGCCGGACGTGGTGTCCGTCGCCGACTTCGGCCGCGTCATGGCGGAGTTCTGGGCGGACGGCCCGAAGTCCGAGACGCCGCCCGGCCACTGGAACGTCCTCGCGAACAAGGCGTCGGACCAGCTCGCGCCCGACCTGCGGATCGGCGGCCAGGGCGAGCCGGTGGATCGGCTGGAGTGGGACACGAAGCTGTACTTCGCGCTCAACGGAGCGGTGCACGACGCGGCGATCGCCGCGTGGGGCCTCAAGGGCCACTACGACACGGTCCGGCCCATCTCGCTCGTGCGGTACATGGGGGGCCTCGGGCAGTCGAGCGACCCGGCGAGCCCGTCGTACGACCCCGAGGGCCTGCCGCTCGTCGCGGGCCTCATCGAGGTGATCGTCCCGGAGAGGACCGCCCGGGGCGGGCCGATGGCGCACCTCGCCGGGCACGAGGGGGAGATCGCCGTCCGCGGGTGGCGCGGCACGCCCGAGGATCCTGCGACGCAGGCGGGCGGGGTCGACTGGATCCTCGCGACCGCCTGGATCCCGTACCAGCTCCCCACCTTCGTCACGCCGTCCTTCCCCGCCTACGCGTCGGGGCACAGCACCTTCAGCCGCGCGGCAGCCGAGGTCCTTGCCGCCTTCACGGGCAGCGAGTACTTCCCCGGCGGCGTGGCCGGGTACACGATCCCGGCCGGGTCGCTCAAGTTCGAGAAGGGGCCCACCACGGACGTCCCGCTGGAATGGGCGACCTACTACGACGCGGCCGACCAGGCCGGGCAGTCCCGCCTCTGGGGCGGGATCCACATCCGGGCCGACGATCTCATCGGGCGGCGGCTGGGCGCCGAGTGCGGGAGGGACGCCTGGACGCTCGCCCAGCGCTACTTCGCCGGGAAGGTCGGGTCGTGACGGAGGGCGACGCGGCGCTCCCGACGGCTCCCGCGCACCCCGGCGCCCAGACCCCCCGCGACGCATGACGCGCCGTCGCGCTGCGCTCGTCGCGGGCATCCTCCTCCTCGTCGGGGTCGTCGGGGCCGGCGTGGCCGCGTACGCGGCCTCGCGCCCGACCGGGACCGCGCCCACGGACGCGCTGGGGCCGCCGCGCTTCGTGGACGAGACGGCGACGGCGGGCATCGACCACACGTACGACGGGCCGACCACGTACGCCACGGGCGGCGGCATCGCGGCGCTGGACTGCGACGCGGACGGGCGCCCCGACCTGTACGTCGCCGGCGGCGAGGGCCCGGCTGCGCTCTTCCGCAACGAGAGCCCCGTCGGCGGCGCGATCGCGTTCGCGCAGGTGGCAGACCCCGCGACCGATCTCGAGGGGGTCGTCGGCGCGTATCCGCTCGACGTGGACGGCGACGGGATCCACGACCTCGCGGTGCTGCGCGCGGGCGAGCCGGTGCTCCTGCGCGGGCTCGGCGACTGCCGGTTCGAGCGAGCCGACGAGCGCTGGGGGTTCGCGCCGCGCGGCGGCGACATCAAGGCGTTCGCCGCCACGTGGGAGGGCGACGCGGCGCTGCCCACGCTCGCGATCGGCCGGTACGAGAAGCTCGACGCCGCCGGCGACCAGACGCTCGAGTGCGACACGAGCTCGCTCCTGCGGCCCGCGCCGGGAGGGACGCGGTACGGGGACGAGGCGGTGCTCGAGCCCGGCTACTGCGCGCTCGCGATGGTCTTCACCGACTGGGACGGCTCGGGTCGTCGCGACCTGCGCGTGACGAACGACCGCAACTACTACGTGGACGGCTCGGACCAGCTGTGGAGGATCGCCCCGGGCGAGCCGCCGAGGGCGTACACCGCCGATGACGGCTGGGTCGCGCTCCAGGTGTTCGGCATGGGCCTCGCGACCCACGACGCGACGGGCGACGGCCTGCCCGACGTCTACATCACGAGCCAGGGCGACAACAAGCTCCAGACGCTCTCCCGCGGGCCGGACCAGCCCACGTTCCGCGACATCGCGGCGAAGCGCGGAGTGACCGCGGCGCAGCCTGCCGTCGGCGGGGACGCGCGGCCGTCCACCGCGTGGCACCCGCAGTTCGCGGACGTCAACGACGATGGCTTCGTGGACCTCCTCGTCACGAAGGGCAACGTGGCGGCGCAGGCCGACCACGCGGAGAAGGATCCGAGCGACCTCTTCCTGGGCCAGCCGGACGGGACGTTCGTGAACGCGGCGGAGGAGGCGGGGATCGTCACGTTCGACCGCGGCCGCGGCGCGGCGCTCGTCGACCTGAACCTCGACGGCCTGCTCGACCTCGCCGAGGTGGCGTACGGCGCGCCGGTGCGCGTCTGGCGCAACGTCGGCAGCGGGGACGCGGCGGCGCCCGCGCCGATGGGCCGCTGGCTCGCGCTCCGCCTGTCGCAGGCGGGCCCGAACCGCGACGCGATCGGCGCACGGGTGGAGGTGAGGACCGGCGATGCGGTCCAGAGCCGCGAGATCGTCGTGGGCGGCGGGCACGCCGGAGGCCAGCTTGGCTGGACGCACGTGGGCCTGGGCCCGTCCGACTCGGCCGCGGTCCGGGTGCGCTGGCCAGACGGGGCCGAGGGCCCGTGGATGACGGTGACGGCGGACACCTTCGTCGAGATCGAGCGCGGGGCCGCCGAGCCCCGCACGTGGCGGCCGCTCTCGGGCGGCGAGGGCGGCTAGGAGGGAGAGGGATGGCGCGCGCGCGGCTCGCCCGGATCGACCTGCCGGACTTCGGGATGCCGGAGGCGGAGCCCACGATCCCGCCCTCGCTGTACGCCGCCCGCCTCGCGCGGGTGCGGGAGCGCGCGGACGCGCGCGGGTACGACCGCGTCGTCGTGTACGCGGACCGCGAGCACTCGGCGAACCTCGCGTGGCTCACCGGGTTCGACCCGCGCTTCGAGGAGGCGCTCCTCGTCGTGGGTTCCGACGACCCGCCGGCGATCCTCGCGGGCAACGAGTGCCTGGGGATGGCCGCTGCCGCCCCGCTCCCGATGCGCGCGATCCTCTTCCAGGACTTCAGCCTTCCGGGCCAGCCGCGCGACCGCTCTTCCCCGCTCCCGGCGATCCTGCGCGACGAGGGCGTCCGTGCGGGGAGCCGCGTCGGCGTCGTCGGCTGGAAGACCTTCGCGGATCGATCGACGCTGGAAGTCCCCGCGTACATCGCGGACGAGCTGCGCCGCCTGACGGGCGCCGGCGGCCTGGTCGAGAACGCGACGGACATGCTCATCGACCCGTCGGACGGGCTGCGCACCGTGAACGAGGTCGAGCAGCTCGCGGCGTTCGAGTGGGCCGCCTGCCAGGTCTCGCAGGGGGTGCGCCGGCTCCTCTTCGGCATCCGGCCGGGGATGTCGGAGCGCGACGCGGTGGCGCTCCTCGGGTGGGGCGGGACGCCGCTGTCCTGTCACCTCATGCTCTCGAGCGGCCCGCGCGCGTCGCTCGGGCTGCTCTCCCCGTCGGACCGACGCATCGAGCGCGGGGACCGGTTCACGGTGGCGTACGGCATCTGGGGCGGCCTGACCTGCCGCGCCGGCTTCGTCGTGGCGGACGCCACGGGGCTCCCGGCCGGCATCGAGGACTACGTGGAGCGGCTCGTCGGGCCATACGTGGAGGCCGTCGGCGAGTGGTACGCGGCGCTCCACGTCGGCCAGGCCGGGGGGGTCCTGCAGGCGATCGTGGACCGCCGGCTCGGTGACCCGTTCTTCGGCATCGGCCTCAACCCTGGCCACCTCATCTCGCTGGACGAGTGGGTCGAGTCGCCGGTCCGGCCGGGCTCCGCGATCCCGCTGCGGTCGGGGATGGCGATGCAGGTGGACATCATCCCGGCGACCGGGACGCCGTACTTCACGACGAACATCGAGGACGGCATCGCGCTCGCCGACGCCTCGCTCCGCGCCGAGCTGGCAGCGCGCCATCCGGACGCCTGGGCGCGGATCGCGGCGCGGCGGCGCTTCATGGCCGACGCGCTCGGGATCGAGCTGCACCCCGACGTGCTGCCGTTCTCGAACCTGCCCGCGTACCTCCCGCCGTTCCTGCTCGCGCCGGAGCGGGCCGTGACGCTCGCGTAGGCGGGCGCGGGCCGGACGCCGGGCCACGGACCGCGCCGGGCCGCGGCCACCCGGGGGCTACCTCAGCTCCGCGGGCACCTCCGCCTCCAGGTCCCGGATGACATGGTCCGCCTCGGCGGCCTCGGCCGCGGACGGAGGCCCGATCCGCGCGCCGCGCCCGGCCGCCGCCGCCGCCACGGCCCCGCCGGCGAGGATGAGCGATGCGACGGCGAAGACCGCGCCGACCGCCACGCCGGCGACGACCGCGCCGATCGCCGGCCCGATGATCCCGGCCGCGTACAGCGGCAGATACACGAGGTTCAGCGTCGCGCTGCGGCGGTCGGAGGGGACCTCGAGCGCGAGGAGGCCGAAGACCATCGCGCTCGTCGCGGCCTGGCAGCCCGCGACCACGGCGTAGCCGGCGGCGAGCCACGGGACGTCGGGTGCGAGCGGCATGAGGAGGACCGTGACGGACGTCGCTGCGAGCGCGCCCGCGAGGACCGGCCGGAACCCGACGCGGTCCCCGATGCCGCCGGCGACCGGCGAGACCAGGGCGCCGACGAGCGCGGCGATGCCCGTGACGAACCCGATGGCTCCCGCGGCGCCGGCGCCGGTCCCGGCCACCTCGGTGACGAGCAGGGGGACGTACGGCCGGGCCATCTGGCTCGCGAGGAGCGCGGTGAAGAAGAGCCCGAAGAGCCGGACGGTCGTGCGGTCGGTGAACACCCCGCGCACCGCGCCGAACGCGAGGCGGAGGAGCGGGCCGGCAGGCACGCGCTCGGGGCGCACCTCGCCCGACCCCACCGCGAGGAGGGCCACGATCGCGAGCGTCAGGAGGGCCGCGGACCAGTACACGGCCTCGAGCGGGAGCCCGAACCCGTCCACGAGCACGCCGCCCACGATGGGGCCGAGGGCGAACCCGACGCCGCTCGCTGCGCCGAACACGGCGACCGCCGTGCCGAGCCGGGCGGCGGGCGTCGCGTCGCGGATCGCCGCGAGCATCACGCCGGTGTTGCCCAGCTGCAGGCCGATGAGCAGCAGGGCGATCGCGAACTGCCACGGCTCGCGGGCGAGGGCGACGCCGGCGAAGACGACGACCTCCACGACGGCGCTCCGGATGATCACGACCTTCCGGCTGTACTTGTCGGCCCAGACGCCCCAGAGCGGCACGAGGGGCAGGCCCAGGATGAAGACGAACGACCCGAGGATCCCCACCCAGAACGGGATCTGGTCGGCGGGGAGGCCGAGCTGTGCGAGGTATAGCGGCATGAAGGCGAAGACCTGGCTCACGCCGTACGCCTCGACGACCGACGTGGCGGCGTAGACCGCGACGACGCGCCGCCAGTCCTGCGCCGGGCGGCCGCCGGCGGCGGGCGCGGCGGTGGTCATCGCCGGCACGATCTCAGCGGCCCAGGACGGCGTCCAGCGCCGCGCGGACCTGCGCCGTCGTGAACGGCTTGGCCAGGAGCTCGACGGGCCCGACGTCGCCGAGCGCCTCGGCCGCCGACGCCGGGTCCCAGCCGGTCATGACGATCACGCCGACCTCGGGACGGAGCGCGCGCGCTGCCCGGACAACGTCCGCGCCGCTCACGTCCGGCAGCGTGAGGTCGCACACGACCACGGCGAGGCGCGCGGCCTCGGCCCGCACGATCTCGATCGCCGACCGGCCGTCACCCGCCTCGGCCGTCTCGTACGCCGCCTGGGCGACGACGCGGGTCACGAAGCGGCGGATCGCGGGCTCGTCGTCCACGACGAGGACGACGGCGGGCCGCCCGCCGGGCTCACGGGCGGCTGCCCCGACGCCGCCACCGTCCCCGACCGACATCTCGTGCCTCCCAAGCCTCTCGGCAGCGGCCGCTCTCCTCCCTGCCGGGCGCGCGGTCGCAGGATCCGCGGGCCAGCCCCGCGTCGCCATCGTAGACGCGGGCGGGCGGGGCCGGCACGGCCGGCCGACCACGTCCCGGGCGACCGACCGGGACCTTGGTACCGGTGCGCGCGTACACCTGTCGTGTGGCCGGGGTCCCCGGCTCCGGGCGATGCTCGGCACGACCGCGCCGACCGGGACCCGTCCGGGCGTGCGGCCTGGCCACCGATGGGGGAGACGGAGATCGCGACCACGCTTCGCGGCCGCTTCATCCGGCCCGCGAGCCCGGACACGGGCGCCGCGGGCCGGTCGACCGCGCCCGGCCCGGGGCCGCGCGGGGGCGCCCCGGAGCGGGCCGTCGCGCGAAGGGACCTGTCTCCCTCCCTGGTGAGCGACGATGGGGTCGTGGGCGCCGTCGGCGTCACGGCGATCGCCGCCGTCCCCTTCGTCGTGGCCCTCGTCTCCGCGGTCACCGGCGGCCACCCGGGCATCCCGGGCCAGCTCGCCACCGTGGCAGCCACGTTCGCCGCCGCCGCGCTGGCGTGGCGCGCGGGCGCCCGGTGGACGGGCCGCGCGGACGTGGCGCGCGCGTGGCGGGCCGCGGCCGTCGGCGTGGGCGCATGGTCCGTCGCGGCGGGACTCTGGTGGGCCGCGCGGACGACGGCCGTCGTGTCCCCTCCGATCGACACCGCTGCCACGGTGGCGTCGATCGCGTTCTACCCCCTCGCGGCGTGGGCGCTCGTCCACCTCGCGGAGCGCGGGCGCACCGGCTCCGAGCAGCTCAGGTTCGCGGTCGACACGGTCAGCGTGGGCGTCGCGGCGTTCATCGGCCTGCTCGTCGTGCGGGTCATGTCCGTGGACCCCGGACCCGCGACGCTCGGCGTCATCGCGACCGCCGGCGGCGTCGCCGTCATCATCGCGGCCGCGGTCGGAGCGCTGCTCCACCGCCCGGCGGGCGATCGGTCCGCGCCCGCGATCCTGCTCGGGTGCGGCTCGGTGGTCCTCGCACTCGCGATCCCCGGCTTCGGCGCCCTCCCAGCGGATGCGGCCACCGGGTTCCACGACGTCGGCACGCTGCTGGGCGTGACGGGCGGCGCGCTCGTCGCCTGGGCGGCTGCGCTCCAGGCGGTGGACCGGCGCGTCCTCGAGCGCGCGGGCCGCCCCACCGATCACCTCGGCGCGATGGCGGGATTCCTGCCGATCGCGGCGGCCGGCGCCGCGTTCGCGGCCATCCTGGGCTCCGAGGCCGAGCACCTCGCCCCGGCGACGATCGGCCTGGTCGGCTGCGGCGTGGCGCTCGTCGCGCTCGCCGGGCTGCGCCAGGCGGTCGCCGTCCGGGACTCGCGGGACGCGCGCCGGAGCGCTCGGCTCGTCGCGTCGCAGGCGCGGTTCCGTTCGGTCGTGGAGAACGCGTCCGACGTCATCGTCACGGTCGCGCCGTCCGGCCGCATCGCCAGCGCGACCCCGTCGCTCGCGCGGATCACCGGCTGGTCGCCGGAGGAATCGGTGGGCGTGACGTTCCTCGACCGCGTGCACAGCGACGACCGGGGGCGCGTGGCGCGGATCATGGACAGCCGCCGCCCGGCCCGGGCCGAGCCCTCGGTCTTCGAGTTCCGCATGCTGCGTCCCGACGATGAGTGGGTGGACGTGGAGGCCGCGCTCGTGGACCTGCGCGACGACCCGAGCGTCTGCGCCAACGTCCTCACCATCCGCGACATCGGCGAGCGCAAGGTGTTCGAGTCCGGCCTGCGACGGCAGGCGTTCCAGGACCCGCTCACCGGCCTGCCCAACCGCTCGCACTTCGTGGACCGGATCGAGCAGGCCTTCGCGCGGACGGCCCGCACGGCGGAGCCCATCCAGGTCCTCTACCTGGACCTCGACGGGTTCAAGCGGATCAACGACAGCCTGGGCCACGACGCCGGCGACCGCGTCCTCCGCGTGGTGGCCGAACGGCTCACGTGGGCGGTCCGGGTCGGCGACACGCCGGCGCGCCTGGGAGGGGACGAGTTCGCGGTCCTCCTCGAGGACGGCGCCTCCGTGGACGTCGCGCGGGCCGTGGCCGAGCGGATCCAGTCGATGGTCTCCGCCCCGATCGAGGTGGAGGGCCGCCAGGTCCGCGTGGGCGTGAGCGTCGGCGTCGCCTCTCCCGCGACGATCTCGGGCGGCACGCTCGAGGAGGAGGGGCACGTCGCGACCCGTGCCCAGGTCGCCGACGAGCTCATCCGCAACGCCGACGTGGCGATGTACGAGGCGAAGCAGCGCGGGAAGGGCCGCGTCTCGATCTACGAGCCCGCCATGCGGCTCGCCGCGGTGACCCGCCTGGACCTCGAGCAGGCGCTGCGCGAGGCCGTCGAGCGGGACGAGTTCCGCGTCCACTTCCAGCCGATCGTGAACCTCGCGACGGGCGGGGTGGTGGCGATGGAGGCGCTCGCGCGCTGGGAGCGGCCCGGTGCCGGCCTCGTGGGCCCCGCGACGTTCATCGCGGTCGCAGAGGAGACCGGGCTGATCCGCCCGATCGGCGCGAGCGTCATCCGGCGGGCGTTCGCCGACGCGGCGCGCTGGGCGGGCGGCCGCACCCCGGTGGACCTCTGCGTGAACCTGTCGGCGCGCCAGCTGCTCGACCCGCTGGTGCTCGAGGCGGTCGAGGAGGCGCTGCGCACGTCCGGCCTCGACGCGCGCCGGGTCGTCTTCGAGATCACCGAGAGCTCCCTCATCGAGGAGGGCCAGGCGACGCTCGACCAGCTCGCGCGGCTGCGCGCGATCGGGATCCGGCTGGCGATCGACGACTTCGGGACGGGCTACTCCTCGCTCGGCTACCTCGAGCAGCTGCCAGTGGACATCCTGAAGATCGACCGGGCGTTCATCGTCGATCTCCCAACGTCCCCGAAGCGAGCCACGCTCCTCCGCGCGATCGTGGGGATGGCCGGCGCCCTCCACCTCACGACGATCGCGGAGGGGATCGAAACGGACGAGCAGCTCCACGCGGTGCGAGCGATCGGCTGCGACCTCGCCCAGGGGTTCCTCATCTCGCAGCCGATGGACGCGCACGACGCGGCCGTCCTCGTGGAGGCCGCGGCGGCCGATCCGCGCCTCTTCCGCGGTCTCCTGCGAGCCGCCGACATCTCCGGCCGGGCCCACGACGCGGCCCACCAGCTCACGGCCTGAGCGGCGAGGAGAGGGCGGGCGATGGCGACGATGAGCCAGGCCGAGGCGGCACGGGCGGAGGCGGCACTGCCGGAGGCCGGGCTCCGCGCGCGGACAGCGGTGCGGCGGGCTCGCGCGGACGTCGTGTGGCTCCTGCCCGGCCTCGGGGCGGCCGTGGCGGTGGTCGCCCTGCTCGCCGCGCGGACCGACCTCGTCGGCGAGCCCGTCACGGCACTCCTCGGCGGAGCGGCCGCCGTGGCCGTGGTCGCCGGAGCCGTGCGGGTCATCCGGCCGCCGGCGGCGCGGCGGGCCGCGACGGGCGCCGCCTCGGATCCCCGCCTCGTGGACGCGATCGAGCGGGACGCGGCGGCCGTCGTGACGGTCGACCGCGACGGCGTGGTCCGCGCGGCCTCGCCCGCCTTCGCGACGCTCACCGAGCACCGGGTCCGCGACGCCGTCGGTCGCCCGTTCCTCGACCGCGTGGAGAGCACGGACCGGCGGCGCGTGGCATGGGCGCTCGGCGGCGGCGCCGGGAGCGAGCCGGTCGTCGTCGAGTTCCGGATGCTGCGCGCCGACTTCACGCCGGTGGATGTCGAGGCGACGATCGTCGACCTGACCGACGACCCCGTGTTCGACGGCTTCCTCCTGACGATCCGGGACGCGGCGGAGCGCCGCCTGTACGAGGCCGAGCTGCGGCGCCAGGCGTTCCACGACCCGTTGACGGGGCTCTCGAACCGGGCGGCCTTCTTCGATCGCGTCGAGCATGCGATCGAGCGGTGCATGCACACCGGCGACCAGATCGCCGTCCTGTACATGGACCTCGACGGGTTCAAGCGGATCAACGACAGCCTCGGCCACGCGGTGGGCGACCGTGTCCTCTCGATCGTCGGCGAACGCCTCGCGTGGGCGGTGCGCGGCGAGGACCTGGTGGCGCGCCTCGGCGGGGACGAGTTCGCGGTCCTCCTCGACGATCCGGGCCAGTCGGCGTCCGTGGGCCTCGTCGCCGAGCGGATCCGCTCGTCGATCGCGACCCCGATCACCGCGAGCGGCAAGCAGGTCAGGGTGGGCGTGAGCATCGGGATCGCCACGTCGGGCACCCTCGACTTCCCCGATGCGTCGCTCGGGCGCGGTCCGGCGGGGCTCGCGCAGCTGGCGGACGAGCTCGTGCGCAACGCGGACGTCGCGATGTACGAGTCGAAGCACGACGGCAGGGATCCGGTCGCCGTCTACGAGCCGTCCATGCGGCTCGCGACCGCGCTGCGGCTCGACACCGAGACGGCGCTCCGGGAGGCGGTCGAGGAGCGGCAGTTCGTCGTCCACTACCAGCCGATCGTGGACCTCTCCGACGGTCGGATCGTCGCGATGGAGGCGCTCGCGCGATGGAGCCGGCCGGGGGTCGGGCTCGTCGCGCCGTCGGGCTTCATCCCGGTCGCCGAGCAGACCGGCCTCGTCCGCGCGATGGGGGCCCAGCTGCTCCGGGCAGCCTGCGAGGCGGCCAGCGCGTGGTCGCGCGAACAGTCGGTGGACCTCGCCGTCAACCTGTCGCCGCGGCAGCTCCAGGACCCCCTGCTCGTCGGCATGGTGGAGCTCGCGCTTCGCGACTCCGGGCTCGACCCCTCGCGACTCGTGTTCGAGCTGACCGAGAGCCACATCCTCGACGACGGTGTGGAGACGCTCGACCGCCTCAACCGCCTGCGGGCGATGGGCATCCGGCTGGCGATCGACGACTTCGGGACCGGGTACTCGTCCCTGAGCTACCTCGAGCACCTGCCGGTGGACATCCTGAAGATCGACCGGGCGTTCGTCGTGGACCTCCCGACGGCCCCCAAGCGCGCCGCCCTCGTGCGGGCGATCATCGCGATGTCCGGCGCGCTCGGGCTCACGACGATCGCGGAGGGCGTGGAGACCACGGAGCAGCTGCGGATCGTGCGCGCGCTGGGGTGCGACCAGGCGCAGGGGTTCCACCTGGCGGAGCCGCTCGCCGCGCTCGAGGGAGCCATCCTGCTCACGCGCGACGCCGCGTGCGGCGGCCTGTTCCGCGAGACCGTCGCCTCCCAGCCGGGGACGCCCCTCGAGCAGACGCAGCAGGCCGCCGGACGACGGACACGCCGCGCCTGACGGGCGGGCCGCCCCGGCTCAGGCGCCCGTGCCCGTCGCCTCCACCACCACGCGTCCGAACGGCGCGACCCGGATCTCCACCCACACGCCCTCACGCGTGTACGGGTCCTCCCGCGCGATGGCGAGCGCGGCCTCCTCCGACTCCGCGCGGAGCAGGACGATCGAGCGCGAGACGTCCGTGAACGCGCCGGCCTCGATGACGATGCCTGCCCGCGTGAGCCTCGCGATCCGCTCCAGGTGCTCCGCGCGGTACGGTGCGCGCGCCTCCGCGCCGTCGGGTGCGTACGTGGCCTCGAGGGCCCAGACCTGCTCGACGCCCACCCCGGGCGGGATCTCCGCGTTCGACATCTCCCCTCCTTCGCGGCGCGGGCGCCGTCAGCCGGCCGCGATGCAGACGATCGCCGCCACCGCGACGGCGATCCCGACGACGTGGACGTGCGCGAACCGCTCGCCGAGGACGACCCGCGCGAGGATGACCGTGGCGATCGGGTAGAGCGAGGACGTGACGGCCGCGATGTCGAGCCGGCCCGTCTGGACGGCGGCGACGAACAGCCCGTTGCCGACGACGTCGAAGACGCCGGCGACGGCGGCGAGCGGCAGCCATGCCCGCGGCCCCAGGGAGGGGCGCGTGCGCACGGCGAGGACGACGACGGTCATGAGCGCGACGGCCGATGCACGCGACGCGGAGACGAGCCACGGGACGCTCGCGTCGCCCGCACGCGCCATGAACGTGATGAAGAGCGCGAAGCCCACGCCCGCGGCGATCGCGAGCGCGAGGGCCCGTCGGTCGTTCGGGCCGGCCGGCTGGTCGCCCGGCCGTGACACGAGCGCGACGGACGCGACGGCGAGCACGATGCCCACCGCCTGGAGCGCGGACGGCAGCCCCTGGCCGACGATGCCGACGACGACGGGGATCGACGCGCCGAGGACCCCGGCGACCGGCGCGACGATGCCCATCCGGCCGATCGCGAGGGCCTGGTAGAACGCCGCCAGCGCGACGATGCCGGCCACGCCCGCGGCCGCGGCCCACGCGAGGCTCTCGGGGCCGGGGACAGGCTGGGTCGTGACGAGGGCGAAGGCCAGGGCACCGACGAGCCCCACCGCCTGCGCGGCGAGCACGACGAGGAGCGCCGGAGCCCGACGCGTGGCGAGCCCACCGGTGAAGTCGCCGGTCCCCCAGGTGGTGGCGGCCGACAGGCCGAGGGCGATCGTCGCGAGCGTGGCGTCGATCAGCCGGCACTCCCCTGCTCGTCCGGGGCCGCGCCCGCGCCCTGCTCGTCCGGGGCCGCGAGCTCCGTGGGCGCGGCGAGCGCGATGACCGCGTCGGCGAACGCATCGTACCGGTCCGACGTCGTGAAGAGGATCACCTGGAAGTCGCCGGTGAGGTCGCGCAGCGCGCCGACCGCGGCCGCGGCACGGTCCGGATCGAACGTGACGAACGGGTCGTCGAGGAGCAGCGGCGGCCGCCCCCCGCCCAGCACGAAGCGGACCAGCCCGAGGCGGGCGGCGAGAAGGACCTGGTCGAACGTTCCCTGGCTCAACCGGGCGACGGGGACCTCCGCGCCGGTCTCCGGGACGCGCACGCTGATGTCCAGGGTGGCGTCGTCGATCGAGACGGCCCTGTAGCGCCCTCCGGTGAGGCGCGGCAGGTCCGCGCGCATGCGCCGCTCGAGGAACCGGGTCGCGCGCTTCATCGTGGCGGTCTCGGCGCGCACGATCGCCGCGAGGGCGGTCGAGTACACGCGCTCCCGCCGGCGGAGGGCCTCGAGCTCCTCTCGCCAGGCGGCGAGACGCTCGGCCTCCGCGGCCACCTGCTCCGCGTCCACGGTGTTGGCATCGAGCCGCGCCCGCGCCGCCGCCTCCTGGTCGCGCGCCCGCTCGAGCGCCGCCTCCACGTCGCGGACCTCCACCTCCAGGCGCTCGCGCGCCCGCGGCTCCTTCGCGATCGGCCCGAGCGCGTCGAGCGCCGCCGTCTTCTGCTCGATCTCCAGGGCGGCGGCATCGCGGACCTGCGGGAGGGTCTCGCGCGGCTCCGCGCCGACGAGGCCGTCGAGCTGAGCCGTGAGCCTGCCGAGCGTCGCGACGTGCTCGCGCTCCGCCGCGAGGAGCGCCTCAGCGGCAGGGAGGTCCTCGAGGGCGACGAGCGCGAGCTGCGCGGCGATGTCGGACTCGCACTGGCGGAGCTCGGCTTCCAGCTCGGAGCGGCCCCGGAGGCGTCGCGTGATCTCGCTCTCCCGCATCTCGCGCGCGCGGACGGCCGCGTCGAAGGCTCCTCGCCGACGCTCCCCGTACACGGCGACGAGCGCGCCCGCGACGACGAGCACGACGCCGAGGCCGGCGACGACGAGCATGGCCGCGGCAAGGCCGAGGATGATCGCCGCGACGCCCCCGAGCGCCAGCAGGATCCCCACGAGCGCGACGACGCGCCACGACGGCCCGGATGCGGTCGGCAGCTCGAAGTCCACGTCCACGATCTCGCCGAGGGCGGCGCGCAGCTCGCGGGCGCGGGCGTCGAGCGCGCGCAGGCGTGCGACGACCTGCTCCAGCGAGGGAAGCGGGATGGCGGACGGATGCGTGCCCTCGAGGCGCTGCACCTCGGCGGCGACGTCCACAGCCTGGCGGTAGCGCTCGTACCGCTCCTCCGCGACGGTCCGCTGCGCCCGGAGCTGCTCCGCCTGGCGGGCCTTCTCGAGCAGCGCCCGTCGCTCGGCGAGGGTCGTCTCCGCCTGGCTCCGGGCCTCGCGCGCGACGGACAACGCGTCGCGGTCCGCCTCGAGCCGCTTCAGGCCCTCCTCGCCGGCGCGCACGCTCGCCTCGGCGCCGGCGACGGCATCCTCGGCGACCTTCAGGCGGCCGGGGTTCTTCTGGCCCTGGGACGTGAGGCCGCGGATCGCGACCTCCAGCCGATGCTTCGCCTGCGACGTGCCGCGGTCGCCGCCCGAGATCGACGACTGCAGCCGATCGCGCAGGGCGGCGTCGTCGCGCGGGATGTCCATCTCGCGGTGCCGGACGGACGCGGTGGCGCCGAGGAAGGCCTCGCCGGCGATGCCCGTCATGGTCGCGAGCGTCTCGTCGGCGAGCGCGGGATCGGTCACGACGTCGCCGTCGATCTCGAGACGGACCGTCCCGCGGGCGCCGGCGAACTCCTTCGCGAGGGTCCCGGCGCGGACGCGGATCGTGCCGTCCGGCTGCTCCTGCTCGTCCTCGAAGACCATCTCGACGACCGGCCGGTCGCCCTCGGGGAGGCCCCAGGAGCGCAGCGCGGCGATGTCCGCGGCGGACGACGTGGGGCGCCGCGCGAGCCCCAGCTCGATCGCGCGCTGGACGGTGGACTTGCCCGACTCGTTCGGCCCGCGGACCACCGTGAGCCCGGGGGCGAGCGTCAGCTCGAGGTCCCGGTGGCGGCGGAGGCCGTGGATCCGGAGCGTCGAGATCCTCACAGCGTCACCTCGCTCCCGGCGAGCAGGTGGCGGGCGACGAGCAGGGCATCGCGCAGCTCCGCTGCCTCGGCCGCGCGGGCGGGCTCGGACCCACCGGCGGCCTCCGCGTCCGCGACGCGCGCCTCCAGGTCGCGGACCAGTGCCCCGAGGATCGTGTCGGGCCCGGGCACCTCGTCGTCGGGTGGCAGGGGCGCGAGGGTCCGGTCGCGGAAGCGGACGGCGAGGAACGATGGCGCGAGCGCCCGCACGACCTCGTCGCCGTCCACGTCGAGCTCGTCGCTCCGCACGCCGACGAGCCGCACGTCGAGCACGACGTCCGGGTCCGCCTGGGCCGCGAGCCGCTCCACGAGCGCGGGCTGGGACGCGACCGTCGCGACGTCCACCTCCTGGCGGACGAACCGCGTCCGCCCCACGACGCGCTCCTCCACCTCGACGGTGCGGACCCCATCCACGAGCGAGAGGGTCACGAGGAGCGCCTTGCCGGCGCGATCCTGGTCCACCGCCACCGGCTCCGGCGCGCCGGCGTACGCGTACCGGACCGACCCGGCCGTCCCCGACTGCGCGGCGTGCCAGTGCCCGAGCGCGAGGTAGTCGAGCCCGGAGGCGGCCACCTCCTCCGCCGAGAAGACGACCTCGTCGCCGTCCGTGCGGCCCGGGACGAGGAGCGAGCCGTGGATCATGCCGATCTTCCACGTCTCTGCCGCGCCGGACGCGGAGAACCCGGCGAGCGGGCTGCGCGGCGCGCGCTTGGTGGGGAACAGCCGGCCGAAGACGACGGTCTCCAGCTCGGGGAACCGAACCTCCGGCCTCTCGGGCGTCAGGACGGTGACAAGGCCCGATCCGGGCTCGACGCCGGCGAGCTCCGCGAGGTCGTACGCCCGGTAGATGGAGGAGCGGTCGCAGACGTCGTGCGTCCCCGGCAGCAGCACGCTGCGGATCCTCCGCCCGGCGAGGCGGCCGAGCTCCGCCGCGACGCGTTCGACGCTGCGGCGAGGCTGGACGTTCGAGTCGAACAGGTCGCCGGCCACGAGGAACAGGTCGGCGCTCGCCTCGATGGCCAGGTCCACCGTCGCACGGAAGGCCGCGAACTGCCGCTCGCGCTGCGCGGCGGCACGCTCGCCGAGGTCGGCATGCCGGGCGCCCAGATGGACGTCGGCGGTGTGGACGATCCGGACCCCCACCCTGCGCACCCTCTCGCTCGCCCGGCCCGCGCGACCGGCTCGGCGGGCTCCCCTTCGCCGCGACCGCTCCGGACCCGCGCACGGCGGCGCCGGCGGCACCCGGCATGGCACCCGGCATTCTGACAGGTCGAGGCGACGAAGGGACCGGGGGTGCCGACCGGGGGATGGCGATGCCGATTCCGCGGGTGCTATCCTGCGCCATCTTCGTCGCCGGACCCGGGACGCGGGCGACAGGGGGAGGACACGGGTGACCGCGTACGTCGACCGGACGATCAACTGCGTCGACTGCGGCGTGGAGTTCATCCACTCCGCGGTGGACCAGGAGTTCTACGCGCAGAAGGGCTTCGCCTCGGACCCCAAGCGCTGTCCCAGCTGCCGGGCGTCGCGCCGGTCGATGCGGGACCCGGAATCGGGATCCCACCTCGCGGGCGGGCCGCGCGGATACGAGCGCGGGCCCTCGGCGGGCGAGCGGGAGTACTTCGCGGTCATCTGCTCGCGCTGCGGCAACGCGGCGCAGGTGCCGTTCAGGCCGCGGATGGACCGCCCGGTCTACTGCTCCGACTGCTTCCGCGCGATGAAGGCCGGCTGATGGCCGGTCTCGCCCGGCTCCGCGCAGGGGCTGCCCTCGCCCGGGCTCCGCGCAGCGGCCGTTCCCGCGGTCAGATCGGGAACGCCTCGCCGTCCCGGTAGCGCCGACGGTCGCGACCGCGCCAGACCTCGACGGTCGCGCGGCCCACGACCCGGAAGGTCGCCCCGTCGCCGACCGCGGCCGTGTCCTCGTCGATCCCGAGGACCACCGTCCCCTTCGGCGCGGTCATCGCCATGAGCGCCGCGAGCGTGTGCGGGACGCGGTCGTAGTGCGGGATGACGGCGACCGACGGCACGACGCCGAGCCCCGGGTCCCACCCCACCGGAGGGCGCAGGCCGCGGCCCACGTCCAGCTGGCGGCCGCCGAGGACCATCGCGCCGGCCGAGCAGCCGGCGAGGATCGCGCCACGCTCGTGGGCGGCGAGCGCCGCGGCCCAGAGCGCGCTGCCCCGGAGCACGTCGCGCAGGTGCTGCGGCTTGCCGCCCGAGAAGTAGATGAGATCGGCCTCGCCCGCTGCCTGTGCGCACGTGGGATCGTCGGCGTCAGCCCGCTCCCGGACGAGGACCTGCTCCACCTCGGCACCGAGGGCCGCGAAGTGCGCCTCCCCCATCGCCCCCCAGCGATGGAACGTGGCCTCGCCGTCCGGCCACGATGCCGTGGGGACGATCGCGACGCGCGGGCGCGCCATCCCCGTGGCAGCGAGGAGCGCCCGGTCCACGCCGGCCATGGCAGGCGTGAACTCGCCGGCGCCGACGAGCACGATCGGTCCCGACATGGCGCGGAGTCTACCCGGACGCGCCCGAGGAGGCGGGCGCGGCGATCGGATCAGTCGGCCCCGGGTCGCGGGTCCGCCTTCGCCCGGGCGACGACCGGCTCCAGGAGCGTCCGGAGGCTGGGTCCGTCGACCTCCTCGAGCTCGTACCGGACCCGGACGACCGGCTTCTCGAGCCGCAGGATGCGCGTGAGGTCGATCGGCGTCGCCGCGAGGACGACGTCGGCCGGCGACGCGTTGAGGGCCGCCTCGAGCTCGCGCATCTGGACGTCGCCGTACCCCATCGCCGGCAGGAGCCGGTCGAGATCCGGGTACTTCGCCAGCGTCCGCGCAAGCTCGCCGGACGCGAACGGACGCGGGTCCACGACCTCGGAGGCGCCGAAGCGCCGGGCCGCGACGATGCCGGCGCCGTACGTCATCCCGCCATGCGTGAGCGTCGGTCCGTCCTCGACGACGACCACCGAGCGGCCGGCGATCTCGCCACCCTCGAGGGCGAGGTCCGAGCGTGCCTTCACGATCGCCGCGGTCGGGTTCATCGACCGGATCGAGGCGGCGACGGTCGCGACCTGCTCCGCCGTGGCCGAGTCCACCTTGTTGATCACCACGACGTCGGCCATCCGCGCGTTCACCTCGCCGGGATGGAAGCGCTGCTCGTGGCCCGCGCGGAGCGGGTCGGCCACGACGACGAACAGGTCGGGCCGGTAGAACGGGAAGTCGTTGTTCCCGCCGTCCCAGAGGACGACGTCGGCCTCCTTCTCGGCGGCGCGCAGGATCTGCTCGTAGTCGACGCCCGCGTACACGATCCGGCCCGCGTCGAGGTGCGGCTCGTACTCCTCGCGCTCCTCGATCGTCGTCTCGTGGCGGTCGAGGTCGGCATACGAGGCGAAGCGCTGGCAGCGCTGGGCGACGAGGTCGCCGTACGGCATCGGGTGGCGGATGACCGCCGTGACGAGCCCGGCCTCCTCGATGAGGCGCGCGAGGTACCGCGTCGTCTGGCTCTTGCCGGCGCCCGTCCTGGCGGCCCCTGTCGCGACGACCGGCCGGGTGCTCTCGAGCATGGTGCTGCGCGGGCCGAGGAGCTCGAAATCGGCGCCCGACGCGAGCGCGCGGGACGCCGCGTGCATGACGGTCTCGTGGGCGACGTCGCTGTACGCGAAGACGACGCGGTCCACCCGGGCCTCGCGCACGATCCGCTCGAGCTCGTCCTCGGCGAGGATCGGGATGCCGTCCGGGTAGAGGGCCCCGGCGAGCTCGGCAGGGTACCGGCGGTCGGCGATCCCGGGGATCTGCGTCGCGGTGAACGCGACGACCTCGACGGACGGCTCGTCGCGGTAGACCACGTTGAAGTCGTGGAAGTCGCGCCCGGCGGCGCCCATGATCACGGTGCGGGTGCGGTCCATGCCTCGGCCTCCGGGACCCAGGGGCAGGCTGCCCGGGTCGGGATGCGGTCGAGCCGGTGCCCGCGCCGGGGGCCCAGCGGTCGAACCGTCCCGCGCAGGGTCGCGCGAAGGCGCCGGGAGGTCAAGGGGCCGACCGGACCCGGTGGGCGGCCGAGCGGCCCGTGCCGGTCGTGAGGAAGTGCGTGTCCGGGCGCGCGCGGGCGGACGCGGCTGGGCGAGGGGGCCGGGGCGGCGGGGCTGGATGGCACGCCTCATCGGCGACCGACATGCCGGCCAGCGAGACAGGGCTGCCGGAGACGCGCCGGCAACGGGCCGCTGACTGCCGGTGGCGCGGTCGACGTCGATCCCGTAGCCGGATACCAACCGGGGGACTGCTAGCCCGGATCGCGTCGCCGCGTATCACCACGGGGCGCATGCCGGCGATGCGAGTCGGCGCGGTCGCGCGGGGCCGGACCGCCGACCAGCGGCACGGCGCCAGCGTGCAGTCTGGGGGCTGATACGCGGCAACGCGCGGACGCCGGCAGCTTGCCGGCAGGCCGTACCAGGAGCAGGAGCGAGGCCGGGGCGGACGGGTCCGCGAGCCAGCTGCGGGCCTCGAGGCCGCGGACGGGGAGTGCACGGCGGAGGACCGCCTCGTGTCGGCCGATCGCGCGGCGGGATACGCCACCCTCGGGCAGGACCAGCATCCGGCCGACGACGCGCGGCTTCGCCCCGAAGCGTTCCGTGGCGACCAGTGGGGCGAGCCTCGCCTTCTGGTCGAGTCTTCTCAGGGTCTCCTCGAGGGACACGATCCGCGTCTTGACCTCCACCGCCACCACTGCACCCGTCGGGCGGTGGATGGCGAGGATGTCGTACGAGCCGCGCTCCCCGAAGCGCGAGTAGGTCACTTCCGTCACGGTCTCCCAACCCAGACGTTCGAGCAGCGCGACCGAGCTCGACACGATGTGCGCGTGGCCCTCGTCGAGGAGCCGATCGACCTCGCCGCCACGCCATCGGAGATCGAGCATCGCCTGCGCTCCGAGAGCCGCCGCCAGGGCGCGGAGCGTCCTCAGCGAGAAGCCCTCCGCGAACCCGCGCTCGACGTCCGAGACCGCGCACTGGCTGATGCCGGCGCGTCGGGCCACGTCGACCTGACGCAGCCTCGATCCGATGCGGATGGCTCGCATCGCCCTGCCGAACCCGATGTCGTCCACGTGGCGATCGTCGCCCGTGTCGATCATCGGCGGATCCACGTGATGGCGGTGGAGCCCGCGGAGTCCCCAGGCCCCCTTGCTGGAGCACCATGCCAGTCGTCAGCGGTCGAGTGACCGAGGACGCACCCCTGGTGAGCGCCGGACCACCGCCACC